>NZ_JAEMRD010000009.1 GCF_016463485.1 Brevundimonas sp.
CCCCAGGATGTCGTTCAGCGCCTCCCAGATCGGGGCCAGATAGGGATCGACCTTCTCGTTCAGGTCGCCGGGCAGGAAGCCCAGCTTCTCGCCCGCCTCGACCGCCGGTCGGGTGATGACCAACCGGTCCACCTGTCCGCGCCGCAGCAGGGACGCGCCGTATGCGGCGGCCAGAAAGGTCTTGCCCGTCCCCGCCGGCCCGACGCCGAAGCTCAGTTCGTGGTTGGCCAGGACGTCCAGATACCGCGCCTGCGCGTCGGTCTTGGGCACGATGGCGCCGCGCTTGCCGATCGGCAGCGCCATGGGGTCCACCCGTCGGCCACCGCCGGTGACGCCTGTGCGGGCCGTGCCGATGGCGGCGCGGACGTCGGCCTCATTCACCTCGGCGCGCTTTTCCGCGCGGTCGGCCAAGGCCTCGATCACCTGTTTGGCATTGGCCCGGTCGCGGGCGCCGCCGTTGATGGAGATGCCGCCGCCCGGGGCCTCGATCAGCACCTTGAACGCGTCCTCGATCAGGGCGACGTGGCGGCTGTTCGGCCCGATGACAGCCCGCAGGGCGTCGTCTTCCAATGCAAGAAATTCTGACTCTCTGGCCACTACGCCGCCTTCTGCTGGAGCAACCGCCCCGTCAAACTGTTCTGCTCGCCACTGGCGATCTGGACCGGAACGATCTGGCCGATCAGATGATCCGCGTCCTCGACGTGAACCGATTGCAGATAGGGCGAGCGGCCGATCGCCTGACGGCCGTGGCGGCCCTTCTTCTCGAACAGGACGTCCAGCGTCCGCCCGGCCTGGGTTGCGTTGAACGCCGCCTGCTGTTCCAGCAACAGGGCCTGGAGCGCGTGCAACCGCTTGAGCGCCACCTCGGCCGGGACCGGCGCGGCCATGGTCGAGGCAGGTGTGCCCGGCCGCGGCGAATACATGAAGGAGAAGGCCGAGGCATACTGGACCTGGCGGACCAGATCCATCGTGTCCTCGAAATCCCGGTCAGTCTCGCCAGGGAAGCCGACGATGAAGTCGCCCGAGATGGCCATGTCCGGCCGGGCCTCGCGGATACGCACGATCAGCTCGATGTATTTCGCGCGGCCGTGCTTCCGGTTCATCAGCCTCAGGATGCGATCCGAACCCGACTGCACGGGCAGGTGCAGATAGGGCATCAGGGCCGGGTTATGCGCATGGGCGGCGATCAGGTCGTCGGCCATATCGTTGGGATGGCTGGTCGTATAGCGGATGCGGTCGATGCCGGGGACGGTCGCCAGGGCCGTCGTCAACTGCGCCAGCGACCAGACCTCACCGTCCGGCCCTGGCCCGTCATAGGCGTTGACGTTCTGGCCCAGCAGGGTCAGCTCGCGCACGCCCTGCGCCGCCAGACCGCGGGCCTCGGCAAGGATATCGGCGGCCGGCCGCGACCATTCCGCGCCCCGGGTATAGGGCACCACGCAGAAGGTGCAGAACTTGTCGCAACCCTCCTGCACGGTCAGGAAGGCAGTCGGTCCGTTGACGCCGCGCACTTCGGGCATGGCGTCGAACTTGGCGTTGGGGGCGAAGTCGGCGCCGATCCGTTCGCCGCGCGCGCGGGCCGTCCGGGTCAGCAGTTCCGGCAACTGGTGATAGGCCTGTGGGCCGACGACCAGATCGACGGCCGGCTGGCGGCGCATGATCTCCTCGCCTTCCGCCTGGGCGACACAGCCGGCGACGGCGATGGTCATGGCCCCCCCGCCCGATGCCGCCTTGTCCTGCTTCATCAACTTCAGCTTGCCGAGCTCGGAATAGACCTTTTCGGCCGCCTTCTCGCGGATGTGGCAGGTGTTCAGGATGACGAAATCGGCCCCCTCGGGCGCATCGGTCGTCGCATAGCCGAGCGGGCGCAGGACGTCGGCCATGCGCTCGGAATCATAGACGTTCATCTGACAGCCGTAGGTCTTGATGAACAGGCGTTTGGGCTCGGGCGAAGCGACGGCGAGTTCGGCCGCGCGCTCCGTTGCCGGAACGAGAGTGTCGGTCATGGCCGGTTCTTAATCGGTTTGAGCCCCCGACGCCACGTTCGGGCGCGGTGACCCCGTCCGATCAGGACAGGGAGCCCGGATCGACGCGGGCCGCGTGGCGCTTGAACACCAGACCCTCGCGGGCCTCGGGCTCGGCGCCCTCGATGGCCTTGCCGTAGAGCTCCAGCTTGTGGCCGATCAGTTCGAAGCCCAGCCGACGGGCGATCTCGTCCTTGAGGCGCTCGATCTCGGCATCGAAGAACTCGATGACCTCGCCCGTGCGGGTGTCGATCAGATGGTCGTGGTGGTCCTCGCCGGCCTCTTCATATCGCGACCGGCCGTCGCCGAAATCGTGCTTCTCGACGACCCCGGCCTCCTCGAACAGGCGGACGGTACGATAGACGGTGGCGATGGAGATGTGCGGGTCGATCGACGAGGCGCGCCGATACAGTTCCTCGACGTCCGGATGATCCTCGGCGTTCGACAGGACGCGCGCGATCACGCGCCGCTGTTCGGTCATGCGCATGCCGCGGTCGGCGCAGAGTTTCTCGATACGGTCCATAGTACTCACGATAGGGCTGCGGGGGCGTCGTGGGAAGCGTCGCCACACAAGTTGAGAACGAGAATAAGTGCGTCGGTTCGTCCCTGAGGGGTTTCATAGTAGGCCCGCCGTCGGCCGGTCTCGACAAAGCCTGCGTCGGCGTACAGGCCCCGCGCCGCGACATTGTCCTCGGCCACCTCCAGAAACAGGCGTTCGGCACCCGCGCTGCGGGCCATGGCACCGCCCGCCTCGACCAGCCGCCGGGCCAGGCCGCGTCGCCTTGCGTCAGGGCGGACGGCCAGGGTCAGGATTTCGGCCTCGTCCAGCACGACCCGACACAGGATGAAGCCATCCGGTGCCGCGATGCCGAAGACGCCCGCCTGACTGATCAGGTCCGCGAGCGCCGCCGCATCCCAGGGATGGTCGAACGCCCCGGCATGAACGGCGGCCAGGTTTTCCGCGTCGGCCGGGCTCGCGAGACCCAGAGGCCCGTGATCGGCGGTCGACGCGGTCACGGCTGCGGTCGCGGCGGCCGCGCCTGACCGGGCAGGCGGGTCGGCGGCGTGGCGTCCGGCGCGCGCAGATAGAGCGGGCTGGGCGGATGATCTGCCGGATCGGCGACGAAGGTCAGGGCGGCGAGGGCCTCGGCCGCGGGATTGACGATCAAACCGGTTGCCTCTTGCGATGGCATTCGCTCAAGCGTCGCCGCTTGCTCGGCCGGCGTCGGCCAATGGCGCGGGAGTGCGTCAACGATCAGAGGCGCGCCGCTCCCGACCAGAGACCACGCAAAGTTGTCCTGAGGCATCACCAAAAGGGCGCACGCGGCGTCCACGCTCAAGGCCTGCGCAGGCTCGTCCGCCATGCCGTCGTGAAAGGTTTGCAGGTAGACCTGCCCGCGCCGCGCGTCGATCGTGGCGGCGACGCCCATGAAGCCTGTCGGCTCAGGGTGTTTCGACTGCGCCAGCGCTGCCAGCGTCGAGATCCCGACCACCGGAATATCCAGCGCCGCCCCCAGTCCCTGCGCAAAAGCCAGTCCGACGCGCAGACCGGTGAACGAGCCGGGCCCGACCGTCACACCGATCCGGTCCAGAGCCTCGAACCCCCCCAGCGCCTCGCCGGCATCGGCCACCACGTCGCGCACGAAGCCGCCGATGCGCTCGGAATGGCCCTTGATCATCGGCTCCGAGCGCACCGCCAGCGGGCGATCGTCCTCGAACACCCCGACGGTGCAGGCCCCCAGGGCGGTGTCGATGACCAGCAGCTTCATCGGCAGGATGTTTCCCTGAGAGTATCTCGCGCTCAAGCAGCGAGCGACCGCGTCGTGAGCGATAGCGCCCTGGCTTATGCCACCTGCTCCACCCGCGTCACCTCGGGCACATAGTGGCGCATCATCTGTTCGACGCCGGACTTCAGCGTCATGGCCGAGGACGGGCAGCCGGAACAGGCACCGCGCATCTTGAGCGTCAGGACGCCGGTCTCTTCGTCGAAGGCGTCGAACAGGATGTCGCCACCGTCCTGGGCCACCGCCGGACGGACCCGGCTGTCGAGCAGGGCCTTGATCTCGGCGACCACCTCGGAATCCTCGCTGTCAGCTGAAACCTCGGGCGCATCGCGCAGCATGGGCGCGCCGGACGTATAATGGTCCATGATGGCGGCCAGGATCGGTGCCTTCATCTCCGACCAGTCCAGCCCGTGTCCGGCCTTGGTCACGGCGATATAGTCGGTGCCGAAGAAGACGCCTGCGACGTCCTCCTGCTGGAACAGGGCCTCGGCCAAAGGAGAGGCCGTCGCCTGATCGACGTTCAGGAACTCGCGCGCGCCATGCGGGGCGACATCGCGCCCAGGCAGGAACTTGAGCACGTTCGGATTGGGCGTGGGTTCGGTCTGGATGAACATGGTCGGGA
Source organism: Brevundimonas sp. (assembly GCF_016463485.1). Taxonomy (GTDB): domain Bacteria; phylum Pseudomonadota; class Alphaproteobacteria; order Caulobacterales; family Caulobacteraceae; genus Brevundimonas. Next base: position 4,431 of record NZ_JAEMRD010000009.1, read on the forward strand.
AATGCGCCTGCGCGCGGCGGATCGCAAGGGCGGGCGGGGTGACCCGAGACCTCGATCGGTGCTAGAGGCGCGCCCGTCCCCTCCCCGCCGGATTCGCCCCCAGGACTCGCTATGCCCGCAGCCCCCGACTTTCCGCCCGCTCCCGACGTCGTCAAACCCGTCCGCGCCCTGATCTCGCTGTCGGACAAGGCGGGGCTTGAGGATGCGGCGCGCGCGATGCACGAGGCCGGGGTCGAGCTGGTTTCGACCGGCGGCACCCGCGCGGCCATCGCGGGGTTCGGCCTGCCGGTGAAGGACGTCGCCGACCTGACCGGCTTCCCGGAGATGATGGACGGCCGGGTCAAGACCCTGCATCCCGTGGTCCACGGCGGCCTGCTGGGCGTGCGCGACGCGGCCGAGCACAAGGCGGCGATGGACGAACACGGCATCGGCCCGATCGATATCGTCTGGATCGACCTCTACCCGTTTGAATCGACCGTAGCCTCGGGTGCCGGTTTCGACGCCGTGATCGAGAATATCGACATCGGCGGCCCGGCCATGATCCGCTCGGGCTCCAAGAACCATGGCTATGTCGCCGTGGCCGTGGACGCCGCCTCGATCGGCGAGATCGTCGCCGCGCTGAAGGCCGACGGCTCGACCTCCCTGGCTCTGCGGAAACAACTGGCGGCCCGCGCCTTCGCCCGCACCGCCGCCTATGACGCCGCCGTCTCGGGCTGGTTCGCCGGTCAGCTGGAAGACGCAGCACCGGCCCGCAAATCCATCGCCGGCAGCCTCGCCCAGACCCTGCGTTACGGCGAGAACCCGCATCAGACCGGTGCCTTCTATCGTACCGGCGAAACCCGTCCGGGCGTCGCATACGCGACCCAGATCCAGGGCAAGGAACTGGGTTACAACAACATCGCCGACGCCGACGCCGCCTACGAGCTGGTCGCCGAGTTCGAGGCCCCGGCCTGTGTCATCGTCAAACATGCCAACCCCTGTGGCGTCGCGGTCGGCGCGGACTTGTCGCAAGCCTACGCCCGCGCCCTGGAGTGCGATGCGGTCTCGGCCTTCGGCGGGGTCATCGCCGTCAATCGCCCGCTGAACGCGGCGGACGCCCGGGCCATCACCGACATCTTCACCGAGGTCGTCATCGCCCCCGGCGCCGACGACGAGGCCAGGGCCGTCTTCGCCGCCAAGAAGAATCTGCGCCTGCTGATCACCGACGGCCTGCCCGACCCGCACGGGCTCGGCGAAGTTTTCCGCAGCGTCGCCGGTGGCTTCCTGGTCCAGTCGCGCGACCGCAGCCACATCACCGCTGCGGACCTGAAGATCGTCACCCGACGCCAGCCGACGCCTCAGGAGATCGAGGACATGCTGTTCGCCTTCACGATCGCCAAACACGTCAAATCCAACGCCATCGTCTATGCGAAGGACGGCCAGACGGCGGGTATCGGGGCGGGCCAGATGAACCGCCGCGACTCGGCCCGCATCGCCGCCATCCGCGCTCGCGAGGCCGGCGAGGCCAAGGGTCTGGCCCATTCGCTGGCGCAAGGGTCAGCCTGTGCGTCCGAGGCCTTCTTCCCCTTCGCCGACGGTCTGCTGGAAGCCGTGGCGGCCGGCGCGACCTCGGTGATCCAGCCAGGTGGTTCCATGCGCGACGCCGAGGTCATCGCCGCAGCAGACGCGCAGGGGATTGCTATGGCCTTCACCGGCGTGCGGGTTTTCCGGCACTGAGACAAGCTCGCTCCCGGCAGGGAGTAGCCGTGTTTACCGCTTCAGGCGCGCCGCATTGGCGACGGCGGTGCGGTGGATGGGCTTCAGGGCCTCGGACTGGGCCTTCAGCATCTCGGCGTTGAGGGTCAGCATCTGTGCCGCCGCACGGCTCCACCAGCCCAGCGCATAGTCATACTGGACGGCGGCGAAGGCCTGGGGGCTGGCCGATGTGGCCATGGCCGAGGCGGCCTTGCCCGCGCGGGCCATTTCGTCGGCCGCCGTGTGCGACAGACGCTCGGACAGGGCACCCAGGTTGCGGGTCAACGACGCCGCCGACTCGGCCATGGCCTCGGACTTCTCCGAGCTCATCAGCGCGATTTCCTTGAGGTCGGTCTTGCGGGGATCGGCGACGCCGGCGGCCAGGATCTCCAGGCGGGCGGCGATGACGTCCCCGGCCGCCTTCATCATCTCGCCGCCGGCCACCGCCGTGGCGGTCGCGGAGGAGGCATTCTTGCCCACGGCGCGGGTGTCGCGCAGGAAACGGTCGAGCTGGCTGGTTGCGGTCATGCGTCGTTCCTGAACCCCGTTCACTCAGGGCGCAAGCGGCGATGTCTCGGCGGCGAAGCCGGTGACGTCACGGATCAGGGCAGGGACAGCCGCGTCGATGATCCTCTGGCCCTTCTCGGGCGAGGCCTGGCCGGGGTCCGAGCCGATGCGGCCGTCGGGGAACCGGGCGCGATAGTCGAGCGCGGAGCGGATCGGCCCGTTCGGTGCGATCTGGGGTGAATAGGCGGCGGTCTTGATCCGGTCGGGATAGGCGGCCTGGGTCACGGCGATCTCGGACGGGGTGGCGTGCATGCCGTGACCGGTCGGGAAGATCGAGTTGCACAGGCCGTTGACGCCGGGCAGGTCCCACCAGTTGCGCAGCTTCAGGATGAAGGGCGCATCGTCGCCCCGGAACGAATGGGCCGCATAGATCTCGCTGAAGGTCGCCTCGATGGTGGCGACGTTTCCACCATGACCATTCAGGAAATAGATCCGCTCGAACCCGTGCCGGCTCAGCGACGCCACCCAGTCCGAGATCGCCGCCATGAAGGTCGAGGGCCGGTACGAGATGGTGCCGGCGAAGGCCAGGTGGTGCTGGGCCATGCCGATGTTGAAGGTCGGCGCGACAGTCAGGCTGTCGTTGCCCGCCTCCGCGGCATGGGCGATGATCTCGGGACACAGCCAGTCAGTGCCGAGCAGGCCGGTCGGCCCGTGCTGTTCGTTGGACCCGATCGGCACGATCACAGTCTTCGACAGGGGGGCACCCGCGTTCAGCCGCGCGGCGATCTCGGGCCAGGACGACAGATGGATCAGCATGGGAACTCCGAAATCAGGCCGAGGCGTTACAGGTTAGCCCGGCCTGCGGTCCGCCGGAACGGTGAAGCCGGTATCAGGGTGCGAAAGCTGTGACAAAGCGCCGGGCGGCTTCGGCTGCGCGCGCCTCAAGCGCGATCGGCGGGTGGGGCACGCCCAGCATCGCGCGCAGATGGCTGTGCCCCAGCACCATGCCGGTGAACATCTCTGCCGCCGAATCAGGATCGGGGATCGTCAGCACCCCCTTTCGGTCCTGAAGGACCAGCCATTCCGACAGGCGGTGCAACGATTCGCGAGGCCCACCGTCATAGATGGCCAGCGCAATCTCGGGCGCGGCAGGAGACATCAGGGCGACGCCGCGTAGCCCCTCCCCCCGGTCCGTCCTCAACAGCTTTTCCAGCAGGGTGAGCGCCAGGGCGGTCAGGATGGCGACGGGTGCACCATCGGTCCGCAGCGGCGCCGTGATGTCGTCCGCGCGCCGGCCGGCGAGGGCCCGCGCCAGCTCCACCTTGGAGGCGAAGCGGTTGTAGAGGGTCTGTTTCGACACCCCGGCCCGGCGCGCGATCTCCTCCATCGAGACGGTGACGCCACGCTCGGAGAACAGGGCCAGGGCGGCGTCCAGAATGGCCTCGCGTTTTCTCTGATCGATCTGTCCGGCGACGCGGGGCATCTCAGTGCGCCTCCATCGGCGGGGCGGCGGGATCGACCTTCACCGGCCTGGCCAGCAGAGTCACGCAGGCCGCGATGGCGCACCCGATCCCCAGAACCGCAAAGGCGTCGCCGAACGCCAGCGTCGTCGCCTGTTGGTGGAGGATGCCGTACATGGCCTTCATGGCGGCCCCCTCAGGGTCGATCGATCCGCCCAGTCGCTCGGTCAGGCCGGCCAGCATCTCCTGCATCCCGCTGTTGGCCTGGCTGATGCCGCTGGTCAGCTCGCCCATGTGGGCTGCCGTATTGGTCGTCAGCGAGGTGTTCAGAAAGGCCAGTCCAAAGGCCCCGCCGACGTTGCGGAACAGGTTGACCAGCCCCGAGGCACCCTTGACCATCGATGGCGGCAGAGTGGACATCGTCACCTGCTGGGACGCGATCATGGCGATCATGGATCCGGCACCGCGCATCGCCTGCACCCCGGCGAACTGCCAGAATCCCCACTCGTCGGTGACGACGCGGGCATCCCACATTCCCCAGGCGCACAGCATGAAACCGCCGAACATCAGGATCCGTGGATCGACCTTGCGCACCAGTCTTCCGGCGAACGGCGCGGTCGCGAACATGGCCAGGCCCGTCACCAGCATCGTGGTCCCGATCTCCGATGGCGAGTAATGCCGCACCCGCCCCAGGAAGACCGGCAACAGGAAGGTGCCGCCGAACAGGGCCACCCCGACCATGAAGGTCATCACGACGCCGACCGTGAAGTTGCGGTTCAGGAAGGCACGCAACTCGACGATCGGATTGTAGTAGACCAGGGTACGCCAGATGAAGGCGGGTCCGCTGACCGCGGCGACCACCGTGAGCAACAGGATCAGGTCGTCGGCGAACCAGTCGTTCTTTGAGCCTTCCTCAAGCACGAATTGCAGGCTCATCAGGAAGGCCGCCATCAGCCCCAGGCCCCACCAGTCGAACCCGGACTTCAGGGAGGGATCGCCCTTGTCGAACCGGGCATAGCGCCAGACCAGGAACAGCGACAGCATCCCGGGCACGACGTTGATGAAGAACAACCAGCGCCAGCTCAGGGCCTCGGTCAGATGTCCTCCCAGTGTTGGCCCGACCGTCGGGGCCAGAGTCACGATCAGGCCCATGACCACGCTGGCCGTGATCCGCTTTTCCGGCGGGAAGGCGGTGAAGACGACGGCGAACACCGTGGGAATCATGGCTCCGCCCACGAAACCCTGCAAGGCGCGGAACGGGATCATCACCTCGATCGAGGTCGCCAGCCCGGTCGCCACGCTCATGATCAGGAAGCCGGCACAGGAAATCAGGAACACATTCCGGGTTCCCCACAGTCGCGACAGGTATCCCGACAGGGGGATCATCACGACCTCGGGGATCAGGTAGGCGGTCTGGATCCAGCTGATCTGGTCGGCGGAGGCACCCAGGCCGGCCTGGATCTGGGGCAGGGACGAGGCGACGATCTGGATGTCCAGGATGGCCATGAACTGGCCGATCACCATCCCGGCAAAGCCGAGCAGCAGGAAGGTCCAGTTGATCGCGGGCCGGGCGGGCGGTGCCCCCACGCCGCCCGTTGTCGCCGTCGCCCCGCCGGCGGGGGCTGCGGCGGCGGCGGCAGTCATTGCCTTGAGCCGGACGGGGTCGCGTCGGCCAGCCGGGTCTGGCCCAAGGCGGCCTCGGCGAACGAAGCACCGCCCTGGCTCTTCAGATCCACCTTGACCTCGACCGACAGGCCGGGCCGGAGGGCGGCTCCACCCGCCGCGCGATCGACGACGATGCGGACGGGCACCCGCTGGGTGATCTTGGTGAAATTGCCGGTGGCGTTCTCGACCGGGATCAGAGCGAACTCCGACCCCGTGGCCGGGGCGAAGCTGTCGATACGGCCGGTGATATGCTGGCCCGGAAAGGCGTCGGCACCGATCTCGACGGTCTGGCCCAGACGCAGCCGTCCCAACTGGGTCTCCTTGAAGTTGGCGACCACATAGACGTCACCCAGGGGTACGATCGACAATAGCTGCCCGCCGGTGCGGACATACTGGCCGGGACGCACGCCGCGCGCGCCGACGACCCCGGCCGTGGCGGCCCGGATGACGGTACGGTCCAGATTGGTGCGAGCCACCTCGACCTGGGCGCGGGCCTGTTCCACGGCGGCGAGCGACTGTTGCCGCGTCGAGCCGAGCACGGCGGCGGTGCGCTGTTCGGCGACAAGGGCCGCCTGGGCCTGGGCCACGGTGGCGGCGGCCGAGGTGGCACCGGCCTGCTCAGTCTGGATACGTTGTTGCGAAACCCAGCCTTGTTCCGCCAGCTTGCCGTAACGATCGACCTGGGCGCGGGCCAGACCCGCCTGGGCCTGGGCCTGGGTGACGCCGGCGGCGCGCGACGCGATCAGGGCCTGCTCCTGGGCCGCACGGGCATCGACGTTGTCCACGGCGGACAACAGGGCGGCCAGGTTGGCCTCGGCCTGAGCCAGCTGGGCGCGTGCGTCGGAATCGTCCAGCCGGACCAGGATCTGGCCGGGCTCGACCCGCTGGTTGTCGCTGACCAGGACCTCGGTGACATAGCCGTTGATCTGGGGGCTGACGATGGTGGTGTCGGCCTGGACGAAGGCATTGTCGGTCGCCTCCCACCGCTGCTTGCCCTGCCACCAGAAGAACCCGCCGATGACAAGGATGATGAAGACCACGCCCGCCGCGATCAGGGGCAAACGCTTCTTGAGGGCAGGAGAGACGGCCATGGGGCAACTCGATCAGACTGGACGCGCGGCGTTCGGGGAGGAAACGGTCCCGGGGAGGACGATCGCAAAAATAGACCCAATCGTCTAAAAATCAATGCGTCGCGAAGAAGACTCGTGAACACGTCATGTTTCCGGCTATTCCAGCCTTGTGACCGCCTCCTCCGCGCCCTTGCCGTTCAACGCCGACATCGTGGTGATCGGTGCCGGTGCCGCAGGGTTGGGGGCTGCGCGTCGGTTGGCGGGGACAGGGCTTTCGGTCGTGGTTCTGGAGGCGCGTGACCGGATCGGTGGCCGGGCTCACACGATCGACCATCGCCAGATCCGGCACCGCGGCGGCAGCGAGGTCATGGCGCTGGATCTCGGATGCGGCTGGCTCCATTCGGCCGACGAGAACCTGCTCGCGGAGATGGGCCGCGACGCCGGCTTCACGATCGACGAGACCCCGCCGCCCTGGCGTCGACAGACCTTCAACCTGGGCCTGACGCCTGCAGAACAGTCGGCGTTCGGGGCGGCGTTCGAGGCCTTCGACGACCGCATCGCCCAGGCCGCCGCAAGGGGCGAGGACGGCCCGGCCTCGGATCAGTTCGCATCCCCCGACAGCGACGAGGCCCGCTGGAACGCCCGGATGGACGCCGTCTCCGGGGCCCTGAACGGGGCCAGGTTCGCCGAGGTCTCGACCCTCGACTACGACGCCTACCGCGATACCGGCGTCAACTGGCGGGTCCGCGAGGGCTACGGTCGGCTGGTCGCCTCGCTTGGCTGCGACGCCCCGGTCGTGCTGGATTGCCCCGTCACCCGCATCGACCGCTCCGGCGCGCCTCTGCGGATCGTGACGCCGCGCGGCACCGTCCTGGCCCGCGCCGTGATCCTGACCGTGCCCACCAGCCTGATCGGCGGCGAGACGATCCGCATCGAGCCACCGGTCCCGGCCCTGATCGAGGCGGCGCTCGGCGCTCCCCTCGGGTTGGCGTCCAAGCTTCACATGACGGTCGAGACGCCTGAGGACTTTCCCGCCGACAGCCAGTTGTGGGGCCGCACCGACACGGCCCAGACGGGCGGCTATCACCTGCGTCCGTTCGGCCGTCCCATGATCGAGGGCTATTTCGGCGGCGACCTGGCCTGGGGGCTGGAAGGCGAGGGCGAGGCCGCCTTCTTCGACTTCGCGGCCACCGAACTGTCGAACCTGCTGGGCTCCAGCTTCCGCCGCCGTCTCGCCCCGATCGCCACATCGATGTGGGGCGCGGAAAACTGGTCGCGTGGGGCCTATTCCCACTGCCTGCCGGGTCAGGCCGACGCGCGTCGCAGGCTCAAGCAACCGATCGAGGACCGCATCTTCGTCGCCGGTGAGGCCACCGCCGAAGCCTTCTACGGCACCGCTCACGGGGCCTGGGAGGAAGGCACGCGGGCCGCCGTCGATGCCCTGGTCTCGCTCGGCATCGACCCGCGCGAGACCGGCGGATACGACGAGGCATGAAGCCGCCCAAGTCCGCACCGCGCGGCCGGAAAGCCGCGCCTGCGCCTTTGAAACGCCCCGCCGTCATGACGGGCGCGGTCATTCCGACCTGGGGATGGCCGCCCGACGAGGATCGGGTGGATCAGATCTTCGAGCGGCTGGCCCGCGTCATGCCGGAACCCCGGACCGAGCTGACCTTCCATAGTCCCTACACCCTGGTCGTCGCCGTCGCCCTGTCGGCCCAGGCGACGGACGTCTCGGTCAACAAGGCCACCGACCGGCTGTTCGCTGTCGCCGACACGCCGCAGAAGATGCTGGCCCTGGGCGAGGAGGGGCTGATCCCCTTCATCGCGTCGATCGGCCTGTACCGCGGCAAGGCGCGCAACGTGATCGCCCTGAGCCGGATCGTCATGGACGACTACGGCGGCGAGGTTCCCCTGACCCGCGAGGCCTTGCAGACCCTGCCCGGCGTGGGGCGAAAGACCGCCAGTGTCGTCCTGAACGAACTGGGCATCGAGGCCGCCATTGCGGTCGACACCCACGTGTTTCGCGTCTCGCACCGCCTGGGTCTGGCCAATGCCGCGACGCCCGACAACGTCGAGGCCCAGCTGTTCAAGGTCGTGCCCGAGACCTTCCTGCCCAAGGCTCACCACTGGCTGATCCTCCACGGCCGCTACACCTGCACGGCGCGCAAGCCCAACTGCGGCGGCTGCCTGATTTCCGACCTGTGCCCCTCCCGCGCCGGGCTGATGGCCGCGGGCGAGGCGAAGGCCTGATCCTTCTTCCACAAGGGGAGAAGGGAGGCGTTTCTCAGTCCTCGGCCAGGACGATCACCCGGTCCTCGGGCAGGTATTCCAGCACCTCGGACTTGGACGGATTGACCACGACCCCACCCATGTTCCGGCCGTCGTCGTCGCCGTCCACGCGCTTCCTGCGATAGCCGATGGCCGTCTCGCCCCGCTGCCGGGCCGCCTCGGCGATCGTGTAGAAGCTGAGCGGCAGGGCCAGGTCCACATAGTCGCCGACCGGGCGCATGTAGATTTCCGATCCGTCCTCGTCCAGCAGATCGTCGAAGATCGACGACAGGTATTCGTTCTCCGACGCCTGAGCCAGCATCAGGCTGACCAGTTTGTTGGACACCACGAAATCGTCGGCGCGGGTGACCTCGGCCAGCTCGCGGTTCCGGATATCGATCATCTCCGACACCACCGAGATGTGCTCGCCGAGCCGTTCGGACAGTTTCCTGAGGTGCAGAAGGGTGATCAGCGTCCGCGTATCGGCCGACTGGGCCTCCATGTGATCCGAATAGCCCAGCACCATGACCGAGTCGTAGGACAGGGGGTCCAGCCCCTCCAGTGACGCCGCGTGGCTGGTGTCGATCCGCTTGGCCTCGAGCTTCATGTTCTTCGATCCCATCGGCATCGACAGGATCTCGGATTCGAAATCGGGGATGTCGCCGGCGACCGTCAGGACCGAACCCGGCTTGACGTATTTCGATAGCTCATGGGCAATCATCGGCCCGCGACGGTTCCAGCCGATGATCAGGGTCCGTTCGGCAGTCCGGCGCACAGCCTTGCGCGTCTTGATGGCGGTGGGCTCGACGGCACCGTCGGGCATGGGGGTCAATCTGATGGCCTCATCGTCCTCGGCGATGATGATGGCGCGGGTTCCCGCGACGATGACCTGATCCATCGGCGGGTTCATCTTCACCCGCCCGTCGGGATAGCGTAGGCCGATCAGGGCCGAATCCTCATAGCCCATGACCGCGTCGCCATAGGTGACGCCGACCAGTTCCTCGAGCTCGGTCGTGTAGATCTCGCAGCCGTCGAAATCGAGCAGTTCGGAATAGACGGCCGACAGCCCCGCCTGACGCGACGACTGGACCACGATGCGCGAGATCAGGTCGTCGGCCAGGACCAGTTGCACCTCGTCGCCGCCGACGATGCGGGCGACCTCGGCATTCTTGGCGTCACGCAGTTCGGCCGCGATCCGATAGCGTTCGTCGCGGCGCTTGGGATCGTTGGTCAGGGCCAGGACGGTCTTGATGACCTGGCTGTCGGGATCGTCGGCCCCCTCGGGCGACACCACGATGATCGAGCGGCAGGTCTGTGCGTTGATCAGCGACAGGTCAAACAGGTCGGTCGGATCGCCCGAACGGCAGATGATGCGGGTGTTCTTGAGCTCCGGCACCTTGTCGGCGATCTCGTCCTCCATCTCGACCTTGTCCTTGTTGGCCATGATGACGATGCGCGGCTTCTTGCGGCTCTCGTTGGCGACGACCAGCTCGGAGATGATGTCGAAGATCGACGGCGACCAGTTCAGGATCACCGTGTGATCCGCCTCCAGCACCCGCGACCGCCCCTTGCGCAGGGCCTCAAGCGCCGAATCCAGACCCGCCGAGATGATGGAAATCAGGGCCGAGAAGACCAGGATCCCCATCAGGGTCACGAACAGAGTCAGGAACCGGAACGGCCAGCCCGAGTCACCGCCCATGGTGCCGGCGTCCATCGTCCGCATCAGCGACTGCCATGCCGCCTCAAAGAAGTTGAACCCGCCGTCGGGCCCAAGCCGCGTCAGGGCCAGCATCGTGGCGGCGAACAGGATGACGATGAAGGTCACCAGCGACAGCCAGCCGACCAGGGCGATCGGCCCGGCGGCCATCGACTTGTCGAACTCGTACTTGAGCTTTTCCGCCAGGCTGGCCTCGCCGACCTGCTGGCCCTTGGTGGTGTTCGGTTTCGGCGCGGCCGCGCCCTTGGACGCGGCGCGAGCCGCGTTCGCACGAGTCAGTGATCCCATGATACGTTTTACTGTTTCCCCGCCGCGCATTCCCCCGCGCGACGTCGTGATGTCCGCCGATCCCCCTGACCGGCGATCTCGGCCCGATGCGCGAAGCGTCGAAGGCGTTGAACCGCGTTATGAATACGCCCAAGCCGGACGCTTTAGAAAGCGCAGATTTCGGACTATGACGGCGCAAAGACACCGTGCGGAAACCGGGCGACAGACATGCGATACCTTCACACCATGGTCCGGGTGGCCGACCTGGACGCCGCCCTGCATTTCTGGCGCGACCTGCTGGGTCTGGTCGAGACCCGCCGGATCGACAACGAAAAAGGCCGGTTCACCCTGGTCTTCCTGTCCGCCGACGCCGATGTGCTGCGCAGCCAGGCCGAGCGGTCGCCCGAGGTCGAGCTGACTTACAACTGGGATCCGGAGACCTATTCCGGCGGCCGCAACTTCGGCCACCTGGCCTATAGGGTCGACGACATTCACGCCGCCTGTCAGCGACTGATGGACGGCGGCGTGGCCATCAACCGCCCGCCCCGGGACGGTCACATGGCCTTCGTCCGCTCGCCCGACGGCATCTCGATCGAACTGCTTCAGGAGGGTGAGGCACTGGAACCGGTCGAGCCCTGGATCTCGATGCCGAACACGGGCGCATGGTGATGCGGGGCGCCGTCTGTGCCGTTGTGGCCGGGATGGCCGGCCTCGCCGCCGCCTGCGCCTCCACGACCGAGAGCAATCCGGGACGGACGGCGACCGAACAGCTGCTGATCGCCCGCGCCGCCGACCGGGCGGTCGAGGGGCTGACCCTGCCGGTGCCGCGCGGCAAGTCGGTCTTCGTCGACGACGCCTATTTCCGCTCCGAGAACGCTCCCTATGCGGTCAGCGCGGTTCGCCAGGCCCTGTCGGAAGCCGGCTATGCCCTGGCAGAAAAGCGCGAGACGGCAGAGGTGGTGTTCGAGATGCGCGCCGGGGCTCTGTCGCTGGAACAGATGCGCCGTGTCGTCGGCCTGCCGCCGCTGGCCGTACCGATCAACGAGAGCTTCAACGTCGTCTCCCTGCCGGAACTGTCGCTCTACAGCCGCCGCGACCGGGTCGGCGTCGCGGAGTTCACGGGCTTCGTCTACGACGCCAGGACCGGCGCGCCTCTGGGTGCCGTCGCCCCGATGATCGGCCAGTTCCGCATCCGCAGCCACAAGGTGCTGATGGTCATCGCCTGGGGCCAGCAGTCCGTCGATCCCGGCGAACGCGACCCCGGCGACAGCTGGCGTCAGTTCTGACCACTGATGGGCCAGACGAGGCCGGACGGCCATGATACTGTAGGGAAGGAATGGTGGACGCGACAGGGATTGAACCTGTGACCCCCTCGATGTCAACGAGGCGCTCTCCCGCCCGCGACCAGAAAGTGACACTGTGGCCAATCTTACAACCGGCTGGATCATGCCAAGCCCAAATTCAATTTCTTGACCGACGAATGCCATCAAATTCAATGACCTAAGCGGTCAGCCCCGAGAATCAGTTGATCGTGGAAGCTATAACGACGGTGGAAAGCTGAGCCCCCATCCGCAACCGTGACCGCCGTCATTTGCGCGCTCGTTCCATCTGGTTTCACCCTTTTAACTCTGTTGCTGGCTAGTTTCTGGCTAGCAGCACACACAGAGGCGTGGGCGTTCCGAACGGGTGCCGACGATCAATCGCCTGACTGAATGTCCGAGAAGCGCCATGAGCGGACATTGGCATGCCGCCGGACTCCGGACATTCAGCTGGGCCTGTCGATGTCAGATACTGAGATCGCCTCGTAGCCCAACAACCGAGACCGCACAGCCCTCAGCATAACTTCAGCTCGGATTGGCCGCTCTACAGATTTTATGGGCACTGACACAGTTTGAAATTCAGGCGTTAGGCGCACACGTCCTCACCTAGCAGGGTTCTTGCGACGGTCTCCCAGAGAGGAGGCGCATGGCCTCCATCTTAGGAGGAGGCTGTCATGAACATGGTCCTGAAGCGGGGCTCGCACGAATACAAGGTTCTGCGTAATGCGGACATCGCCAATGATCGCTACGTCGGCCTGATCGACGGCAAGATCATCATCGAAGCCGACACGCCGGAGGGTGTCTTGGCATCGTTGATCCGAGCAACGGCTTCGCAGTCAGGCGGCAGCAGGATCAGCGAACAGGTCGGCATCGACCCCTTGGGTGAGGTCGGGCACGGGGGGCGTGCAGATCGTCAGTAGCGTGCCGTCATCACGTCGAACCTTTCCGTTCAACCGCAGCAGGTCCTTGTTGTCGAAGGTGTGCATCTCGCTGACGTTTTCCAGCACGGCTACGGCGAGATGTAGGGCGTCCTGGGGCTTCTTGAGGCCATCGGCCATATGTAATCTGAACAGGTCTCGCGCCTTCACGCCCACGTCCCAGTCCGCAACGACCGTGGTCACCCAGTCCTGGGCCAGCAGGTTGGCGAACGGGTCTTGATCGCTGGCGGCCATGGCGACCCATTCGTCACCACACTTCATCTTTACGACTTCGGCCAAGGCGATGGTGGAAGTCATGATCTGGCGTCGCCCTTCACCGGCTAGGCGGACGACGTATCGGGTGGCGGGGAACTTGTCCGGCTCCTGCGCAATGTGGCCGATCCACACGCATGAATCCCAGTAGACGATAGGCGGACTAGGCAAGGTTACCGTCCCGGAAGCGATCCGTGTAGTCAGTCGAGTCCATCCCGCTGGCGAAAGAGCGATCGAACAGTTCGGTGTCGGAGACCGAGCCGGGCCGGACGTGCACGATCTTCTCGGCCGTCATGCCCGAGACCTTCCCGCCGTTGCTGTATTCAATCCAACCCCGAATTCTGACGCGCGCGTTCTGCCATATGTCTCGCAGTGACGTTTCGGCAGCAAACTGGTTCTGGAGGTCTTCTGGGATGCGGCACCAGATGATGCGGCCCCGGACGCGCTCCTTCAGCTTGAGCGCCGGCTGGCGCCTAAACTGGCCCGCATCGACGAGGTAGCCCTCCAAGGTCCCCCGAGCGCGCTTCGGCGACACGGCGGGGGTCGCAGCTTTCAATACCTCAAGGCCTAAGCGGGCGCTGGTCGGCGTCACGTTCAGCGATACAAACCCATCATCCTCGGGCTCGATCGACGTCAGCCCCACGCCGTTGAGGTTGCGGGCGAGAAACCGCTTTAGAACGATACTGTCGAGTTGAGGCGCCTCGTCTCCGTCCAGGGCATCGGACAGTCCTTGGTAGGCTTCGAACGTAGCCAGATCGGCCGATGCGAAGATAGCGGGACCCGTGCCGGGAAGCGTTACGATCTCACCCGTCGCGGTGAATGGGCTGTTGGTAGACGCAGCCACCAGCTTCCAGTCGTAGCCCGTGGCGTTCTCGCCACGCAGCAGTTCGAATGCGTCGGCGATTTGCAGCATCGCGTCGTGCACGGTCAGAAAGTCGGGGTGATCCGACGATGGCTTGACCGTGATCTTGATCCTGCGTGGCACTGCCGTCGCCCCTGCTGCCGGAGGACATTCACCCTCAGCGCCCCCCAATGCAAGCTATTGGCCGGCCCTGGTTAAGGTCGTCCTACATTGGGCTAGTGCTTGAGGTTGTTGCCGCCCTTGCCGCGACCGGTGTCGAGACGCTGATACTCGCCCAAACAGATTTTGCAGACGGCGACGTCGTCCGGCATAAAGTCGTAGGCGAGGTTCTGAGCGGCGTCGAAGGTTTCACACTGAAACTTATGCGAGTCGCCCCTCTTGCTCTGCCGGCCAGGGGTGTCGCGGAGATGCACGCAGGACGTCCGGTGAATCTTGGCGTATTTCTGGTGCAAGCTGACCATGACGGTGTATTCGCCCGGCTGTCCGTCGCGGGGGCCTTTGAGGCGGATGACGTTCTCATCGACCGTCGGCGCTTCCGCTGCTACCGCGCCGGCGCGCCGAGCCGCCCTCAGGGCCTCCGCCCTCTCATCGACGAGGTCCATGAAATTGTCCCAGGTCCAGATGTCGTCATCGATGCCGGACTTCATCGCCGGCGTCGTCTTGATCGTCGTGTGGATGCGCTGGAAGTTGTAGTGGTAAATATAAAGCGCCAGAGCCCGTTTCAGGTTGATCAGCGTTTTCGAATGGAGCGCTGACTTCCGCGCGAACCGGCCCAGATTCTGACGCAGCTTTTGGAAGAAGCTTTCGATGTGGTTGGTTGTGATCCAGTCTTCGTCTGGCACCCCGCTGCGAACGACGGGAGGGTGCATCTCGCGCTTGGGACGCTTTTTCTGCCGGTAGGGCATTTTGACGCCGGTGTATTCCTCGACGACCAGTTGCTGCTCGTTGTCGTCCTGCTTCTTCACCGTTGCGTAGTCGATGTCGTCGCCAAACTCAGACGCGACAGCCTCGTAGTAGGCGCGGTGGGAGTCAGTCGTGAGTTGGATGCGACCAGCGCATCGCGCTTTCAGGTCCGCAATGAACAGCTTCGCGTCCGCGTTGCCACGACCGCCGACATGCCACGCAACGATCAGTTTGCTCACGGGGTCGATCGCTATCCAAACCCAGAAAACACCCTGACCCTTGGGCGCGCGCATCTGGTTCCTGAGCAGCGTCATGCCCCGGATGCCAACGAATGAGAACATCTCGTCGGCCTCGACATACCGGACGGGGAGATCGCGCATCTTCTGGTCGAGGAAGTCGATAGCGGTGTCACCGGCATCAGCGAGAAGCTTCAGCACGGTCACTTGGCTCGGACGGCCAGACTGTCCCGTGTTGCCGTCCTTAGTCCGCGCCAGAGCATTGATGCCCTGGCGTTCCATCATATCCCGAAGGATCGCGGACCTCTTGCTGGTGCTAAGTCGGTTGACCATCGACAAGCGTATGCGCCAGCCATCAAAATGAGCCGTGAAATTCTCTACCGGGTCAACATTGATCATATGCAGAGGCTAGTTCAGTTCCTCATTGCTGATTGTTGCGGGGGGCAGCCCGGCCTGGGCCAGCCGATGATTGCGAAGTTTATCCCATCAGGGTCCTGACGCCGAGGATGTCGTCATCTGTCCCGACCGCCTCCTTGTGGCGCTAGCTTATCAGACGACCTGTCGAGAACTACGGCCTGGGTAACGGCCTTATGGCGATGAGGATGTATGACTATGTCAGCCCGCGCCGCGAAGAGGCCGGCTGATCCGATCAGACACAGAAGACCTATCCCACCCGCGACCATGCGGCTGCCCCGGTCCGTTGGTCCCATCACAAAGCAGACAGCGCCGACGCCACCCATGATCACGGCGTAGCCGAGGTAGAGCGGCACCTTGTGCGAGCCGAAGAGGATGAAGGCGAAGCAGAAGGCAACGCCGCCCGCGACGACGCTGGCTACAGCGGCAACCGTGACGTCCACGGTCAGGTTCGGCGGCGGTGGAGGCTTCTGCCGCGACCGTCTGGTCTTCGGGCGGCCCTCCTTCCAGCGCAGGTCGCGTCCCCGGATGGTAAGCCGCTTCCCGGCCACCGTCAGGGCCTGACGCCAGGAGCCGGAACATCCTCGTGTCGGGCCAACAGGATTCTCATCCTTGTGATCTCGGCCTCCTGAGCCGCGATGATTTCCCGAGCAAGGCTTTGGACGTCCGCTCCCTCACCGTGCTCGATGGCGACCTTCGCCATGGCGACGGCCCCATCATGGTGCGCGATCATGCCCCGGAGGAAGTCGATGTCGGCATCCCCCGTGTAGGCGATTGCCATGTTCCGGTGCATCCGGTCGTTTGCTTCGCGATAGGCCTGCGTAGAGGGCGCATCCGCGGTCGGCGCGGCTTGGGGGTCATGAGTGCCGGCATGCTGAACTTGTGACGTGGTGGCCGCATCCGATGTGGGGCGAGCCCGTCCTGACAGCATGCCAAAGGCGAAGGCCGACAACGCGAGGAACACGGCGATGGCGGTTGCCCATCCGATGCGTTTCATGAGGACTTCCCCTTAGGGGCCGGGCTTGTGCCAACGTCGGCCCTGCCATTCGATGCGCCGACGCGGCGGGTGGGGTCGCGATAGCCCAGGAGCCGGAGCGCGTTGAATACGACCAGAAGGGTCGAGCCTTCGTGCATCGCCACCGCAGGCCCGATGCCAAGTCCTAAGATGGTTGCGGGCACAAGGAAGGCGACCACCCCCAGGCTGACAACCAGGTTTTGCATGATGATGCCGCGTGTCCTGCGGCTCAGCCCAACCGCGAACGGCAGTTGCGAGAGATCGTCGGACATCAGGGCGACGTCGGCGGTCTCCAGAGCGACATCGGAGCCAGCCGCGCCCATGGCGATGCCTACAGTCGCCGTGGCCATTGCGGGGGCGTCGTTCACGCCGTCCCCAACCATCGCGATCTTACCGTCAGCGCGAAGGCGTTTGATGGCCTCGACCTTGTCCTCGGGCATGAGGTCTCCCCAGGCTTCGGTCAGGCCGACCTGGCTGGCGATGGCCTGAGCCGCTTTCTGATGGTCTCCCGAGATCATGATCATCCGAGAGACACCCAGCCCACGCAGGGCATCGAGCGTCGTGCGGGCTGCGGCCCGTGGCGTATCGAGCAGTCCGATCACGCCGAGATCGCGCTCACCCCGGCGGACGACCATCAGGGTTCGGCCCTCCAGCCGCAGGCGGGTAACGGCCGCTTCCGCCTCGTTGGTGAGCGATGCGATCCCGTCCACGCCGAACATCTCCGGCTTGCCGATCCATACCTGCCCACCATCATATTGGGCCGTCACGCCCTTCCCGGTCAGGCTCTTCAGGTCAGAAGCCGCTGCGACCACCACGCCGTCAAGGCGCTTCAGGCCGTCACGCGTTATCGCCTCCGCCAGAGGGTGATCGCTCAGCCGCTCGACCGCGACGGCGGTTGTCAGAAGGTCGAGTTCCTTCGCGCCGCCTACCGGCACGATGTCTGTGATCCGGGGCCGTCCCTCTGTCAGGGTGCCGGTCTTGTCGAACGCTATGGCGTTGAGCGATCCCAGGTTCTCAAGGGGGGCTCCGCCCTTGATCAGGACGCCGGCTCGGGCCGCACGAGCGACACCGGAGAGAACTGCGCTTGGCGTGGCGATGGCGAGGGCGCACGGGCTGGCCGCTACCAGGACCGCCATGGCCCGATAGAAGCTGTCGCGGAACGGCTCATCGACCACGACCCAGGCGAAGAGCAGGATGAAGGCCAGGCCAAGAACCACCGGCACGAAGATCCGCTCGAAGAGGTCGGTAAAGCGCTGGGTAGGGGACTTCTGGGTTTCGGCCTCGCTCACCATACGGACGACCTTCGCCAAGGTCGTGTCAGTGGATTTGCGCGTCGCCTCGATCTCGATCGATCCGGACCCGTTGATCGTCCCCGCGAAGACGATCGAGGCAGATGCGATCTGCGCGGGTCGCGCGCGGGCGGCCTCGGCATCGGTCACCGGTTGTTTGTCGACAGGCATGCTCTCGCCAGTCACCGGGGCCTGGTTGATGCTGGTCGCACCGACCACGACAAAGCCGTCCGCAGGCAGCCGTTCGTTCGGTCGAACCACGATCGTGTCGCCGACCGCGACCTCTTCGACCGGCACTTCTACAACCTCGTCGCCGCGACGGACGTGGGCGGTGCGAGGCGCGAGATCGGCCAGGGCCTCGATCGCGCGTTTAGCGCGCCCCATGGCGTAATGTTCTAGAGCGTGGCCGATGCTGAACAGGACGAGGAGCAACGCCCCTTCCGCCCAAGCACCGAGCGCCGCTGCACCGGCGGCGGCCACGAGCATCAGGGTGTCGATCTCGAATCGCCTGTTGCGGAGGTTGTCGAAGGCCTCGCGCACCGTGAAGAACCCGCCGAAGGCATAGGCGACCACATAGAGCGCGATAGGCAGCCAGGCCGGGATGCCGGCGACAAGCTTTTCAAGCCCGAAGCCCAGGGCCAGCGCGGCGCCGCTCGCCAGCGCGAAGATCACCTCGGTGTTCGGCCCAAGCATGCCTCCATGCGCATGGGGGTCGGCTCCGGCCTTCTCGCTGGCATGATCGTGGCCATCACCGGTTCGATGGTCAGTAGCGGACGAACTCATCGGATCGCCTCCTCGTTGTTTCCGGCGCGAGCCGCGTTGCGGAGAATTTCGACACCACCCTTGATCGCGAGCGCCGCGACCAGCAGTCCGACCACGAGGTCTGGCCAAGCCTGGTCGAGCCACAGCACAAGCCCGCCAGCGACGAGAATGCCGCCGTTTGCGGCGAAGTCGTTCAGGCTGAAGGTTTCGGCGGCCTCCATGTTGACGTCGTCGGAGGTGACCCGCTTCAGCAGTAGCAGGCAGATCAGGTTCACGATCGCCGCGATCATGGCTAGACCCATCATGGTCCAGCCGACGGGCTCCGCGCCGAAGTACCAGCGCCGGCCGACGTCGATGACGACGCCGACGGCGAAGAGGAGCAGCAACACACCGGACAGACGGGCTGCACCTTGTTTCCAGGACAAGGCACGACCCACGGCCAGGAAGCTGATCAGGTAGACGACCGAGTCCGCGCCGTTATCGACCGCGTTCGCCAAGAGGGCGCTGGAGTCGGCAAGAATGCCGCCGGCCCCCAAGCCTACGAACAAGAGCGCGTTGAGCACCAGAACCAGCAGCAGCGTCTGTCGCTGCTGCTGGTCGCTGAAGGCGTCGCCGGTCAATCGTCCATCCCTTCCGACGACCTGTGCTTGACGGCCCTGGCCGCGAAGGTCGGCAGGACAAGCAAGGTGAGGATGGTCGCCGTCAGAAGACCTCCGATCACCACTGTCGCCAGCGGCTTCTGGACCTCGGCCCCGGCTCCATGCGCCAGCGCCATAGGGACGAAGCCGACGATGGCGACCATTGCGGTCGTCAGCACGGCGCGCAGGCGGCTGGCGGCACCCTCGATGGCGGCGTCGTAGGGCTTGAGGCCCGCTGTCAACCGCTCTCGGATCGCCTGCATCAGGACCAGGCCGTTCAGGGTCGCCACGCCCGAGACGGCGATGAAGCCCACCGCCGCAGAGACCGAGAAGGGCATCCCGCGCAGAAGCAGCGCCAGCGCGCCGCCGACCAGAGCCAGAGGCACGCAGGCGAACACCAGGCCCGCCTCCGCGAACGACCCCAGCGCCAGGAACAACAGCACGCCGATCAGCACGAAGACGATCGGGATGACGAGACCGAAGCGCTGCACCGCCCGCTCAAGGTTCTCGAACTGGCCGCCCCATTTCAGATAAACGCCCGCCGGCAGGTCGATCTTCGAGACCTGGCTCTGGGCGTCAGTGACGAAACCGCCGAGATCGCGACCGCGAACATTGGCCTGAACCACCATGCGGCGACTGCCGTTCTCGCGACTGATCTGGTTCGGGCCTTCACCGACCTGAATGCGCGCGACCGAGGACAGCGGCACGATGACCCCCGTGTCGGAGACGATCGGCAAGGCTGCCAGAGACGCCGGATCGTTGCGGGCGTCGTCGGGTAGCCGCACGACGACGTCGAAGCGTCGGTCGCCCTCGAAGATGCGCCCGGCCTCGGCGCCGCCGACGCCGGCCGAAACCGCCTCACTGACATCCGCAGCGGACAGGCCGTAGCTGGCGGCGGCGATGCGATCGACACTGACCGTCAGGGTCGGCAGGCCAGAAGCCTGCTCGACCCGAACGTCCGCCGAACCGGTCGTCGCCCTGAGCGAAGTCGCGACCTGATCCGCGACCCGCTGAAGCGTGTCGAAGTCATCGCCATAGACCATTACGGCGAGATCGGTGCGGACGCCCGAGATCAGTTCGTTGAACCGCAGTTCGATCGGCTGGCTGAACTCGAAGTTGTTGCCGATCTGAAGCGCCGCGACGCCCTCGATCCGCTCGATCAGAGCCTCCTTCTCCAGGCTCGGATCAGGCCAGTCCTTGCGGTCTTTTAGCACGATGACGCTGTCGGAGATGTTCGGCGGCATCGGGTCCACCGCCGCCTCCGCCGTGCCGGTGCGCGAGAACATCGTCTCCACCTCGGGCTGGGCCTTGATGGCGCGCTCAAGGGCCATCTGCATGGCGAGGGATTGCTCCAGCGAGGCCGATGGCACACGCAACGCCTGCATGGCGATGTCGCCCTCATCGAGCGTGGGAATGAACTCCCGGCCCAGCGACATGAAGGAGACCGCGCCGATGGCGAGGGTCGCCACCGCCGAGATCAGCACGATCTTGGGCCGCGAGACCGCTGCCTGGATCGCCGGCTGGATGAACCGACGGGCGAACCGCAGAATCCAGGTCTCGTGTTCGACCGCCTGACCGTCCGGACCGACGTGAACCGACTTGGGATCACGCACGAGCAGGGCTGTCATCGCGGGCACGAAGGTGAAGGAGAAGATGAAGGCGCCAATCAGAGCCAGCATGACGGTCGCGCCCATGGGCTGGAACGTCTTGCCCTCAACACCTTCCAGCATCAGCAGCGGGGCGAACACCAGAAGGATAATCAACTGTCCGAAGGCGGCCGGCTTGACCATCTGGCGAGCCGACTGAATGGCCACGTCCAGTCGCTCATGGCGGGTCAGCATCCGCCCCAGAGCGGCCCGGCGCTGGGTCAGCATCAGCAGAGTGTTCTCGATCACCACCACTGCGCCATCGACCATCAGACCGAAATCGAGGGCGCCCAGGCTCATGAGGTTCCCGCTGATGCCGAACCGGTTCATGCCGATGACGGCGAACAGGAAGGACAACGGGATCATCAGGGCCGTGATGCTCGCCGCTCGGATGTTGCCCAGCAGCAGGAAGAGAACGACGATGACCAGCAGCGCGCCTTCGGCCAGGTTCCGGGCGACCGTCGAGATGGTCGAGTTGACCAGTTCGCTCCGGTTCAGCACCGGCACGGCGACGACGCCGGGCGGCAAACTGTCGTCCACGACCGACAGCCGTTCGGCGGCGGCTTGAGCCACGGTGCGGCTGTTGCCGCCCGCGATCATCAGCGCCGTGCCCAGCACAGCCTCGTGCCCGTCGCGGCTGGCGCCGCCCAAACGCGGAGCCTGACCGATCTCGACCGTGGCGACGTCAGCGACCCGAACAACCAGGCCGCCGCGATTGACGACGGGCGCCTGGGCCAGATCGTCGATCGTCAGCGCCAGGGCATCGGTGCGCACGACGAGGGCTTCGCCCGCGCGTTGGATGTAGCCCGCACCCGCCTGGGTATTGGCGCGCTCGACCGCCTCGACCAGATCGTTGAGTCCGAGCCCATAGGCGGCCAGTTGCGAGGCATTGGGTCGGACGGCGTATTCCTTGACGTAGCCGCCGACCGTATCGACCCCGGCAAGACCGGTGGTGGTTCGCATCTGGGGCGCGATGATCCAGTCCTGAACCGTGCGCAGATAGGTGGCGCGCTGTTCGGCGGTCGTCAGTCGGTCGCCTTCAGGGGTCAGATAGGCCCCGCCGGCCTGCCAGCCCGGTTGGCCGGGCTTGGACAGGTTCTCGGTGTTGAAGGGCACATAGTCGACCGTCCACATCAGGACCTCGCCGAGGCCCGTCGTGATCGGTGACAGGCCCGGTTCCACGCCCTCGGGAAGCCCTTCCGACGCGGCCGCCAGCCGTTCAGCGACCTGCTGACGGGCGAAATAGATGTCGGTCTGGTCAGTGAAGATCGCTGTGATTTGGCTGAAGCCGTTGCGCGATAGCGACCGCGTGCTGGTCAGTCCTGGTATGCCGGCCAGGGCCGTCTCCAGTGGATAGGTGACCTGACGCTCGATCTGTTCGGGAGCCAAGGCGGGGGCGACCGTGGTGATCTGCACCTGACGGTTGGTGATGTCGGGGACGGCGTCGATCGGCAGTTTGGTCAGTTCGAACAGACCCAGCGCCGCGACGAGGCTGACGGCAAGGACGATGAACCAGCGGAACCTAACGGACGCCGTGATGATGGATGTAAACATGATTGTCGCCCCTAGTGGCCGTGCTCGGCCTCGCCCTTGGCGAGTTCGGCTTTGAGGAGGAAGGCATTGGCCCCGGCGATGCGTTCGGCCCCGGTCAGGCCGTTCAGGATTTCAGTGCGATCTCCGGCTTGCCGACCCGCAAGGACCGGAACAGCGCGAAAGCCCTCGGCCGTTCGGACGAACACGACGGTGGCGCCCTCGACGGTCTGGATGGCGTCAGATGGCACGGTCAGGCCGCCGCCTTCACCGCCCGTGACCACGGAGCCTGAGACGGCCGATCCTGCGGGGGGCAGGCTGCCGCCCGTCGGTCGCGCGCGGATGACGGCTCCACCACCTTGTGCGCCCGCCCCAGCGGCAACGCCGGTGACGACGGCGTCGAACTCACCGTTGGGACCCTGCACACGCACCGACGATCCAGCGCGAACCTGAGCGGCAAGTGCCGGCGGCGCGTTGAAGACGATCTCGACCCGCGCGGGGTTCGTGACCTCGGCGATGATCCCGCCTTGAGCAGCAAAGCCGCCAGGTCCCACCTGAACGCTGGTGACGACGCCCGAGATGGGGCTCGTCACGCTGAGCCGACCCGCCGCATTGGGCGATCCAGCGGCCGAGGCCCTGGCTCGCGCAGCACGAGCCGACGCCTCGGCGCCGAGCGCCTGCGCATGGGCGACCTCGGCGTCGCGGCGGGCGACCACGCCCTGATCGGCGAGGCTCTCTTCGCGACTGTGCGCTTGCTCGGCGGCGACGGCGTTGGCCTGGGCGGCATCCGCATCGGCGCGGAGGGTGGCGGCGTCGCCGCTAACCAGGATGGCCAGCGACTGACCGGCGCGCACCGATTGCCCCGGTGCGACCAGAACGCGTTCGACACGACCGCCAACACTGGCGGCGACAGCAGCCCTGGCGTCGACCATCGGCTCCACCCGGCCGGACAGACGGGTCTCACCACCGCCGCCGCCCGTGACGGCGACAACCGAGATGTTCGCGGCGGTGATCTGCGCCGCCGTCAGGACGACGACGCCTTCCTGGCCGACCCCTTCCTCGGCGTGGCCTTCCTCACCTTCGGCATGATCGCCTTCTTCCCCGGCGTGCTCTCCCTCAGCGGACGCTGCGGGCGCTTCCGCTGATGACCGCGTCATCATGTAGAAGCCCGCGCCGCCAAGGACGACGACGGCGGCGGCCCCAGCCATCAGCCAGGTCTTGTTGATCCGTGATGTGCGTTTCATTGCGATGTTCCAAAGGGGGCGCGGCCTTGCAGGCGCGCGAGATCGATTTCCGCCCGGACCCGCGCGAGGCGAGCGTCCACGGCGGCGTTGCGGGCGGAGATCAGCGCGGCCCGAGACGACCGCAGTTCCAGTTGCGAGATGCGGCCCGCTTCAAAGCCGATGCGCGAAAGCCGGTAGGCTTCCTCGGCGGCGGACACGCCGGCGTCAGACGCGGAAACCCGGCTGGTCGAGGCGGACAGGCGAGCAAAGGCGGCGTTGCGATCAGCCTCCGCTTCCTGACGGGCTCCCATCAGTCGCGCATCGGCAGCCCTGAAGTCGGCCTGGGCTGCGTCGATGTTGCCTCTGTTCCGATCGAACAACGGCAGCGGGATGCTCAACCCGAAGGTCAGGGCGGTTGCGTCTTCAGCTTCGTAGCGACGCACACCGACAGAGGCGCGAACGTCGGGTCGGGCGCGAACCCGCTCCACCTCGATCCGGCTCTCAGCAGCCGTTCGCTCGGCTTCGGCCACCCGAACTTGCGGAGTCGCGCCGACCGTCGTCGCCGCAGTGGCCGGCACCCGATCGATCAGGCTGGTGTCGATAGATGTGACCGGCACCGGCAGCATCGCAACAGCCGTGAGACGGGCGAAAGCCGCGTCTCGCTCAGCCTTGGCTTCATCCAGCGTCGCTCGTGCCGCAGCGGCTTCGCTCTCGCCCTGGATGCCCCGCAGCAGGGGCTCGCGCCCCTCTTCCACGAGGATCAAGGCCGCGCGAGTGTCGGCGATAGTGACGGCCAACGCCTCCTCGGCCAGCAAATAGCGGCGCTGGGCGGCTTCGGCTTCGGCGTAGACCAGAGCCAGCCTGCCGCCGGCCTCGACCGTGGCTAGATCGCGCCTCAGCCCGGCGGTGCCGGCGTCTGCCTGGGCCACCGCCACCCGCGCACCGCGACGGCCCCAGAGTTCGAGGTCCTGCGTCAGCGACAGAGTAGTTTCGGCATTGTCGTAGCCGGAGAAGGGGCCGGAGCCGAAGGCGTTCTCCGCCTCCAGCCCGAGTTCAGGGTTGGGGCGAACCCGCGCCTGACGCACTCTAGCCTCGGCCGCGTCCAGAAGCGCATCGGCTTCTAGAGACGTCGGCGCCAAGCCAATACGTTCGAGCAACGCGTCGAAAGACGGTGCAGGGTCAGCCCACGCGGGGCTGCTAAGCGCCGTCGCAAATGCGACCATGGCGCAGCCGAACGCCAACTGCGTCCGGCGTATAATGAGGGGTGGCATTTGAATGTCCCAGAGATTGCTGACGAGGTGCGCGCACGGGCGCGCGGCTCGTCAGCCCCTAGGTGGACGCTTCAGCCCGTTGGGCGAATGTGAAGTCAAAGGCGCGTTGCTCGGCTTGAGCGCGGGCGTGGCCGAGTGATTCTTTGAGAACTTCAGCGGGGCCGGTTGCGGGAGCGCCACGCCGCTGTGATGACAATGACCATGAGCGCAAAGGCCATGATCAGCCGAGGGCGAGTCTGTCGGCTCGTCGGGTAGAGAGACCGAAGTAGATGTCTGGGTGACTTCGGCTTCGACTGCGCAGGTCGCCGCGTCTGCCACCGGCACAAGAACGAACACGGCGACGAACAGCGCAAGAAGCGCCGCGATCATCCAGTGTCTGTTCGAGGTCAAACCCATGAGGCCACATACCACGGATGGTCGTCCAATCAACGTTCGGATCGTCGCACCCAATAACAATCAAGCAAGGCTATTGTGTCCCACAGCCGGGTGTCGGCCTGTGCGTAGTCCGACCGCATCGTCGCTATCATAGAGGACTGGCGCTCTTCACTATTTTAACGCCGTCCCAAAGAGGTCGACCAGACTGCTATCCAAGACGCGCGGAGCCGAAATGAACGTCACCCGGTGGACGAAGTCACCCGGCCGGCGTGAATGGCGGGAGGAACCAATCTTCCTCGGCGAATACCAACTCGCCTGCGAACGGCTTGACGCCGTCAAGGCTCCGGCGGCGGTCATCGACCGCGATGGTTACATGGGCACGGAAACCTTTATTTTCCCAGTCCGCGCCGGCGATCCTGAATTCGCGATGACAGGTTTCGATTGCGCCCGACCGGAACATCAGTCCGATCGTTCCTCCCATGCGACCGACTAACCGGTTTGACGAGGCTGGGACAACCAGTGTCGATAGGTCTCTCACCAGGCCACCAAGATCGATCGGGCCGTGTGTTTTGGCGATCGTCACGTGCCAGTTGGCGGGAATGATGTTGCTGAAGCCGTTAGAGCGTGCCCACGTCTCGACTTGAGCAGCGTTGGCCAGGGGCCTGACAACGGTCAACATGACAAGGTGCCGTATTCGGTCAGGAAGCTGACCATGGCTTGAGCCTGCTCAGCCGATCCCAAAATGACGTAGACTGCCACGCTCCAATCGACCGCACCCGCTGGGACACCGTATTCGTGAGTGGCAGCGTCGATCGGCACATCATTCTGGTTCACAAACCGCATGTGAGCGATCAGATCGGCGTGAATCTGCCGACCCAGCCAGGCTGCGATAGCCTCGGTGGCGCAGCCATCGATCCTGATCACGGCAACAACCTCGCCTCCGTCCAGCGGTCGGGTTCCGATGAACACGTCCTGCCCGCCCGGCGTGACCTCTGGGCCGAGGAAGTGCTGCAAAAGGCCGTGGCCCAGCGGGAGATACGTCATGTGACGAGGCTCGCTGTCAGGCCGTCTAGTCCTTGACCAGGTTTATCGGCGGCTTGCGCGCCATACGCTCCGCGAGCGCCTTAATTTTCTCGCGAGAGGGTTGGGAGAACTCGGACACGACCTTGGGATCAGCGATTTCTCCGTCGTCTATGAACGGGCTGCCGTCGGGGTTGATCTGGCCGGTGGTGCGCTTCAGTTCCTGAAGGAGAGCGGCGCGTTCTGCCTTGTTCATCAACTGCCTCCTGCGCCTATGGCGACTCTTACCAAAATAGTGCCGAGTGACCAAATACGACCACTTGATCGACTCGTCTTTCGCAAATCGAGTCAAAAAACGCCGTCATGAGTCCGTATTCTGATTTGAGCGCTCCTATATCGATAACGCGGAGTCCAGCCTAATTATTGACCGCGTCCGGTACACTATATCTGAACGGTTGGACTCGAGTCTAAGGCGAACTCCGACCTTGTTTCATCACCGTTATTAGAATGCCGGTCTAGTGGACGGTGGCGTGACAGGAGCGGCGCAGCAACGACTGGACGGCGCCTTCGAAAGTGGGAGAGTGAACACAGTCGCGGCCATCGATGGTGCCGACGAACTGGACGGAGCCGTCCACACATCGGCGACGGACAGCCAGTTTGGCGAAGGGGATCGAGACGAAATCAGTTCTGTGCCGCATTGGGACATCTCCAGAGTTGGTCTGGAGGTCGTGTCTCGGGACAGGACGCCCCTCAACGCCTGATTTCAAACTGTGTCAGTGCCATTTTATGAACTACCTTGACCGACAGCGCGCACTGCAGGAGTATTAAGCAGCCCCCGGCGCTTGCGCTTCCACATACTTGGCCAATCAGCACCTGCATCGGGAAGAGAACAGCCAGGCAACTGGCGAGCCGCGCCTCAGTCCCGGACCTCACCGCTTTGGTCGGTAAGCTTGAACGCCAGAACTTGTGCGTCTTCGATCTTCGGGAGGCCGTCGAGCAGTTCCGGTGTCTTGGCGACGAGTGCACGGCCAACCTTTCCTGCCAGATGAGCTAGCCTCCCCGCGTCTCCCGGAAAGGTGTCGAAGATGGCGAAGTCGTCGTGACCGAAGCGGAGCGCATACCATGTCGTCGTGTCCGGCTCCTCCATCACGGCAGCCAGTCCGTCGCGCAGGAAGGCCTCGACATCAGCCTCCTTGCCGGGCTTTGCGCGCAGTCGCACGAACAGGGCCTTATTCACGGGTGAGCGGGATTCAGCATTGGCCATCACGGTCTCCTTTCGAGTCCAGGGCGACATGCAAACGCTCCACCGCAGTATTGGCTGCGCCTGAACTGCACAGCGTCTGCGCCGCACAGTGGGGGACGACTACCCGTCCGACACGTCTCTCAAGCTCGGCTCCTCGCCCGGATGGTAACGAGGCCTCGGCTGGGGCAGGAAGAAGAAGGCGACCGCGAGGAGGGTGACGGCCACGCCGATCCGCGGCGAGAAGGCTGAAATCGGAACCGCGACGATCTGGGTGCTTGCGGCAAGCCCGTAGCGACGCGTCATCTGCTGGATGAAATCCGCCGCGAGCCGCTCGTCCATCGTCCGTCGGCCCACCACGCCGTAGAACCATTTGGCCATCCAGGCGCAGGCGATAAGGGCGACGCCAGTTGTGAATACCACTGACGCGACGGGCTCGAACGCTGTTCCGAGATGGAAGACCCAGATGCGGATCGGGTACGGGACGACGACGATCGCCAGCAGGAACAGAAGGTTGATCGCGCCGAACCAGTGATCGCTCCGGGCGTAGATCCGACCGGAGTAATGGTGCTGCAGCCAGTAGGCGCCGATCACGACATAGCAGAGGAGCAGCGCCAGATGCTCGCGCCACTGTTCCGCCATGGCATGGAAAAGATCGGTGTAGCCCTGCGGCCCGGGGCGACCCCGGCACCTTGATCTCGACGATCAGCAGTCAGGGCGATCGCGAACACGGCATCGCTGAAGCCCTCGAAGCGGGTCAGGCCTCGCTCCGCGCCATGGGTCTTCGCATGAGGGCGTGGGGTCATCAGTTAGGATCCCGTTCCATGTGTGAAAGCCCCTTTGCGGCTGCCCCGCCCTGTAGAGCACGATCGAGATATAATGCCGTTCGGCTCTCCGGGGACGCAGCCACGACAGCCGGCGGGCCGCTAACGACGATCCGCCCGCCCTCGTCTCCGGCGCCGGGCCCGATGTCGATGACCCAATCGCTGGCCGCCGCGACCTTCATGTCGTGGTCGACCAGGATGACGGTGTTGCCGGCGTCGACCAGGGCGTTGAGTTGGCCGAGCAGGCGCTCGACATCGGTTGGATGAAGACCTGTGGTCGGCTCGTCGAGAACATAGAGCGCCCCGCCGCGCTGGGCGCGTTGCAGTTCCGTCGCCAGCTTCACCCTTTGCGCTTCGCCGCCCGAGAATTCGGTCGCGGGCTGTCCGAGGCGGAGATAGTTCAGCCCGACCTCGCGCAGCACCTTGAGCGAGCGGCAGACGTTGGGCGCGTCGCCGAAGAAGTCCCAGGCCTGCTCGACCGTGAGCGCCAGCACCTCGGCGATGGTCTTGCCGCTGTAGGTGATCTCAAGCGTCTTGGGATTGTAGCGGGCGCCATGGCAGGCGGGACACGGGGCGTAGACGCTGGGGAGGAACAGCAGTTCGACCATGACGAACCCCTCCCCCTCGCAGCGGGGGCAACGCCCTTTGGCGACATTGAAGGAGAACCGCCCGGCGTCGTAGCGGCGCTTACGGGCTTCGGGTGTCGCCGCGAACAGGGCGCGGACGTGGTCGAAAAGCCCGGTGTAGGTGGCCAGGTTGGAGCGAGGTGTGCGGCCGATCGGCTTCTGGTCGACCTCGATCAGCCGCCGGACCCCTTCCAGCCCGCCGACGATCCGACCCTCGGTCGGGACAGCGGTCGCGTCCTCGAATCCGGCTTCGTCATCCGCATCATCCCTGGCCGAGGGCGCGGCGCCAAGAGAGCCGGCAACCAGCTCGACCAGCGCCTTGCTCACTAGGCTCGATTTCCCCGAGCCGGAAATGCCGGTCACCGTGGTCATGACCCCGAGCGGGATGTCGCAGTCGACCTGCTTGAGGTTGTTGCGTGAGACGTCTTCCAGCCGCAACCATGCGGCGGGCTCGCGCTTCCGGCTCGCAATCCCGGCCCCTTCGTCGAACAGATGTCGTCTTGTCTCCGACGCGGCGACCGCGCCGAGCCCCTCGATTGGACCGCTGTACAGGATTTCGCCGCCGTGCTCGCCGGCTGCTGGCCCGACGTCGACGATCCAGTCGGCGCGGCGGATGATATCCATCTCGTGCTCTACGATGAACAGCGAGTTTCCGACCGCCTTCAGGCCCTCGAGTGCCCGGAGCAGGGCCTCGGTGTCGGCGGGATGCAAACCGGCCGACGGCTCGTCCATCACATAGACGACCCCGAACAGGTTCGAGACGACCTGGGTCGCCAGCCGCAGCCTCTGCAGTTCGCCCGGCGACAATGTCGGCGTGCTGCGTTCCAGCGTCAGGTAGCCGAGGCCCAGATCGAGGAGCACGGAGAGACGACGGCACAAGTCCCCGGCGATGCGCTCGACCACCAGGGCCTTCTCGGGATGCGTCTTGCGCAACGCCTTCAGCTTGCCGGCGTTCGCCTCGGCATAGGGCGCGAAGATTTTCGAGAAGCGGGCCATGGGCAGGCCGCTCATTTCGGCGATATCGAGGCCCTCGAAGCGGACCAGCAGGGACTCTCGACGCAGTCGCTTGCCGTCGCAGACCGGGCAACGTCGGCCGATCATGAAGCGCGCCGCGCGCGCCTTCATCATTGCGCTCTGAGTTGTGGCGAAGCTGTGCGTGACATGCCGCTTCGCGCTCGAGAAGGTGCCCATATAGGCAGGCTCCGTCTTGCGCCTGATCGCCCGCTGGATCTCCTCATGGGTCCACCCGGGATAGACCGGGACCTGTGGCTGCTCCTCGGTGAACAGGATCCAGTCGCGCGTCTTCTTCGGCAGGTCGCGCCAGGGCTTATCGACGTCGACGCCGAGGCTGATCAGGATGTCGCGCAGATTCTGGCCGCCCCAGGCCATCGGCCAGGCGGCGACGGCGCGCTCGCGGATGGTCTTGGAGGGATCGGGCACCATCGAGGCTTCGGTCACCTCATGGATTCGGCCCAGGCCGTGACAGCGTGGACAGGCGCCTTCGGGCGTATTGGGCGAGAAGGATTCGGCCTCAAGATGCGGCCGTCCCGGCGGATAGTCGCCGGCGCGCGAATAGAGCATGCGCAGCAGGTTGGAGAGGGTCGTCACGCTGCCGACCGACGATCGGGTGGTCGGCGAGCCCCGCTGCTGCTGCAGCGCAACCGCCGGCGGGAGCCCCTCTATGAGGTCGACCTCCGGGACTTCCATCTGGTGGAACAGGCGGCGCGCGTATGGCGAGACGGATTCCAGGTAGCGGCGCTGGGCTTCCGCATAGAGGGTGGAGAAGGCGAGCGACGACTTGCCGGACCCCGACACGCCGGTGAACACGACCAGCGCGTCGCGCGGGATGTCGACATCGATGTTCTTGAGATTGTGCTCTCGCGCGCCACGAATGCGGACGAAGCCGGTCGCCTTGAGCTCTCGCATGCGAAAATCCTGACCTTCTGTTAGTCCCGCCCAGCCCGTTCGGTTGCATGGGACGGGGATATTCCGGGCCTTCGTCATGGATGACTCGACGCCGGACACGATTAGCCGGAGGCGAAACACGGTCCCGGGCGTTCGCTTCAAAGACGTCCGAGGCCAAGAGACCGAAATGCGAACCGTGACGCTTCCCGACCACGCCGAAGTCTCCGCCCTCGGACAGGGGACCTGGCGGATGGGCGAAGACCCGCGCCGACGCGAACAGGAGATCGCCGCCCTTCACGCTGGCGTCGACCTCGGCATGACCTTGATCGACACCGCCGAGATGTACGGCGACGGCGCGACTGAAGACTTGGTCGGTGAAGCCTTGGCCGGGGTTCGCGATCAGGTCTTCCTGATCAGCAAGGTCTATCCGCAGAACGCCGGGAGGGGTCGCCTTGAGAAGGCGTGCGAAGGCAGTCTGAAACGCCTGAAGACAGACCGGCTCGACCTCTATCTGCTGCACTGGCGCGGCTCCGTGCCGCTCGCCGAAACCATCGAGGGCATGAACGCCCTCGTCCAAGCCGGAAAGATCCGGCGATGGGGGGTGAGCAACTTCGATCACGCGGACATGGAACAGCTGTTTCGGGCCGGCGGACAGGCCTGCGCGACCGACCAGATCCTCTACAATGTGACCGAGCGCGGCGCGGAGTTCGACCTCTTTCCGCTGCTGAACCGAAACCTGATACCGGTCATGGCCTACAGCCCGATCGGCCAGGGCGCGCTGCCGGCGTCCCCTGCCCTATCGGCTGTCGCCAGGCGCCACGGCGCCACGCCGTACCAGGTCGCCCTAGCCTGGGTCCTACGCGATCCGCGGGTCATCGCCATCCCCAAGGCTGGCGATGCGGCGCACGTCGCGGACAACCGCCGCGCCCTGGACTTGGCGCTGACGCGGGACGATCTCGCCGCCATCGACGCTGATTTTCCGGCTCCAACCCGCAAGACGCGGCTCGCCATGCTCTGAAGAGTGACTGGCGGTTGGCGAGCTTGCAAGTTCGGCCAAGCGCCAACAGCGGTCATTGGCGAAGTTGCGAGAACCAGACATGAGCTTGGGTTCGATGACCGAGCTTAACTGCGCCGATCCCGGCACCTCATTGTGCCGCGATGGCGATGGATGACAAATCGGACGCGGCGTCGACCGGAACGCCCTCCGCCTTTCGTTCGGAATACCGATCGACGAGCTGGACGGCGTGGGGCCGGACCAGAATGGTGAAGCGCACCAGTTCCTCCATCACGTCGACGATCCGCTCATAGTAGGCCGAGGGCTTCATCCGGCCGGCCCCGTCGAACTCCTGGAAGGCCTTGGCCACGCTCGACTGGTTGGGGATGGTGATCATCCGCATCCAGCGGCCCAGAAGGCGCAGGGTGTTGACGGCGTTGAAGCTCTGCGACCCGCCCGACACCTGCATGACGGCGAGGGTCCGGCCCTGCGTCGGGCGCATGCCGCCCTGGCTCAATGGCAGGTGATCGATCTGCAGCTTCATCAGCCCGGAGACCTGGCCGTGCCGTTCCGGACTGCACCAGACCATGCCCTCCGACCAGAAGGCGTGTTCGCGCAACTCGCGCACCGCCGGGTGGTCGTCGTCGCCGGGCGCGCCCGGCAGGGGGAGGTCGGAGGGGTCGAAGATCCGGGTCTCGCATCCCATGCGCTGCAGTAGGCGGGCCGCTTCCTCGACGCAGAGCCGCGAATACGACCGCTCGCGCAGCGATCCGTACAAGAGAAGGATCCGCGGCGCCGGGTCGGTCGAGCCCAATCCCCGGGCGGGCTCGGCGGACAGATAGGCCGCGTCCAGGGCCGGCAGGTTATCCGGATCCGGCAGCGAACGCAGACGGGTGAAGGTCATTCAAAGGTCCTTGGTCAAATAGACGGCAGACGCCGGGCAGAGGTCCGCGAACTCGCGAGTTTGCCGGATCGCGGGCGGCGCGGACTCACGATCGGCGGCGACAAAGCCGCGCCCGGTGAAGAAGCGCTCGGCCGTCGTGGTGAGCAGGTGCAGACGTGCAGCGCCCAGGTCGCCGGCGGTGGTCTCGGCGGCGGCCAGCACCCGACTTCCCAGGCCGCGGGCCTTCTGGTCGGCAAGTACGACCAGGGAGCGCAGCAGCAGGTCGCGCCGCTCCCCTTCCAGCCCGCCGTAGCCGATGACCGCGCCGTAGTGGTCGGCGCTGAAGTATCGCCCGGCGCCCGGCTCAGGCAGGTTCTCGCCACGCAGGGCCGCGATCAGATCGACATCGGTCGAGTCGACCAAATGCAGACTGACCATCAGCCGGCGTCCTTCGGCGGGGCCGTGTCCGGGAACCAGCGTCGGCCCATCCAGAGCGCGACCGACACGAGCAGGATCAACACCGGCACCTCGACAAGGGGGCCGATGACGGCCGCGAAGGCGACCGGCGAGGTCAGGCCGAAGGCCGCGATGGCCACCGCGATGGCCAGTTCGAAATTGTTCGAGGCCGCGGTGAAGGCCAGGGCGGTGGTGCGCGGATAGTCGGCTTCGATTAGCTTGCCCATGAGGAAGCTCACCACGAACATGACGAGGAAGTAGATCGTCAGGGGAATGGCGATGCGCAGGGCGTCCAGCGGCAAAGCCACCACCTCCCCGCCCTTGAGGCTGAACATGACCACGATGGTGAACAGCAGAGCGATCAGGGTGATCGGCCCGATGCGCGGCAGGAAGCGCCGCTCGTACCAGTCGGCGCCGCGGCGAGCGATCAGGCTGCGTCGGGTCAGGAAGCCGGCTAGGAACGGTAGGCCAAGGTAGACGAGCACCGCGCCGGCGATGGTCCAGACGCTGACGTCCTCCACGCTTCCCTGCAGGCCGAACAGGGGCGGCAGGACGGTGAGGAAGATCCAGGCATAAAGGTTGAAGAACAGGATCTGGAAGATCGAGTTGAAGGCTACGAGGCCGGCGACATACTGGTTGTCGCCCCGCGCCAGCTGGTTCCAGACCAGGACCATGGCGATACAGCGCGCCAGCCCGATCAGGATGACGCCGGTCATGTATTCCGGCTGATCACGCAGGAAGATCACCGCCAGGGCGAACATCAGCACCGGGCCCAGCACCCAGTTCTGGAACAAGGACAGGGCCAGGACCCGCTTGTCGGCGAAGACGCGCGGCAGTTCCTCGTACCGGACCTTGGCCAGCGGCGGGTACATCATCAGGATCAGACCGATGGCGATCGGGATATTGGTCGTGCCGATTGAGAGGCTGTCGACCCAGGTCGGCAGGCCCGGCGCCAGCGTCCCCATAGCCACGCCCAGGCCCATGGCCACGAAGATCCACAGCGTCAGCCAGCGGTCGAGGAAGGACAGGCGACGCGGCGCAGCGTCCTCCACGCGGGTGTCGATCATCGCTTCACCCGCTGGCCGGCGGCGTCGATGACGACCTCGCCGTCCTCCTTGGTGAAGGGCTTGAGATCATCGGCGGGCAGGAGGTCCAGAACGGCCTCGGACGGTCGGCACAGGCCGACGCCGAGAGGACTGACGACGATCGGGCGATTGAGCAGGATCGGATGGGCCTCGATCGCATCGAGCAACTGATCGTCCGTCAGGCCCGGGTCCCCTAGGCCCAGTTCGGCGAAGGGCGTGCCCTTCTCACGCAACAGATTGCGCAGCGGCTTGCCGGCCCGTTCGGCCAGCCAAGCGACCATGGTCCGCGACGGCGCGGTCTTCAGATACTGCACGACATGCGGCTCGATGCCGACGTGGCGGATCAGCTCGAGCGCGTTGCGCGACGTCCCGCAGGCGGGGTTGTGATAGATGACGATGTCCACGGGATCCTTAGGGGCAACAGGGCGCGAGTTCAGCCAGCAGGGTTTCGCACAGGTCCGCCCTGCCCCCGCAGCAGTCCTTGAGCAGGAAGAGGACCAGGTCGCGAAGCCGATCCAGGTCGGCCCGGTAGATGATCGACCGGCTGCGCCGCTCCGACCTGATCAACCCCGCGCGCGTCAGGACGCCGAGATGGGACGACAGGGTGTTGGCCGGGATCACCAGATGGTTGGAGATGTCACCGGCCGGCAGACCATCGGGTTCGTGACGCACGAGGAGGCGAAACGCCTCCAGCCGCGTCGATTGCGCCAAGGCGGCGAGAGCGAGAATCGAAACTTCGGTTTCCATATTTCCAAATTAGTCGAAATATGGAAGTGTTCAAGCCCGCTCGTCTGCGGGTGCGGCAGTTCAGGCATCGGTGACGACCTGATCTTTGACGACTGCCGCCTAAAAGATCGCAGAGTAGCGACAGCCGAGTTTAAGGGTCGCTGGGCTATACTCTCCGTCGAGACCATGGACTTTGGCCACGAGGTCGACAGTTGGCCGATTTCGCACGTCTGTCGGTCCGGACGCGGTGCGCTGATCTCGCGATCAGGCGGCGGGAGCCGCCGACGCTCCCTTCTGGGCGAGCCAGGCGTCGATCAGGGTGATTTCGCGCTCCTGCGCCGTGATCACCTCCTGGGCCAGGTTCCGCGCTTGGGCGTCCTTGCCTTGCGCGAGCTCCACACGGGCCATCGAGACGGCGGCGACGTGGTGACCTCGCATCTGCTTCATGAAGTCGATGTCCGCGTCCCCGGTGAAGGCGGGCATCGCCTCCATCATCGTGTTCATCGAGGCCTTGTAGCCTTGGGTGGCGACGGAGTCGCCGGGCGCAGGCGCAGCCATGCCGCCCTCCATTCCGCCATGGGCGTCCGCCGCTGCGGGGGCCTCAGGCGCGGCTACGGCGGGCTCTTCGGCTTGCGGGGAACAGGCCGTAGCCAAGGCGCAGGCGGCGAGGACGAGGCTGATGCGTTTCATG
The DNA here is from genome assembly GCF_016463485.1 of Brevundimonas sp. GTDB lineage: Bacteria > Pseudomonadota > Alphaproteobacteria > Caulobacterales > Caulobacteraceae > Brevundimonas. The sequence continues at coordinate 40,242 of NZ_JAEMRD010000009.1, forward strand.
ACGGCTCCTTGGGATCCCGACGTTAGCGACCAGGAGGGCCCATTCGTTCCGCCAACTCTACCGTCCGGCCCGCGCCAAGAGCTCGATCAGCTCGCCGGCCTTTGCCTTGCGATCCTCGGGATCGGCGCCGGTCATAGCGCCCATGACGCAGTGGTCGAGGTGATCCCGTAGCACTTCGGTCTCCACGCGATGGAGCGCGGCTCGAACGGCCTGAAGTTGGGTCAGCAAGTCGACGCAATACCGGTCATCTTCAACCATGCGGCAGATTCCCCGCACCTGGCCTTCGATCCGGCTGAGCCTGTTGAGGACTTTGGGTTTCGTGTCGGTTTGCATGCGGCCTGTCCTCCTGAGCACCCCCATATACCCCAGACGGGTATCTTGCGATATACCCCCCATGGGTATATGTTAGCTCTTCGGTCAGCCGGAGAGAGCGACATGTCCACGCATCCTCACAATCATGCCTCGGGTCACGCCTGCTGCGGGGCGAAGGCCTCGGATGGCGCGGCAACGGTCAAGGATCCCGTCTGCGGCATGTCGGTCGATCCGACGGCCACCGCTCACCGAGCCAGTCATGACGGTCAGGACTATTTCTTCTGCTCGGCGGGGTGCCGGACCAAATTCATCGGCGATCCGATGCGTTACCTGAACCCTCCCGTGGAGGCCGAGCCGGCCGTTCCCGGCGCCATCTACACCTGCCCGATGCACCCCGAGATCCGGCAGGAAGGCCCAGGCTCCTGCCCGATCTGCGGCATGGCGCTTGAGCCGGAGACGGTCACGGCGGAGGCCCCGCCCAACCACGAGCTGATCGACTTCACCAGACGCTTCTGGGTCGGTCTGGTCCTGACCCTGCCGGTCTTCGCCCTGGAAATGGGCGGACACCTGGCCAATCTCCACATGTTCATCCCGGGCCAGATGTCGAACTGGATCCAGTTCGCTTTGGCGACCCCCGTGGTTCTCTGGTGCGGCTGGCCCTTCTTCGAGCGCGGCTGGACATCGCTGCGCACCCGGCGGCTGAATATGTTCACCCTGATCGCCATGGGGGTCGGCGTGGCATGGCTTTACAGCGTCGTGGCCGTCGTCGCGCCAACCCTGTTCCCGCCCGCCTTCCTGAAGGCCGACGGCAGTGCGCCGGTGTATTTCGAGGCGGCGGCGGTCATCACCGTGCTGGTCCTCGTCGGGCAGATTCTGGAACTGCGCGCCCGCGAACAGACGTCGGGCGCGATCCGCGCCCTGCTGGACCTCACGCCCAAGACCGCGCGCCGAATCCGGGCGGACGGCATCGATGAAGATGTCTCGCTTGACCAGATCGCCGTCAGCGACCGCCTGCGGGTAAGGCCCGGAGAGAAGATCCCGGTCGATGGCGAACTCCTGGAGGGTCGGGTCGCTGTCGACGAATCCATGGTGACCGGCGAGTCCATGCCGGTGACCAAGGATGTCGGCGACCGCGTCGTGGCCGGCGCGCTCAACAAGACCGGATCCTTCATCATGCGCGCCGACAAGGTGGGCGCCGACACCCTGCTGGCGCAGATCGTCCAGATGGTGGCCCAGGCCCAGCGCAGTCGCGCCCCGATCCAGCGGCTGGCCGATACGGTCTCCGGATGGTTCGTTCCCACGGTGATCGCGATCGCCCTGCTCGCCGCCGTCGTCTGGGGCCTGGTCGGTCCCGAACCCCGCCTGTCCTACGCCCTGGTCGCCGCCGTTTCGGTGCTCATCATCGCCTGTCCCTGTGCGTTGGGTCTGGCGACGCCGATCTCGATCATGGTCGGGGTGGGACGTGGCGCCCACGCCGGCGTCCTGATCAAGAACGCCGAGGCGCTCGAACGCTTCGAGAAGGTCGACACTCTCGTTCTGGACAAGACCGGCACCCTGACGGAGGGCCGTCCGTCGGTGACGGCGATCCTGCCCGCCCTCGGCTTCGTGGAAGCGGACATCCTGCGTCTTTCGGCCAGCCTCGAGCGGGGCAGCGAACATCCGTTGGCCGACGCAATCGTCCGGGCAGCCAAGGACCGGGACATCCCCCTTACCGAGGCCGCGGACTTCGACAGCCCGGTCGGTCGCGGCGTTCGCGGGACGATGGAGGGTCGCCAGGTCGCCCTGGGCAACACCCGTTTTCTCGGCGAGCTTTCGATCGACGTCTCCGCGCTGGAGCCGAAGGCGGAGGCCCTTCGCCACGACGGCGCCACCGCCATATTCGTGGCGATCGACGGAAAGGCGGCCGGGGTCATCGGCATCGCCGATCCCATCAAGGCCACCACGCCGGCTGCGATCCTCGCGCTGAAAGCGGCCGGTCTGCGGCTGGTGATGATGACCGGGGACAACCGGACGACGGCCGAAGCGGTCGCGCGGCGCCTCGGCATCGACGAAGTCCAGGCGGAGGTTTTGCCGCAGGATAAGGCGTCTGTGGTTCAACAGCTTCGTTCGCAGGGTCGGATCGTCGCCATGGCGGGGGATGGCGTCAACGATGCCCCTGCCCTCGCCGCAGCCGATGTCGGCGTCGCCATGGGGGCGGGTTCGGACGTCGCCATCGAAAGCGCCGGCGTCACCCTGCTGGGCGGCGATCTGCAAGGCATCGTGCGCGCACGGCGTCTGTCCCGCGCGGTGATGGGCAACATCCGCCAAAACCTCGTTTTCGCCTTCGGCTACAACGCCCTTGGCATCCCCGTGGCGGCTGGCCTGCTTTATCCCGTCTTCGGCTGGCTTCTCTCGCCTGCCCTTGCGGCGCTCGCAATGGCGCTCTCCTCGGTCAGCGTCATCGGCAATGCGCTGAGACTGCGCGCGGTGAGGCTTTAGCCAGGATAGGCAATCAACAGTCCGCCCACCCACCCAAGGGAGGAACCGGCTGTGACGGGCCGGATTGATTCAGACGCTGACCGCAGTCTCCAGGCTTTCGCAGCGGCAGGCGAAGACGAACTGAAATTTCTGAAGAGGATACGGACGATGTCTCATCAACAGATGGACCACGGCGGGCAAGGCAACGCTCGTGGACTCGGCCCTTATCGGAGCCTGTACCTCGAGTTGGCGCTCGATTTCGTCATCATGTACCTGGTCATGTACACGATGATCGCCACGCTCGGTCACTTCTATCTCAATTTGAACAACGTCTACATGACCCTGATGATGGTCGCGCCGATGGCGGTCCTCATGCTCGTCTTCATGCGGTCCATGTACCCGTCGCGCAAAACGAACCTGGTCATTGGAGCGGTCGCCGTCGTGATCTTCGTCGGCAGCTTCGTCGGCATGCGCACCCAGGCGTTCGTTGGCGACGACGAATTCCTGCGATCGATGATCCCGCACCATTCCGGGGCTGTGTTGATGTGCGAGCAAGCCTCCCTGACCGATCCGGAGATCATCGCCCTGTGCGACGGCATCGTGCGTGGTCAACAGGAGGAGATCGCCCAGATGCAGGCGCTCCTCGAGAAGCGTCGCCGCTGACCCCGGCGTGCGGGGGAAGGCCTCAGCCGCCGCCCGCTTCCTCTTCATAAGGGACGCGGTCGTGTGGCGCGTAGAGAAGCAGAAGGCCGGGACCGGCCAAACGTCTGGAGACTGAGTATGCGTTACTTCAACCCCGCACCCTTCATCGCCGTCGCGGCGGTCGTGGCCTTCGCCGCCGGACCGGCGGCGGCCCACGCTCGCCTGGTCAGCGCCACCCCGGCGCCCGACTCCACCGTGGCCGCGACCCGGACGCTGACCCTGACCTTCAGCGAACGCAGCGTTCCCGCCTTTTCCGGCTTCGACGTCGTCAATGCGGCGGAGGAGAAGATCGCGATCCGCACCTCGGTCGCCGAGGACGGCAGGACCCTCACGGGCGCGCTGGCTCGCCCGCTGGCCGCCGGCGCCTACCGTGTCGACTGGCGTATCGCGTCGAGCGACGGCCACCGCATGACGGGATCCTACACCTTCACGGTGCGCTGACGCCGTGCTGGAAGTCGCGGTCATCGCGCTTCGCTGGCTTCAATACGGCGGCGGCGTCGTCCTTCTCGGCGCGCCGCTGTTCCTTCTCTACAGCTTCAAAGACGCCGACGCGCCGAACCTGGAATGGTCGCGACCGACATTGCGCCTCGCGGCGATCATCGTCGCGCTCGGCTCGCTCGCCGCCCTGGTGGCCCAGACTGCCGTCATGGCGGGGTCGCTGAGCGAAGCCGTGAAACCCGCGTCTCTGTCCTTTATGGTCACCGGCACAGCCCTGGGCATGGCGATGGTCGTGCGGGCCGCCGCCGCCTTGCTTGGGCTTGTCGCCTTGGTCGCCCTGAAACCCGGTCGCGCGCTCTGGAGCGTGACGGCCGCCTTGGGTCTGATCGTGGCCGCCAGCTTCGCATGGACGGGTCACGGCGCGGCCACCGAGGGTCCGGGCGGGCCCATCCATCTTGTCGCCAACATCACTCACGCGGTGGCAGCGGCCTTGTGGCTGGGCGCCCTGGCGGCGTTGACGGCCCTGCTTCTGCGCCGAGCCGGTCCGGACGACTTTGCAATCCATCGCGCCCTGCATGGCTTCGCCGGCATTGGAACGCTCGCGGTCCTGTTGCTGGTGCTGACCGGTCTCGTGAACAGCTGGTTCCTGATCGGTCCCGAGCGCGTGGCTTCGATCGCGGGCAACCTCTACGGCCAGCTTCTGGTCGCCAAGCTCGTCCTCTTCGGTTTGATGCTTGCGCTGGCGGCGAGCAACCGGTTCCGGCTGACGCCGACACTGGGCTATGCGCTGGAGACGGGCCAACCCTCCGTCGCCGCCATGAGCGCGCTCCGGCGCAGCCTGTTGATCGAAACGGGTCTGGGACTCGCCCTGATTGGCGTCGTGGCGGTCATGGGAACCCTGCCGCCCCCGGCGTCTCTGTAGGCTCGATTGCGATGATCAAAATGAGATCGTCGCTCCGCCGACCGTTGAAGTATGATCAGACAATGCCGTTCCTGCGTCATGACCTCCTCCGACTGACGACCGCGCTGCTCGCGGCGTTTGCCGTGCTGTTCGTGTCCACCGCTTCGATCGCCTGCGAAGCTCCGGTCGATCAGGATATAGCGCCCATGTCGATGAGCGGCGACGGCGTCCCGTGCGAGCCGAAGACCGTCAGGATCTCGTGCCATAAGGCGTGTCTGGCCATCTGCCAGGGCCTTGTCCCCCAAGGCGGTGAATCCACCCCCGCACGGGTCTATGCGTCTGTCCTCTATCCATCCCTTGATGCGCGGCATGCCGATTTCACCGTGGAGGCGGACGACCCGCCCCCACGACGCTGATCCTGTTGAAGATGACCGGACTCATTCAATCAAACAGAGATCAAAACCATGAAACGCACTCTCACCCTCGCAGCCCTGGTGCTGCTGGCTTCCGGTTCAGCCGCCTTCGCGGCCGCGCCGGACGCCGTGGCGCAGGCCGTATGCGCTTGCTGCGACGCTATCGCAGCCTGCGCGGAAGCCTGCACCTGCTGCTGATCGTATTATCGGGGACGCCCGCCCGCGAGGGCGGGCGTCTTCCCGATGTTCCTCACCGACGTCGCAGGGCCGGCGACCCGCTGGCGCGGGCCTGAGCGTCAGCCGGGCGCGCGCGACGACCAGTGAATGTGGTGGATGCGCCAGCCGTCGGCATGGCGTTTGAGGACCATGGTTTCGGTCGTCAGGCGGTCTACGGCGCGGCCGTTGAATTGGCCCGTGGTGCGGCCTTCGCTGGTGATCCAGGCGATGTCCCCGTCGGCCCATCCCGATCTGCGCGTCACCGTCGCTTCAGAGGCGGCGGCGAAGGCGGCGTCCGAGCCCAGGTGATGGGACGCATACTCGTCGCGCGATCGCTCCGCGCCACCCTCCTCGAAGATCATCACATCCGGCGCCATAATTGCCAGGGCGACGTTCGTGTCGCCGGCCTTCAGGGCGACGTGAAAGGCGTCGACGGCCGCCGCCGCGTCCGCAGCTTCCGCGGCGACCGAGCCGGCGGCTTGGGCATGCCCGTGGGCGTGGTCCTGGGCGAAGGCGGGTGTCGCCGAAAGAACGGCGAGCGACAGGACGAGGGCGAGAGAGGTGCGGGACATGGCGAACTCCGGATTGTGGGTGATCTGAACGGGCTGAGCGCGATCTGCGTCAGGCCGGCGGGTTGTGGCGGGCGAACACGCGGGTCGCGCCCGAGCGAAGCACCAGCAGGGTGTCGTAGGGCTCCTTGCGCCCCTGCGGCGTCTCCATGCCGGGCGAACCGAGCGGCATGCCCGGGACCGCGACGCCCACCGCCGCCGGTCTCTCGGTCAGCAGTCGAATGACGTCCGGGGCCGGCACATGACCCTCGACCAGATAGCCATCGATCAGACCGGTATGACAGGAGGCGAGCGCGTCCGGCATGCCCCGGCTGCTCCGGACCGATTGAAGGCTTGGAAGGACGGTGATGGTGGTGGTGAAGCCCGCTTGGCGCATGTGCGCGATCCAGGCGTCGCAGCAGGCGCAGGTGGGCGTCTTGAAGACCGTGAGGTTTCTGGACGGACGGGTCTGGGCGCAGGCGGACCCGCCCATGCCGATGAAGACGGCCGCGCCCATGAGTAGACGACGGTTCAGATTGGCGGGATTCAAAAGGGTTCTCCCTGATCGCTGTGGACGGATCGCTGCGCCTCGACAGGGTCGGCGCGCTGCGGCGCCAGCCGCGCCCGCAACCACCGTCGGCCAGGCTGCTCGACGAAGACATGGATGGCGGCCGCGGCGGCGAGCGTCAACACAAGCATGGCGGCCAGTTCGACCAGGCCCATTCGATAGTCCGCACCCCAGCCGGAGAACGCCTGCGCCGCATTGCGCCACACCATCAGGATGGGGATGTGGACGAGATAGAGGGCGAACGACGCTTCGCCGGCGAACAGAAGGACGGGGTGAGACAGGAAGGTCCGGACCGGAGCCTTGGCCAACAGGGCGAGCGACAGGATGAAGGGACCGGCCGCCGCCACGATGACCCGGTCGTCGGCGCCGATCTGCATGAGCGTCAGCAGCAGGGTCGTGGCGACCAGGGCGCCCATGAGGGACATTCGCGGCGAAGGCGTCCAGCGCTGACCGAGATAGTAGAGGCCAACGCCGTAGAGGAATTCGGGAATGATGCGCAGGATCCCGAGGCTGTCCTCGGCGCGAGGCAGCATCCGGCCGAACCAGGCGCGGTAGAAGGCGTCCAAAGCGACGAAAAACAGCATGGCGAGTGCAATCAGGACCCACGGCCTGGCCCGCAGCCGGAGCGCGAGGGCGGCATAGGCGGGGAAGGCCAGATAGGCGAACCACTCCGCCGACAGCGACCAGGCCGGTCCGTTCCAGAGCGCCATGCTCTCGCGCGGGAACCACGCCTGTACGAGCAGAAGGGTGCCCGCGAAGTCGACGGGATTAAACCGGCCAGGCTCCAGCCCGACGCCGAACACAGGCGCGATCAGCACCAGCCCAAGCATGGCCAGGAGGATGAACAGGTGAGCCGGATAGATCCGGGCCAGGCGCGCCGCCAGGAATCGACCGTAGTTCGGGGCCCGGTCTCCCTGCAGGTAGACGTGGGTCAGGATGAAGCCCGACAGGATGAAGAAGACATCCACGCCCAGGCGCGCGCGGTTCAACAAGCCCGCGCTCTCCGCCGGGAGGGTCCAGTAGAGCTGGAAGTGGAACAGCACGACGCCGAGGGCGAGAAAGAACCTCACGCCCGTGAGCGGATCGAGCACGTCGGGGAATGGAACCCGCCTGGGCCCTGCTCTGTCGCTCACGTCTTTTCCCCGGACGACAGGGCGCGTCCCGGTCGTCTCTGGTATCTACGCGGGCGACGGCTCGTCCCCTCGTGAGGGGACCGGAAGGCCGGCGCGTATGGCAAGTGGGGCGTGACGCAGGTGCGCAATGACTGACGACATGAATGAGTTGATCGCAGCGGTCGGGCCGGGCGACGCCGGCCGGCTGGTCGGCATGGAAGACGC
>NZ_JAEMRD010000225.1 GCF_016463485.1 Brevundimonas sp.
AACCGCCGTGGTGCTCTTCACAACATTGAGTGGTCCAGTGGGTTCGGCCGGGGCCTGGACGCTCGGGGCGGGCGAGATGTCAGCCGCCGGCGCAGAACGGGTCACGGGCGCGGCGCGGCGAACGGGCGCGGCTTCACGCACCACCGGGGCCGGAGCCACCGCCACCGGAGCGGGCGTGGCCACGGGCGTCGAGCTCAGCGGCGGGCTGACGGTCACCGGAGCCAGCGGCGTCGATGTCACGGCAGCCGGGGCGGGCTCGGCCAACGGTTGGGCCTCGTCACCACCGGTCAGCAGCATCGTCGCCGCACCACCGATCAGAGCCAGGGCACCGATGGGGGCCAGCACCATCCATGTCTTCAGCTTCTTCTGCTTGACCGGGCGGCGCGCGTAGGACGGCGTGAAGACGGCATCCTGCTCCACCGAAACAGGGGCCAGAGTGTCTTGAGTATAGGTGTAGGTCATCGTGATCCTCCAGAAACTTAGATCACAAAAACCACCCCGATCGATCGTGGTTCCGTCAAATCGACCATGACGCGAAGAAACACCTTTCGCGCCACAATCGTGACACTTGCCGATCGCGGCAGTCTATACTCGAGAAGACGACCGTTTCACCTTAGAAGCTGGTGACTTCCGAGATCGACAGAACCGCGCGTTTGGTCTCACCTTCGGAATAGGTGCCGACCCAGATTTCATAGCGGCCGTTCATCGGCGTCAGTTCCACCACCGGGTTCGAGTCCTCGCCAGAGTCGTCATCGCAATACCACCGCCCGTCCGGGCCGTTGACGATGATGGTCGTGTCCGCGTTCGATATGGCCGAGATCTTGATGTTCGGCGCGCCCTTTGAGCTACCGCTCCAGAACAGACGGACGTCGGGACTTTCGGTGATGTAGCCGGTGCAGCCGTCGAATCGGTCGTCGGCATCGACATAGCCGCCGGCTTGCAGGCTGAGCAGGGCGGGGTCGGGGGTGAAGCCGGCCGACAGGTTGAGCTCGCCGTAGTTGGTGTCGCTGTCATAGTCCTGGGCCGAGACGGCACCGGCTCCCAGTACGGTCATGCCCGCGACAAGGGCAGTCAGGATCAGGTTTCGCATCGCATCGGGTCCCCATCCGCGTCGGCCAGCCCGAACATCGGTTGGCGGCGATCCTATGCGCGCCGGACCGTCTCCTTCAAGGCCACGCTTCCTGACGCCGCGTCACCGGCGCAACGGCGCCACGCCGGGGCTGAAATCCGTCCTGTGACGGCAAGTCCCGACGACGCGAGTTGACCCGGACCCGACGGATGTCCCATCACAGCCGCAAGGCGACGTATCAGGAGTGACGACAACCATGGGTCTCGCAGCGAACATTCGGCGCGACCTCAAGTTCGCCCTCGGCCTGCGCGCGCTGCTCAATCGCATCAAGCCGATCCAGCTCGACAGCGACGTCCTGGTCTGTGACGACTTCGAGGAAGCCGTCGACAAATTCGGCGACAATGTCGCGGTCGAGGACGAGCATCGGTCGCTGACCTATCGCGAGCTCGACGCCCTCGCCAACCGCTATGCGACCTGGGCGCGGGGCCGGAACCTGCGTCGCTCGGACGTGATCGGCCTGGTCATGACCAACCGCGCCGAATACCTGGCCGCCTGGATCGGCTTCTCCAAGGTCGGGATCGCCACGGCTCTGATCAACACCAACCTGTCGGGTCAGGCGCTGGCCCACTGCCTGAACATCGTCAATGTGGCCCAGGTCGTCGCCGACGAGGACACCTGGAAACAGGTCGAGACCGCGCGCGCCCACGTCACCCGCACCATGCTGCTCTGGGTCGTCGGCCTGAAGACCGAGGACGAGGCGTCGGAGCGACGAAATCTCGACAATGCGGTACGCAGCGGCTCGTCGGTACGGCCGCCCAAGACGGTGCGCGCCGGCCTGAGCAACCGCGACACGGCCCTGTATATCTATACGTCGGGCACCACCGGCCTGCCCAAGGCCGCACGCATCCCGCACTCGCGCGCCCGCACCTATATGCGCGCCTTCGCCGGCTGCACGAAGTCGGGGCCGGAGGACCGGATCTACAACGTCCTGCCGCTGTACCACTCGACCGGCGGTCTGGTCGGGGTGGGCCCTGCCCTGCTGAACGGCGGCCGTCTGATCCTGAGGAAGCGGTTCTCGGCGACCCATTTCTGGAGCGACGTGAAGACGTCGCAGGCGACGATGTTCGTCTATATCGGCGAACTGTGCCGCTACCTGGTCAACTGCCCGCCGCATGACGACGAGCGGGCCCACAAGTTGACCCTCGCCTACGGCAACGGCCTGCGCCCCGATGTCTGGACCGACTTCCAGTCCCGGTTCGCCATCCCCCGCATTCTGGAATTCTACGGCTCGACCGAGGGCAATGTCTCGCTGTTCAATTTCGACGGCAAGGCGGGCGCGATCGGGCGGGTGCCCAAATTCCTGAAGAAGCAGATCAACATCCGTCTGGCCCGCTTCGACGTCGACACCGACGAGGTCGTGCGCGGCAACAACGGCCTGGTCCAGGAGGCCCGCGTCGGCGAGATCGGCGAGGCCATCGGGGCCATCGCCAACGACATCCGTCACGACTTTTCCGGCTATGCCGACAAGGCCGCGTCGGAGAAGAAGATCCTGACCGACGCCTTCGCTCGCGGCGATCGCTGGTTCCGCACCGGCGACCTGATGCGTCAGGATTCGGAGGGCTATTTCTACTTCATCGACCGGATCGGCGACACGTTCCGCTGGAAGGGCGAGAACGTCTCGACCTCCGAGGTCGAGCAGCGCCTGACCGAGGCACCGGGCGTCAAGGAGGTCATTTCCTATGGCGTTCCCGTCCCCGGCCAGGAGGGGAAGGCCGGGATGGTCACCCTGTTGCTGGACGGCGGCCGGTTCAACGCCACCAGCTTCAATGCCTATGCCGCTGAACACCTGCCCCCCTATGCCCGGCCGGTGTTCGTGCGCATCGCCAAGACGCTGGAGACCACGGGCACGTTCAAGTATCGCAAGGTCGATCTCGTCACGGACGGCTTCGATCCGGCCAGGGTCGATGGGACCGTCTACGTCCGCGGCGGCAAGGCCGGCTATCAGAAGCTGACGCCCGCCGGGTACGAGGAAATCGTCTCGGGCGCGTTCCGGCTGTAATCCAATTGCCGCCCTCTCCCTCCCCCTCGGGGGAGGGCAGATCGCGAAGCGATCGGGTGGGGGCGGC
>NZ_JAEMRD010000100.1 GCF_016463485.1 Brevundimonas sp.
CGTAGTCGGCGCTGTCGCAGTCGGCGGGCAGCGGGGCGGGCAGGGGCAGGTCGATGACCGGCAGGGCGCGGGCGAAGACGCCGACGGCGTCCGAGGGCTCGCTGACGGTCTGGACCGGCGCATGGTCGGCCAGAAGGCGGGCGTCGCCGATGACGGCGAAGGGCGCGCCGGACCCGCTCAGAGCGCGCCAGGCGGCGGCGACGATCTCCGGACCCACGCCGGCCGGTTCTCCGAGGGTGAGGACCAGCGGGCCGATTGTGGCAGGCCGGGCATCCTCGGAGGGGGGCATGGAGGTCTCCGGGCTTACTTCAGTTCGATCAGGGCGTCCGCGCGCAAGTCACGGATGTAGCGTCGCGCCAGCATGGCCAGATTCTGGTTCTGGAGGCGACCCTCGACCTGCTGATAGGTCGGGGCGTCTGCGCCGCCGACCCTGCGACCGCAGACGGCGACCAGGTGGACGCCCAGTGGCGTGCGGACCGGGGTCGAGACCGTGCCGACCTCTGCGGTGCGGGCGACCTGCTGGAACTGGGGGGCCAGGTTGGCGACGTCGGCCTCGCCCAGGTCGGAGCCGAGCAGGCCCTGTTCCGAGGTGGCGCGCGCCAGCATGGTGTCGCACGTCAACTGCGGCCGCAGGGCCTCCAGCCGGGCGGTGGCGGCGGCGACATCGGCGGGCGAAGCGGTCTCGGGGGCCTCGATCATGATCTGCTTGAGCGTCACCAGGCTGGTGGCGGCGCCCGACCGCTTGTCGCGCATGTAGATGATGTAGACGCCGCCCTCGACCGGGATGGGGCGCGACAGCTGGCCAACCTCAAGCTGGTCCAGGGCGACCTGGAGCGCCGGTTGCACGGTCCCCTGGACGACCCAGCCGGCGTCGCCGCCGCGCGGGGCGGAGGGAGCGGCCGAGAACTGGCGGGCGACGGCCTGGAAGGGGGCACCGGCGACCATCTGCTGGACCAGCTGTTCGGCACCGGTCGCCGCGGCCTGCTGGCCACCGACACGGGCAGCCTCAATGTAGATTTCGCCGATCAGGTACTGGGGCTTGGAGGCGGCCTCGGTGACCTGGCGCATGGCCTGATCGACGGCGGCGCGGGACACCTTGGCGCGGTTGTTGAAGCGGCCGCCGACCAGGGCGCGCCAGCCGATCTCGGTGCGCAGCTGTTCGCGCATGTTGCGGGCGCGGATGCCGCCCTGTTCGAGGAACTGCATATAGTTGGCCGGGGTCGTGCCGGCGTCCTCGGCCATGCGGGCGACCTCTTCATCGACCTCGGCGTCGGTGATCGTCAGGTCGGGGTATTTGGCGATCTCCTGGACCTGGAGGCGCTCCTCGATAAGGGCGTTCAGGGCCTGCTGCTGGATCGCCGGGATGTTCTCCTCGGTCGGCTGGACCTGGCTCATGGCGATGATCATCAGCATGCGCTGGCGCAGATCGAAAGAGGTGATGATCTGGTCGTTGACCGTGGCGATGATGCCCTCGGACAGCTGGAACTGCGGCGGGGCGGCCGGCGGGGTCGCAGGCGTCTGTTCGGCAGCGGGGTTCAGCGTCCCGGCGGCGGCCGGCGCGGGCGTCTGCACAGGCGCAGTCTGGGCGAGCGCGCCCCCGGCGACGAGCGCGGCCAGGGCGACGCCGGTCGAACAACGAATCAAACGCATGGTCAGTCCTGGTTCCTCAAAGCGGCGCGGTCTCGACCCCATATTCGGGGAGGTCGCGCCCCATCAAGCGCCTTGCTCAGCGCCTGTCGTCTCGCTCATAGCCTGTACCGCCAAAAGTGGCGAGGTTTAGGCGTACATAGACCCCCTCGGACGGGCCTGACGGCCTGACGCGGGTGTTGTCCTGGCGGAATCCGATCTCGAAGCGGAAGCAGTCGTCGTCGAACAGCAGGCCGACCTCCGAGCGGGTGATCAGGTCGCGCTCCAGATCGGCGATGCCCGTGACCGCCACGCCCCAGTTGCCATAGACGAACTGCTGGCCCGCCAGCTGGACAAATTCATAGTTCCGGTTGAGCGGTCCCGACTGCGGGTTGGAACGATCGACGATGTAGCTGACGGCGGCGACGTTGCGGCGGCCCCAGGTGGCGTCGACGGCGGCCTCGGCACGGCGGACGTTGCCGGAGCTGTCGAGAGTGGCGTGACCCCAGCCCCTGACCCCCTGCGTCGGCGCGAAACTTCCCTGGACGACCCAGTCGGAGGTGGTCGAGGCCAGGCCGGACGGGTCGTACAGCCGTGCGGGGGCGTCCGGCACGGGAATGCGGAAGGCGGTTTCCTCGTCGGAGCGGACGCTGCGACCGATGAACAGGCTGGCGGTGCGACCCTCGTCCCAGCGCAGGGTGGCGCGGGCCCCGGCGGTCAGACGGCCGCCGCCCTCGTAGACGTCGTAGCCCGGCAGGCGATCGACGCGGAACAGAGAGGTCTCGTCCAGCTCGAAGGTCTGGGTGTCCTCGATCGGGATGCGGGGATCCAGGTTGGGCTTGTTCGAGATCGACAGCTGGGCCAGGGGCTCGATGACGATGTCCGAGGTCGCCGACAGCCGCTTGATCAGGGGGTAGGCGACGTCGATGCCGGCGGTGACGCGGCCGCGCGTGATCGTCGTGTCCTCAAGGCTCAGAACGGGCGGCAGGTCGGAAACCGAATAGAAATCGGCGCGGGCGTCCAGAAACGGCTCGAACCGGATGCCGCCGGGCGAGATGATCACGCGGCGCCAGTCCGTCTGGAACGTAAGGCGGCGGCTGTCGACCCCGTCGGTGATCGTAGGGACGGCTGCCATGGGGGGCAGGCGCAGCACCGGTGCGCCGACATAGGCGTCGCGGGTGAGAGAGACGGCCGAACTCTTGAGTCTCAGGCGGCCGCCCAGGATCCGCTCGACCGGCTCCCAGCGCGCATCGACGAGCGGCGCTACGACCGGCAGGGTGTTGTCGTCCTCGAAGATGTTCAGCGCCGGGGTGATCGGGTTGAACTGGTCGACGCGCAGGCTCTGGATCGAGAAGGCGGCGACCGAGACATAGGACCGCGCGGTCTGGCGCTCGGCGTAGAGTTGGCTGATCAGGCGGCGCTGGTCGCCGTAATACAGGCCGTTGTCCTGATAGGGATCGCGGACGTCGTAGCGGTCGAACAGGGTCTTGTCCGAGACCCGCTCGGCCGTGAATCCGGCGCGCCAGGGACCGGCGGGATCCCAGCGGCCGTGGGCCAGCAGATAGCTGCGGCTGGTGCGGTCGCCGAAGTCGACGTTGCTCTCGGCGTCGCCGTCGCCGTCGAGGTCGAAGTCGCCGAAATTCTGCGCATAGGTATAGCCGCCACGGGCCACGATCGAGGCATCGGCGAACCGCCTGCGCCACTGGAGGTTCAGCAGGGGCAGGACGGCCGTGTTGAACTGGGGACTGATCAGCCAGTCCTCGGACGGGGAGACGACGTGCAGATAGGGCCCCTCGACCGACAGGCCCCGGCCTTCGTCATAGTTGACCGAAGGCACCAGGAAGCCGGAACTGCGCTCGACGGTCGGGTCCGGCACAGCAAAGGCAGGCAGCCAGAAGACCGGAACGCCGCCGACGCGAAACAGGGCGTTGCGGAACAGGATGGCGCGCAGTTCCTCGTCCTGAACCACCTTTTCGGCCTGGATGGAGATCGAGGGGGTCTTGGGGTTCCCCTCGGCGTCGCAGATCGGGCAGGGGGTGAAGAGGGCGTAGTTCAGCTCGTTGACATTGGCCGAGCGGCGTACGGCGGTCGCGGCCATCAGGCTGGCCCCGTTCGACAGCCGGGTCGCGAAATCGACGGCGACCCCGGCGTTGAGATCGGAATCGAGCTCAAGATGGCTGGCGTAGACGGTGTCGCCTTCTGGACTTGTCAGCTCGACCTTGTCGTCAGCCGTGCCCGCACCGGAGGTCATGTCGTAGGTCACGCGACCGGCGCGCAGGGTGTGGGACTGAAAACGGGCGAGGACGCGTTCGCCGTCGCCGAGCGCCGAAATCACGTCACCCTCGCGGGTCGCGGAGCCGGCCTCGATATAGACGGCGCGGGGCGGCAGGCCGTCGGGGCCGGGCTGGTCCGAGGGAGGTGTGGTCGCAGGCGAAGTCTGGGCCTGAGCGGCGGTGGCCAGAGTGAGGGGCAGGCAGGCGAACAGGGCCACGCCGGCGAGGAGCCGGGTGCGGGACCCCTGCCGCTGGGAGGCGCTGCCGTTACGCTGCTTCAAGACCGGTTTCCGCTCGTTCGTCGTCAGGCCCCCGCCTGGAGGGTCGCTTAGCCGTCTTCGGTATAGAACAGCAAGGTGAAGGCGGCGAGCGCCGTCAGCACCGCCGGCAGCCAGGCGGCCAGAAAGGGCGGCACCACCTCGGCCGATCCGAAGGCGGCGGACGCCTGGTTCAGGAAGAAGAAGGCGAAGCCCAGGACCACAGCGCTGACCGCCATCTTGGCCAGGTCGCCCAGTCGCATGAGGCGTAGAGAGAAGGCCGCGGCCAGGATCGACATGGCGGCGAACATCAGGGGCGTGGCCAGCAGTTGTTGAAGGCGCAGGCGATAGGCGGTGGACGAGAATCCTGCGTCCTCGATCCGCTGAATCTGGCCGGGCAGGGACCAGAAGGGCGTCGACTGGGGCCGGGCGAATCGCTCGAACGCCTCTTCGTCGGCCAGGCTGGAGGGCAGGTCGAGGGTGGCGTAGCGCATCGCACGCTGGCCGGTCTGGGCCCCGACGGCATCGACCAGCCGCCAGCGCCCGGCGCTGAGGGCAGCGGATTTCGCGTCGATCCGCTCGGAAAAGGCGCGGCGGCCTTCGGGATCGGTGGCGTAGATGAAGAAGGTCACGTCCAGCAGTCGGGCGTTGGCCCGGTCTTGGCGACCGGCGCGGATCACCATCTGGCGCTGGCCTTCGCCTTCGCGCAGCCAGACCGCCTCGCGATCGGCGGACCCGGCGACGGAGCCGGAGATGCGGGCACGCTCACGCTGGAACAGGCCGTCCGCCGAGGCGGCGAGGGGGCCGATGGCGGTGACGGTCAGGACGCCCAGCACGAGCGCGCAGGCGGCGGCCGGCAGCACGAACCGCCAGGCCGAGACACCGGCCGCGCGCATGGCGATCAGTTCTGACCGGCGGTTCAGGCCCACGAAGGCGGACAGGGTGCCGAAGAGGAAGACGAACGGCAGAAGCTGCACGATCACCGCCGGCGATTTCAGCATCATCAGGCCCAGGATGCGCAGGCCTGACAGATCGGTGTCGGAGCCGAGGCCTCGCGAAATCTCCACGAAGTCGATCAGCATCACCAGGGCGGCGATGACGGCCAGGGCCACGCCGAGGGCGCGCAACTGCTGGATCAGGACGTAGCGTTCGATGCGGCCGAGCCGCAGGCGGATCGGCGTGTGGTCGCCGCGCAGGGAAATCCTCATGCGAACCTCGCCTTCAGACGCTCGAGTGCCGGAGAGCGGCGGCCGGGCTTGAGCGCACGGAACAGCATCCGAAGGGCCAGGGCCGCTGCGATCAGGGGCAGCAGATACTGGAACAGATTCAGCCAGCTGTTCCACGCGCTGGCCGCCACGATGCCGTAGCCGAAGACTCGCACCAAGAGGAAGATCCCCGCCGACCTGGCCATGCGCCAGCCATAGCCGGTGCGGCTGAAAGCGCCGCCCATGATCGCCGACAGGGCAAGGGCCATGGCGGTCAGGGCATAGAGGGGCGAGGACAGCCGCGAATGAGCCTCGGCCAGCAGTTCGCCGCGCGATCCGCTCATGGCCACGATCTCGGGCGTCGGGTTGAACAGCTGACCCATCCATAGGTCGGAGGGCTTGTAGCGGATGGTCTCGCGGCTTTCGGTGAAGGGGGTCAGATCGAAGGGAAAGCGGGCGAAGGAGAACTGGTTGAGCACGCCGTTGGAAGAATATTCCTGCATCGAGCCGTTGGTCAGGGTCAGGAAGGGCTGGCCCTGGACTTGTTCAAAGCGGGCCTCTGCCGCATCCCAGGTCCGCACCCCGCCCCTGCCGTCGGCGAGATAGACGAACAGGTTCTTGAGCAGGCCGTTCTGCTCGATCTGCTGGACATAGACGGTCAGGCCGTCGGGTCCCTGGACGAACCGGCCTTCCTCGACCAGCAGGGCGGCCAGGTCGGTACGGATGGCATAGGCCTGTTCGCGCGCGGTGCGCTGTGACCAGGGCTGGATCAGAACGGTCATGACCAGGGTGACGACAGCGGCGATCGCGGCGATGCGGGCGGCCGGCGAGATGACCTTCCACCGGGTCATGCCGCTGGCGAAGGCGGCGGTCAGTTCCTGTTCCCGTTGCAGCCGGGTCAGCGCGATCAGGGCCCCGACGAACAGTCCGATGGGCAGGATGACCGAAAACAGCTGCGGCAGGGCCAGCAGGGTCAGCTTGACCATAACCCAGACGCTTTGTCCGCGTTCGACGATCACCTCCAGTTGATCCAGGCTCTGCGACAGCAGACCGATTCCCGCCAGCGCGGCGCAGGCGGCCACCACGGGAACGCCGATCTGTCGGAAAAGATAGCGTTGAATCAGGGTCATGGAGCGTGAAGCGATCACCCGTGTTGCGGGCGCGGGCGATGGGGAGCATCTAATACACACCCGGGAGGCTCGCGGACAACCGCTGGGCCGACCCACCTCAGTATCAATGACCGGGCCTGAAAGTCCGGCTGGAGTCGCGTTTCATGAAGATCGAATTCGTCGCCGTTTCGGGCGTCACCGATGTGCTGGCCGTCCTGGTCGGCGACGGCCGCGTCCTGGCCGGCAAGGGCCCCGAGCACGATGCGGCAACCGGCGGGGCCCTGGGCCGCGCCATGTCGGCCGGCCGGTTCACGGGGGCGGAGAACACGACGCTGGTCGTGGCCGGACCCAGCGGGGTCGAGGCCAAGACCGTGCTGCTGGTCGGCACGGGCAAGGACGACCTGACCGAGGCCGGCATCGAAACGGCGGCCGGCGCGGCCTACCATGCGGTGAAGCTGTCTGGAGCCGAGACCCTGACGCTGGATTTCGGGCATCTGACGCCCGAGCAGTCGGCGCGAGCTGCGTTCGCCGTGCGGCTGGCCGCCTATACGTTCAACAAATACCGCACCACGCTGAAACCCGAGAAGATCGCCTCGGTGACCACGGTGCGGATCGTGACCTCGGACCTGCGCGCCGCCGAAGCTGCCCATGAGCCTATGTCGGCGGTGGCCGATGCGGTCGTGTTCGCGCGCGATCTGGTCGCCGAGCCCGCCAACGTCCTGTATCCGGCCGAGTTCGCCCGCCGGATCAAGGATCTGGAGCGGCTGGGTCTGAAGGTCGAGATCCTCGGCGAGGCCGAGATGGAAGCGCTGGGGATGTGGACCCTGCTCGGCGTCGGCCAGGGCAGCCGTCGCGAGAGCCAGCTGGCCGTGATCCAGTGGAACGGCGGCGAGCCGGGTGCGCAACCGCTGGCCTTCGTCGGCAAGGGCGTCTGCTTCGACACCGGCGGCATCTCCATCAAGCCCGCAGAGGGCATGGAGGACATGAAGTGGGACATGGGCGGCGCGGCTGCCGTGGCCGGACTGATGCACGCGCTGGCGGGTCGCAAGGCCAGGGTCAATGCGGTGGGCGTTCTGGGCCTGGTCGAGAACATGCCCGACGGCAACGCCCAGCGGCCCGGCGACGTGGTCATTTCGATGTCGGGCCAGTCGGTCGAGGTGATCAACACCGATGCCGAAGGTCGCCTCGTCCTGGCCGACGCCCTCTGGTACACTCAGGACCGGTTCAAGCCGAAATTCATGATCGACCTGGCCACCCTGACGGGCGCCGCGATCGTGGCCCTGGGGCTGGACTATGCGGCGCTGTATTCCAACGATGAAGCGGTCGCCGGACCGATTTTCACAGCGGGGGAAAAGGTCGGCGAGAATTTCTGGCGGATGCCCCTGCCCAAGCAGTACGAAAAGCACATCGACAGTGCGATCGCCGATGTGAAGAACATGGGCAACGGCCGGGCCGGGGGTTCGATTACGGCCGCCCTGTTCCTGCAGCGGTTCGTCAACGGCACGCCCTGGGCGCATCTGGACATCGCGCCGACCGCCTGGGTGTCCAAGTCGACGCTCAACACCGTGCCGGACGGCCCGGTCGGCTTCGGCGTTCGCACGCTGGACCGGATGGTGGCGGATTCGTACGAAGGCTGATGAGGGCGCAAACTCCTTCCCCCCTTGCGGGGGAAGGTGGCAGGCGGAGCCTGACGGATGGGGGGGTGGAACGGACCGCCAAACGGCGTAGCTTCGCTGTATGGCGATCCATCATTCCGATCGTGCCCACGTCACCGCCCGTCGGCTTCGCAAGTCGCCGACACAGGCGGAGGCTGTCCTGTGGACGCAGCTTCGCGGGAAGGCGGTCGATGGGCTGCGGTTTCGCAGGCAATCGCCGATCGGGCCCTATGTCGTTGATTTCGTCTGTCTGTCGCAGCGGTTGGTGGTCGAGGTCGATGGAGGCATCCATGATTTCCGGGAGGCAGAGGACGCAGTTCGCGATGCCTGGCTGCTCGAGCATGGGTTTCGGGTCATGCGATTTCGCAACTCAACCGTGGTTGAGCGGATGGACCTCGTGCTGGCGGGGATACGGGCAGCGATTGACCCCCCACAGAGTGGCGGCACCCCCCATCCGTCAGCCTCCGGCTGCCACCGTCCCCCGCAAGGGGGGAAGGGTATGAGTACGGAATTCTGGTTCTATCACCTGGAGCGGTCGTCGCTGGATCAGGTGTTGCCTGAACTGCTGGACCGGACGCTGAAACGCGGCTGGCGGGCGTTGGTGAAGGTCGCCGACGCCCATCGGCTCGAGGATATCGACGAGCGGCTGTGGACCTGGCGGGACGACAGTTTCCTGGCGCATGGCCGGGCCGACGAGCCCCATGCGGAGCGCCAGCCGATCCTTTTGACGGGGAAATCGGAGAACCCGAACGGCGCTCAGGCGCTGTTCATCGTCGACGGCTCTGAACTGGGCGACACGGAAGGTTACGCGCGATGCTTCATCATCTTCGACGGTCGGGACGAGACGGCGCTGCACGGCGCACGGGAACGCTGGCGGGTGCTGAAGGGGCAGGGTGCCGACCTGGCCTACTGGAAGCAGACGGACGAGGGCTGGCAAAAGGCGGCCTGATCGCGGTCCTGTTGCTGGGCGCGTGTTCGACGCCCGCCGCTGCGCCCCCGCCCGCTCCGGCCGTGGTCGCCGAGGCCGAGGCGACCCAGCCCGTGGGCTCCAAAATGCCCGATGGTGAGCCCGACCTGTGCAAGGCGTCCGAGCTGCAGTGGCTGGTGGGGCGTAACAAGCGGGAGATCCCGGTACCGGTCGATGTCGTCAACCGGCGTGTGGTCTGCACCACCTGCGCGGTGACGATGGACTTCTCGCCCTATCGCCAGAACATCTTCTTCAACGCCGAGACGGAAGTGGTGGAGCAGGTCCGATGCGGATGAGGGCGTTTGCAGCGATCGCAGGTCTCGCCGCCGTGACGGCTTGTGCCGAAACGCCCGCGCCGGGCCCGACGCCGGGCGGGCCGCAGCGGTGCGATGCCGAATCGGCGAAGTCGCTGATCGGCTCTCACATGGGTGCGGTGGACTTCGCGCCGGGTGCCAATGTCCGCATCGTCTGCACGACCTGCCCGACGACCCGCGACTATCGCCCGGACCGGCTGAATGTCCGCTTCGATGAGGCGACCGGCATCATCAAGTCCGTCGATTGCGGCTGAGGGGACCCGTCAGCCGACCGGCGTCGCCGACGGATTGATGGCCAGCAACTGGACCCGGAACAGCAGGGTCGAGTTGGCCGGGATGTCCGATCCCATGGCGCGGGGGCCATAGGCCATGTCGGCGGGGATGACGAAATCATAGGTCTCGCCCACGTGCATCAGGGCGACGCCCTCGGTCCAGCCGCGGATGACGCGGCCCAGCGGGAACTCGGCCGGCTCGTTGCGGGCAAAGGAACTGTCGAACTCCTGGCCGTTGATCAGGGTGCCGCGATAGTGGACGCGGACGACGTCGGCGGAGGTCGGCATCGGGGCATTGGGCTGGGCACGGCCGACACGCTTGTACTGCAGGCCCGAGGGGGCGACGTTCCAGCCGCGGCGGGTCGAGGACCAGGCCAGATAGCCCCGTTGCGCCGGAACCCAGGACGACGCATCCGACGGCGCGGCCATCAACAGCGTCTCGGGCGGGCCGGAGGCGCAGGCGGACAGGGCGGCCGAGAGGGCCAGGGCGGCGGCGAGAGCGATGCGTTTCATGGCGGCGAAGCTAGCAGCGGTTTCCATCGGTGCGAAGTCGGCTTCTCGCGAACGGCGCGACGGTCAAGCGCCCATCTGAAAAAGTAACGCTTTCCCTGTGGATCGGTCTTTATTTCGCCGTCAAAGCGAGTATACGTCCGCGTTCCGCAATCACCTCCATGATTCCGCGCGAAAGCGCCGAGGCCCGGTCCGTCGCCCTCCGACCGAGCGAAGGCGTGGCTCCTTTTCCCGAGGAGCTCACAGATTTCAGGCTTCCTGGACCGTTTCGCGGTCCGAGGGTGGGAGCCGAAACCGATTGTCACGGCCGCTGAAAAGCGCGTCGTGCCGCTGCATTTCTCCCACGGGTCACGCCGTGCGGACTGGGAAACATTGAATGACTGACGTCCTGAACGGTCTCGCCATCAACGGTCAGATCGCATCGGCTACGACCTTCACCGGCAAGAAGCGGATCCGCAAGTCCTTTGGACGCATCCCCGAAGCCGTCGAGATGCCGAACCTGATCGAGGTTCAGCGCGCCTCCTACGAACAGTTCCTGCAACGCGAAGTGCGCCCCGGCGTCCGCAAGGAGCAGGGCATCGAGGCGGTGTTCAAGTCGGTCTTCCCGATCAAGGACTTCAACGAACGCGCCGTTCTTGAATACGTCTCCTACGAGTTCGAGGACCCGAAGTACGACGTCGAGGAATGCATCCAGCGCGACATGACCTATGCCGCGCCGCTGAAGGTCAAGCTGCGCCTGATCGTGTTCGAGGCGGACGAAGAAACCGGCGCCCGCTCGGTCAAGGACATCAAGGAACAGGACGTCTACATGGGGGACATCCCCCTGATGACGGACAAGGGTACGTTCATCGTCAACGGCACCGAGCGCGTGATCGTCTCGCAGATGCACCGTTCGCCGGGCGTGTTCTTCGACCACGACAAGGGCAAGACCCACTCGTCGGGCAAGCTGCTGTTCGCCGCCCGCGTGATCCCGTACCGCGGCTCGTGGCTGGACTTCGAGTTCGACGCCAAGGACGTGGTGTTCGTTCGTATCGACCGTCGCCGCAAGCTGCCGGCGACGACCTTCCTCTATGCCCTGGGCATGGACGGCGAGGAAATCCTGCGCACCTTCTATGAAACCGTCCCGTACGAGAAGCGTGGCGAAGGCTGGGTCACCCCCTACAAACCGGAACGCTGGAGGGGCGTGAAGCCCGAGTTTGACCTGGTCGACGCCGACACCGGCGAGGTTGTCGCCGAGGCCGGCCAGAAGATCAGCGCCCGCGCCGCCAAGAAACTGGGTGACACCACCAAGTCGCTGTCGCTCGCGGCCGACGCCCTGGTGACCCGCTACCTGGCCGCCGACGCCGTCAACTACGAGACCGGCGAGATCTATGCCGAGGCTGGCGACGAGCTGGACGCGCCGACGATCGAGCTGCTGGAAGAGCGCGGCTTCACCACGATCGACGTGCTGGACATCGATCACGTCACGGTCGGCGCCTATATGCGCAACACCCTGCGGGTCGATAAATCGGCCGGTCGCGAAGACGCGCTGTTCGACATCTACCGCGTGATGCGCCCCGGCGAGCCCCCGACCCCGGAAGCGGCCGAGGCGATGTTCAACTCGCTGTTCTTCGACGCGGAACGCTACGACCTGTCAGCCGTGGGCCGGGTCAAGATGAACATGCGTCTGGAGACCCCCGAGGTTTCCGATGAGATCCGCGTCCTGCGCAAGGACGACGTCCTGAAGGTCCTGCAGATCCTGGTCGGCCTGAAGGACGGCCGCGGCGAGATCGATGACATCGACAACCTGGGCAACCGCCGGGTCCGTTCGGTGGGCGAGCTGCTGGAAAACCAGTACCGCGTCGGCCTGCTGCGCATGGAGCGTGCCATCAAGGAGCGCATGTCGTCGGTCGATATCGACACGGTGATGCCGCACGATCTAATCAACGCCAAGCCGGCCGCCGCCTCCGTGCGTGAATTCTTCGGCTCGTCGCAGCTGTCGCAGTTCATGGACCAGACCAACCCGCTGTCCGAGATCACCCACAAGCGTCGCCTTTCGGCGCTTGGCCCCGGCGGTCTGACGCGCGAGCGCGCGGGCTTCGAGGTCCGCGACGTTCACCCGACCCACTACGGCCGCATCTGCCCGATCGAAACGCCGGAAGGCCCCAACATCGGCCTGATCAACTCGCTGGCGACCCACGCGCGGGTCAACAAATACGGCTTCATCGAGAGCCCGTACCGGCGCGTGAAGGACGGCATCGCCCAGAACGAGGTGGTCTACATCTCGGCCATGGAGGAGTCGAAATACACGATTGCCCAGGCGAACATCGCGCTCAAGGACGGCGAAATCGTCGAGGATCTGGTCCCCGGCCGGATCAACGGTGAATCGCAACTGCTCAACAAGGCCGACGTCGACATGATGGACGTGTCGCCGAAACAGGTCGTTTCGGTCGCCGCCGCCCTGATCC
>NZ_JAEMRD010000101.1 GCF_016463485.1 Brevundimonas sp.
GAACCCGACCGCGACCGGCAGGCCGATCGCCGCCCGCACCCGCTCCACCGCCGGGGCGACGGAAACGGCCTGCGCCTCCTTGACCCCCGTCACGCCCGCGACCGAGACATAGTAGACGAAGCCCGAGGTCCGCCGCGCGATGATCTTCAGCCGCGCATCGTCCGACGTCGGCGTGGCCAGCCGGATCAGCGAGACCTGGGCCGCATCCAGGGCGTCCGACAGGGGATCGGCCTCTTCGGGAGGGCAGTCGACGACGATACAGCCGTCCACCCCGGCCGCTGACGCATCGCGCGCGAACGCCTCATACCCGTAGGATTCGATCGGGTTCAGGTAGCCCATCAGGATGAGGGGCGTGTCGGCGTCGCCCGCGCGGAACGCCGCCGCAAGATCGAGCGTGCCCCTGAGCGTCAGCCCGGCCTTCAGCCCCCGCAGCGCCGCCCGCTGGATCGGCGGCCCCTCGGCCATCGGATCGCTGAACGGAAAGCCCAGTTCGATGATGTCGGCCCCGGCGGCGGGCAGGCCGCGCAGGATCTCCAGCGCCTCGTCGCGCGTGGGATCGCCGGCCATCACATAGGCCACGAACCCGGCCCGGCCCTCGGCCTTCAGAGCAGCAAAACGGGCGTCGATACGGGCGGTGGTCATTCGGCGGGTCTCAGGACGGGGCAGCGGATGTCGGGATCTAGAGAAATTACCACAATACCAGGATCGTTCGGTCTCGGTCGTGGCGTTCGCTCGAAATCCCACATTCCCGCAATCGTCAGGCGTTGGCATTTGCCGTCAGGCAGGACGCGCGTCATCCACAGTGCGATCCCCGCTCCACCGGCGTCGGTCCATCCACGTTCGCTCGCTGCCCGGACGTAGGCGAAAGCCAGGTCGTTGACACGGCTCAACGGTGCCCCGAGGCATTCAAATGCCTCTCCATCCTCGGCCAGTGTCTCGCGAAGGCCCAGGCAATCGGGCGCAGGTTGCACGCCTTCCAGCATCGGGAAATCGAGGACACCGGGCATCACCACCGTCGGTGAACCTTGAACCATCGTGGCGGCTGCGAACAAGGCAACGATCATCGCGCGCCAGACTCCATTGCCGCGCAAACACGAGCTTGGCCAGCCGTGTCCCTAGGCGAGCCTGGGCCAACCCGATGCACCGAAGCGCGTTGGACGATAGGGGCCATCGTCATTCGGCAGATCCCGGAGACGTCGGGCTCTGGCCAGAGGCGGGCCCGCCTGAGGCAGGTCTGGGCGGCGGGCAGGTTCCGGCCGGGTCGACAGCGAACAGCAGATAGGCGGGGTCACCCGGTGCCATGGCTTCGGTGCCGGGGAAGGCCGCGATCGACAGCCGCTGGCATCCGCCGTCGTCGAGCGGACGGATCATCATCAGGGCGTTGGCGGCCCCTCCGGCGTCCTGCCAGCCCCTGGCCTTGGCAGCCTCGATGTACTGAAAGGCCCGTTCGTTGCCGAGGGCGACCGTCGTGGCGAGACAGTCGAACGGCTTGCCCAGGCCCTCGAACCGCTCGCGCAGACCCATGCAGTCCGCCGATCGCGTCGTGCCGTCGAGCATAGGCAGGCCCAGAGCCTCGGGCAGGACCACGGCGGGCGCGGCCTGCGTCATCACCGCCGCGATCAGGGCGAGGACACTCATTGCGCCGGTGCCGATCCGGGGGGAGCCGCGCAGACATTTCCCGGAATAGTCGCGAAGCCGAGATAGCCCAGGCTGGTCGGCGAAGCCGGACGCGTGGTGTCATAGAAGGCCTGCATCTGCATGCCGTCGCAGCCGCCGCCGTCACGACGACGCACGAAGACGACCCGGTTGTCGTCGCCGCCGGCCGCCAGCCAGCCCTTGGTCTCCAGATCAGCGATATAGGCCTCGGCGACCGTCCCCACATTGGCCATCAGGGCGGCGACGCAGAAGGCCTTGCCGTTCAGGCCATACAGATTGCCGCAATCCGGCGCGGGCTCCGCACCTTGAAGCACCGGTATGTCCGTCGCCGGCCCGCCCTGGGGCCCGATCGGCTGGGGCACGATGGGCGCGGGTGCCGTGGTCTGCACCCCATCCTGAAGCGGGGCCTGGGCCTGGGCCACGCCGCAGAGTGCGAGGGCGGTGGCGAGGGCTGCGATCACTGTCTTCATAAGCAACTTTCGAACCCTAGAGCTCGACTCCCAGATGTTTGGCCACCGCGAAGATGTCCTTGTCGCCCCGCCCGCACATGTTCAGCACCACGTCTCCGCCCGCGCCGACCTCGTTGGCGATCTCGCCGATCCGGGCCAGGGCGTGGCTGGGCTCCAGCGCCGGGATGATCCCCTCCAGCTTCGAGCACAGCTGGAAGGCTTCCAGCGCTTCGTTGTCGGTCGCCGCGCGATATTCGGCCCGGCCGATGTCCTTCAGCCAGGCGTGCTCCGGCCCGATGCCCGGATAGTCGAGGCCCGCCGAGATCGAATGCCCCTCGAGAATCTGGCCGTCCTCGTCCTGGAGCAGATAGGTCCGGTTGCCGTGCAGCACGCCCGGCCGCCCGCCCTGGATCGAGGCGGCATGATCCGGCCCATCAAGGCCGCGCCCCGCCGCTTCGACGCCGATCAGGCGAACGCCCGCATCCTCGATGAAGGGATGGAACAGGCCGATGGCGTTCGATCCGCCGCCGATCGCGGCCACACAGGCGTCCGGCAGCTTCTCGCGCCGGGCCAGCATCTGGATCCGCGTCTCCTTGCCGATCACGGACTGGAAGTCGCGCACCATGGCCGGATAGGGATGCGGTCCCGCCGCCGTGCCGATCAGGTAATAGGTGTCGCCGACATTGGTGACCCAGTCGCGCATCGCCTCGTTCATCGCGTCCTTGAGCGTGCCACGACCCGAAGTCACCGGCACCACCTCGGCACCCAGCAGCTTCATCCGGAACACGTTCGGCGACTGACGCTCCACGTCGGTGGCACCCATATAGACGACGCACTGCAGGCCGAACCGGGCGCAGACGGTCGCCGTCGCCACGCCGTGCTGGCCGGCACCCGTCTCGGCGATGATCCGCTTCTTGCCCATCCGCATGGCCAGCAGGATCTGGCCCATGCAGTTGTTGATCTTGTGCGCGCCGGTATGGTTCAGCTCGTCGCGCTTGAACCAGATGTTGGCCGCGCCGTAATGCTGGGTCAGCCGCTCGGCCAGATACAGCGGGCTGGGCCGCCCGACATAGTGGGTCAGGAAGTCGTCCAGCTCGGCCTGGAAGGTCGGGTCCGCCTTGCACGCCTCGTACGCGGTGTTCAACTCCAGCACGAGGGGCATCAGGGTCTCGGCCACGAACCGCCCGCCATAGGGGCCGAACCGGCCCTCCGCGTCGGGCATGGCGTACTGGTTGGGGATGATGGCGTTCACGGGCAGGACCTTCACGCGGGGAGGCGTCGGAATTAGGACCGGGCCACAGCCTCCAGAAAGGCCGCGATCCGGCCGGCGTCCTTAACACCCGGGGCGCTTTCGACGCCAGAGGACACATCGACCAGCGGTGCGCCCGAAACGCGCACGGCCTGTGCGACATTGTCGGGCGTCAAGCCTCCCGCCAGGAACCAGGGCTTCTGGAATGTCCGTCCGGCCAGCAGCCCCCAGTCGAACCGCGCCCCGACCCCGCCGGGCAGGGCCGATCCCTCTACCGGCTTGGCGTCGAACATCAGGTGATCGGCGATCGGCTCCCAGTCCGCCACACCCCCGAAATCTGCCTCGGTCCTGATCGGCAGGGCCTTGATGATCCCCGCCCCCGTCAACCGCCGTATCTCAGCCGCCCGCTCTGGCGTCTCGGCCCCATGCAACTGGATGAAGTCCGGCCTCAGGATCAGCCCGATCTCGGTCAGCAGCATGTCGCCCGGATCGACCACCACCGCCACCACCTTGGCCCGCCCCCGCGCCCGCTCGAACAGGGTTGCGGCGTGCAACGGATCGAGATGACGCGGGCTCTTCTCGAAGATCACCGCCCCGACAAAGGCCGCGCCGTGGTCGAGGGCGGCGTCGAGGGTTTCAGGGGTGGTCAGGCCGCAGATTTTGGCATGGGTCGTCATGGATCCCGAGGTGCGCGGACCCAGGCCGCAGGTCAAGCCCGGTACAGCCCCGCGTCCGGATCGCTACCGCCCCGGACCTCCGCCGCCACGATCTGGGAGGCGATGACCGAATAGGTGATGCCGTTGCCGCCGAAGCCCATGACGGCCCAGGCGTGGTCCATCCCCTCGACCGGCCCGATCGACGGCAGGCCCGTCGCGCTCTCGCCGAACGCCCCAGCCCAGCTGTAGTCGATCTCGAACTCGATCTGCGGCAGCAGCCGTTTCAGCTTGTCGGCGATGGTCGCGCATTTGCGGCGACCCTTGGCCTCGTCCTCGTGCGCGATCGGGGAGGCCTCGTCCTCGCCGCCGACGATCAACCGCCCGTCCCCGCCCATGCGGAAATACAGGTAGGGGTCCGACGCCTCCCAGACCAGCATGTCCCGCAGCCAGGCCGGGCATCGCTGGCGCGGTTTGGACGCCATGGCCCAGGTCGAGATGACCTCCGCACCCGGCGTCGGCACCCCCTTGGGGAATTCGTAGCCGCAGCAGAACACCACCGACTTCGCCCGCACCGCATGGCCCGCGTCGGTCAGCAGGGTGACGCCGTCCGGATCGCTGGCCGCCTCCAGCACCTCGACCTGGGAATAGACTTTTGCCCCCCGCGCCTGTGCCCGCCGCAGCAGACCGGCCGCCAGCCGGGCCGGATCGCCGCTGGCCGAGCCCGCCGAGACGATCGCTCCCGTTCGCTCGATTCCGAACCGTTCGCGCAAGGCCGCCGGGCCGACGTATTCGCTCTCCAGCCCGATCCCGGCCCGCGCCTCGGCCTCCGCCTCCAGCGCCCGGTGGCCGTATTCGTCGCCCGCCAGATAGAGCGACGACTTGTCCTTCAGGCCACAGACGATCCGTTCCTCCGCCACGATCGCCTTCAGCGCGTCCACCGCCGAGCGCGACCGCAGATAGGCCCGCTTCGCCCTGGCCATGCCGATCTTCTCGGCCAAGGCCGTCAGCGGCAGGTCGACCTCCCATTGCAGCAGGGCGGTGGAGGCCACGGTCGATCCCATCAGCGGCGGACGCCTGTCCAGCACCGCCACCGGCCCGTCCTTCGACAGTTCATGGGCCATGAAGGCCCCGCTGATCCCCGCCCCGATGATGGCGACATCGACGCTGATCGCCCGATCCAGCGGCCGCACCGGCACGCCCAGGCCGGGACTGTCCGCCCACAGCGACCGGCCGGTCCTGAGATCACGTTTGAGGGTAGCGCCGGTCATGAACTCTCCGATCAAGCGGAGCAGTAGTCCGTCAGGCGAGCCTTGGTTCCGCCGCGAAGATCAGTTCGATCTGCGGCCCGTCCAGCAGCCGCCACTCCCCCGGTTCCAGATCGTCGGGCAGGACCAGCCCGCCCATCCGCTCGCGGTGCAGGGCCTCGACGTGATTGCCGACCGCCGCGAACATCCGCCGAACCATGTGATAGCGCCCCTCGGTGACCGTCAGCCGCGCCTCGATCGGCGAGAGCACCTCGAGCGACGCCGGTGCCAAGGGTTTGTCCTCGCCCTCCAGCACCAGACCGCCGGCTGCGAACAGATCGCCCTCCGTGCCGACCAGCGGCCGCGCCAGGGTCGCGCGATAGACCTTGGCCACATGCTTCCTGGGGCTGATGACCCGGTGCAGCAGGTCGCCGTCGTCGGTCAGCAGCAACAGCCCCGAGGTCTGCTTGTCCAGCCGCCCGATGGTCGAGATCGCCGGATCGCGCCTGCGCCACCGGTCGGGCAGGACGTCATAGACAAGCGCCCCGTCCTCCTTTCGCGAACAGGTCATCCCCAGCGGCTTGTTCAGCATCATCACCAGGCCGGGCACGGGATCCAGCGCCTCGCCGTCGACCTCCATCCGTTGCGACAGGTCGGGCGTCACCGCGATCCGCCGGGACACATCGGTCAGGTCCGCGCCATCCAGCACAATCCCCCCGACCTTGCCCAGCCGAGCGATCTCGCTACGCGAGCCATAGCCCATGGAGCCGAGGAGTTTATCGACGCGGGATGTCGGGGCTTTCGTCATCGCGCTGCTTGCGACCGCAGGGGGTTCATTTCACGCACTCGAACAGCTTGTAGGGCCCGCCGTCACCGGCCGGGGTGACCCGCTTGAACGCCGCCTTCAGCTCCGCCTCATAGGGGAGGTGCCGGTTGGCCACGAGCCACAGGACACCGCCCTTGCCTAACATCTCGGCCGCCTTCCTGATGAAGGCCTGACCCAGCCGACGGTCCTCGGCGCCGCCGTCGTGGAAGGGCGGGTTCATCACGATGAAATCCAGATCGGCCGCGCCCTCGATGGTCCGCGCATCGGCCCAGTCGAACGTGACCCGCCCGTCCTCGACATTGCGCCGCGCCGCCTCGACCGCCCGCCGGTCCAGATCGACCAGCCGCAGCGAGGTCACAGCCGCCGACCTCAGCACCACCGTGGCCAGCGCCCCGTAACCGCAGCCCAGATCGGCACCCGCGCCCTTCAGCGGCGGCATGGTCTGCGCCAGCAAGGCCGATCCGGCGTCGATCCGGTCCCAGGCGAACACGCCCGGTTGCGACCAGGCCTCCAGCCCGTCGACCCGCTGCATCGCCCCCGCCGCGATCGCGTCGTCGATCGCCCGAACAGACTCTGGCATCATCTCCGGCCGGATCACCACGCAGCGCCGGTGGTGCGCCTTTGCCGTCTCGCCGACCTCGACGCCGAAAGCCGTCAGTTCCTTCTTGAGCCGCGATCCGCCCTTGTCCTTGGGTGCCATGACGTCCAGCCGCCCGCCGACCTTCAGGGCCCGCAGCGCCAGCGCGAGGGTGTAGCGCCGCTCCAGCACCCCCGGCGGCGCATAGATCATGGCCTCGTCAATCGACCCGGCGTCCAGGCTCTCCAGCGCGGTCGATCCGGGGATCAGGGGTGAGGTCTGGATCGCGCCGGCCTCGCCGGTGGCGGGCGGATCGAACACCAGCGGCGGCCGGCCATAAAGGATCGTGGTCATGGCCGGGACTTAACCGTCCGGCGGGCCCGCGTCACCCTCGATGCTTGAGCCTAGCCCGGGACGCCGGACTGGGCGTCGGGCTGGGGCGGGGTGGTGATGACCTCGACATTGTCGTTGAGCAGATAGGACAGTTCCTCCAACGCCACGGCGCGGGCGGCCGGGGTGGCGGCGGTCTCGACGGCTTCGAGCTTTTTCGGAATGTCCTCGGAGATGCCACGCAGGATGCATTTCAGGTCGCCGTCGGTTCCCCGCTCCTTGAGGATCAGGTGGGCCTGCATGTCTGTAGTCGACAGGGCCTGGGCGCGGGTCTTGAAGGCGGCGTAGTCGGCCCCGGCGAAGAAGCCCGAGGCATCGGCCGCGCCGTCGGCCTTCCAGGCATCGACAACGGCCTTCAGCCCGGTCGATCGGGTCACGATGTCGACGAACAGGGGCTCGGACGCCACCGAGACGGGGGCACCGACGACAGCG
Source organism: Brevundimonas sp. (assembly GCF_016463485.1). Lineage (GTDB taxonomy): Bacteria > Pseudomonadota > Alphaproteobacteria > Caulobacterales > Caulobacteraceae > Brevundimonas. The sequence goes on from NZ_JAEMRD010000101.1 coordinate 7,480, forward strand.
GGGGGCTGGGCGGCGGCCATGGCGACGTTGGGGTCGCCCATCATCAGGGCCAGGCTCAGGGCGATGCCGCAGGACATGGAGGTCTCCTTCACGATCACTTCGGGAGTCGACAGGGACAAAGCGATTGAACCGGAATACGCCTGACCCGTAAACGAGACCTTGAGAACCGTTAAGGATAAGCGATGCCCGCAGCCTCCCCCCACGCCGACTGGACCGCCTTCGACGCCGCTGCCGCAGGCGACGCCGATGCCCGCATCGTCGATCAGTTCGCGGCCGACCCCGCCCGGCTGGAGCGGATGAGCGTGGAGGCGGCGGGTCTGTATCTGGACCTGTCGAAACAAAGCTGGACCAGGTCCGCCTTCGAGGCCTGTCTGGAACTAGGGCGCACGGCTGGCGTCGAGGCGGCACGCGACCGGCTGTTCGGCGGCGAGGCCATCAACTCGACCGAGGGCCGGGCCGTGCTGCATCCGGCGTTGCGCGCCAGGGCAGGCGCGGACTTCCACGCCCTGGGCGAACCGGTGTCGGCTGAGGTGGATGACGTGCGCCGCGCCATGGCCGACTATGCCGTCGCCGTGCGGTCGGGGTCCGAGACGGGCGCGACCGGCAAGGCGTTCACCGCAATCGTCCACGTCGGTATCGGCGGCTCGGACCTGGGGCCCCGCGTGGTCTGGGACGCGCTGCGACCCTTGCACCCGGCCATCGACCTCCGGTTCGTCGCCAACATCGATCCGCGCGACATGGCCGAAGCCCTGGCCGGGCTCGATCCCGAGACCACCCTTGTCATCGTCGTCTCCAAGACCTTCACCACCCAGGAAACCCTGGCCAACGCCGAGGTCGCCAAGGCCTGGCTGGCGCAGGCCCTCCCTGAGGCGGGCCGCGAGCGACATTTCATCGGGGTCACGGCGGCGCCGGATCGCGCCCAGGCCTTCGGCTGCGGCCGCACCTTCGCCTTCCGGGACTGGGTCGGGGGGCGGTATTCGCTGTGGTCGGCGGTGTCCCTGAGCTGCGTCATCGGCCTGGGCCCCGATGTGTTCGAGGCCCTGCTGGCCGGCGCGGCCGAGATGGACGACCATTTCGTCGCCGCACCGCTGGACCGCAACGCGCCGGTCCTGCTGGCGCTCGCCCAGGTCTGGAACGTGGACGGTCTGAACCGTCCCGCCCGGACGGTCGCCCCCTATGCCCACGCCCTGCGCCGCCTGCCCGCCTTCCTGCAACAGCTCGAGATGGAGTCGAACGGCAAGCGGGTGCATCGCGACGGGTCGCCCGTCACGCGCCAGACCTGTCCGGTCGTGTTCGGCGAGCCCGGCACCAACGGCCAGCATGCCTTCTTCCAGCAGATCCATCAGGGTCCGCAGGTGGTGCCCGCCGAGTTCGTGATCGTGGCGAAGACCCACGAGGATGCCCCGGAAGCGCCCCTCTGGTCCAACGCCCTGGCCCAGGGCCAGGCCCTGATGCTGGGCAAGAGCTCCGAAGAAGCGCGCGCCGAGCTGCTGGCCTCCGGGGCCGACGCGGTCGAGGCCGACCGGCTGGCTACGCACAAGACCTTCCCCGGCAACCGCCCCTCGACGGCCATCGTCATGGACCGGCTGACACCCCGGACCCTGGGGGCCTTGTTGGCCCTCTATGAGCACAAGACCTTCGTCGAAGGCGTGATCTGGGACATCAACAGTTTCGACCAGTGGGGCGTCGAACTGGGCAAGGTCCTGGCCAAGGCGATCCTGAAGGACGTCGACGCGGGCGGACCGTCCGCGGCGCTCGATCCTTCGACGGCGGGCCTGCTGACGCGGTTGCTGGGCTAACCGACATGAAAACGGGCACCGAAGCGCCCGTTTTACGATCCTGACAGCTCGCGGTCTGCTACCAGCGGCGGTCGCGACGGTCGCGCCGATCGTCCCGACGGTCCCGACGGTCGTCACGCAGCTGGCGACGCTCGTAGCGGTCATAGCCGTCGCGGCTGTTGATGCCGTGCTCGCGCTCCCAGTGGCCCCGATTGCGCCAGCAGCGGCCGTCACGGCGATACCCGCAATCGTCCCGATAGCTTGAGCCATAGTAGCTGGAACCATAGCCGTTGCCGTAGCCATAGCTGCTGCCGTAACCGCTGCCGTAATAGCCGGGCGCATAGCCGTAGCTGTACGATCCGCCGCGATAGGAGCGGTTGTCGCTCGACGCCGCAGCCCCCAGGGCCGCACCGGCCAGAGCACCGCCCGCGACGTAGGAACCGTCGCCGTTACCGATGATGGCGCCGGCCACCCCGCCGACCACGGCACCCAGAAGCGCGTTCTCGGCGGTGTTGTCGTTGCGGTCGCGATGGCGGCTCTGGGCATCGGCGGGCGCGGCGGCCAGCAGGGTCAGGGCCAGCGCAGGCGCGGCGACGGCGGCGAGTTTGGCGAACATCTTCATCTCTGGTCTCCTCCAATAGCCCGTCGGCCCCCGCCGATGGTGTTGCACAAGGTCTAGCTTGACCAGTCTGAACGTCTCGGCAGGTTGCCGTTCATCTGGCGTTCATCGAGCGCCGGTCGATCGGGCCTTGTCGGTGCCCCAGCCTCCCCCTACCGTCAGGGCGAAAGGCTCTGAAATGACGCGACTTCCCGCCATGGTAATCGGAGCAGGACTGGCGTGCGCCGTCCTGTCGACGGTGCCGGCCCGGGCCGCCGTCGTTCATGAACCTGCCGTACAGACCGACAGCGGGATCGCCGCCGCCCGGGCCCTGGCCGACGCCGGCAACGTCAAGGGCGCGGTCGACGCCTATCTGGCCGCCGCGACCACGCTTCGCGACGCCGACAAGTTCGATGAGGCCGCCACCGCGGTGGAGGCAGCGATCGCCTTGTCGCAAACCGTGGCGCCGCTCGGGGCCCTGGCCCGGCTGCGTCAGGACCAGGGCCGCTATGACGACGCGCTCGTCCTGCTGGACCGCGCCCTGGCTGTCGCCGACAGCGATCCCGTGCAGGAGGGCCAGCTCCGTTACGACCAGGCCAAGGCCTACGATTCCCTCGGCCGCAACGAAGAGGCCGAGGTCGCGGCGCGCGCCAGTTACGACCTGCGTCGGGTCAACATCGGTCAGGTTCACGAGAAGACCGCCGACGCCCTGAACCTCTACGCCAATGCCCTGTCGGCACAGGGGCGCCACGCCGAGGCCGACCCCGCCTATCGCCAGGTGCTGGGCATGTACGAGGTCCTTTACGGGCCCAAGGATTTCCATCTGGCCATCGTCCTGTCCAATCTGGGTAATTCGTTGCGTCGCACCGGCCGGGGGCGGCAGGCCAATCCCCTGTATCGCCGGGCGGTCTCGGTCGCCGAGGTCTCGGACGACAAGGTGCTGCTGGCCCAGTGTCTGACCAACTACGGCTGGTATCTGCATACACAGGGCGACGGGCGAAAGTCCGAGGCCATGTTCCAGCGTGCCCTGGCCCTGGCGCTCGACATCGTCGGCCCTGACCATCCCTTCACCGGCGTGGTCCGCGCCAACATCGGCTATGCCCTGGCCGACCAGGGCAAATACGCCGAGGCCGAAATGGCCTTCGCCGAGGGGCAGCGACTGCTGGAGGCGGGGCTAGGCGCTGACAGCCCCGACATCGTCGATACACTGGCCGGTCACGCCGATGTCCTGACGGCGCTCGACCGACCCCAGGAGGCCGAGACCCTGTACCGCCGCGTCCGCGCCATCACCACCAGTCGCTTGGCACCGGCTCACCCTGACACCCTCGGCGAATCCAGCCGTTACGCCCGCTTCCTCCTGAGCCGCGACCGTCCACAAGACGCCCTGGCCGAGCTGCGGACCTCGCTCGCCGCCCTGACCGGGCGCGAAGGCGGCGGCCGCGACTGGCGCACCAGCGTGCGCGGCGCCGGCCCCCTGTTCGAACGCCGCGTCGAGGCCAGCTGGCGATTGGCGGCGGTGGCTCCGGCTTCCGCAGGCCCCGAGATGGTGGGCATCCGCTGACACTTCCCCGGTCGCGACCGCTTCACGTCACCGAAAATTCGCAAGCGCAGCCGATAGGCTCGCCTTGACGCTGGGGGGCCGCCCCCCTACTTGCAGCTCGCGTTAGCACTCGTGAGGTCCGGCTGCCAAAAGCCGGCGCCGGGTAGCTTGCGAGGAAACTTTTAGAAGTCACATCGGAGAATAGACAGATGGCGTTTCGTCCTCTCGGCGATCGCGTGCTGGTCAAGCGCGTGGAAGAAGAGTCCAAGACCAAGGGCGGGATCATCATCCCCGACACGGCCAAGGAAAAGCCTCAGGAAGGCGAAGTCATCGCCGTCGGCCCCGGCGTCCGTGACGACAAGGGCGTGGTCAACGCCCTGGAACTGAAGGCCGGCGACCGCATCCTGTTCGGCAAGTGGTCGGGCACCGAGGTCAAGCTGGAAGGCGAAGACCTGATCATCATGAAGGAATCCGACGTCCTGGGCGTGCTGTAAGCACACCGGCGCTTCGACCTTCTTCAACGAAATCAATATTTAGGAGCTGCCCTCAATGGCTGCCAAGATCGTACAGTTCAACACCGACGCGCGCGACAAGATGCTGCGCGGCGTCAACGTCCTCGCCAACGCCGTCAAGGTGACCCTGGGTCCCAAGGGCCGCAACGTCGTGATCCAGAAGTCCTTCGGCGCCCCGCGCTCGACCAAGGACGGCGTCTCGGTCGCCAAGGAAATCGAGCTGGAAGACGCCTTCGAGAACATGGGCGCCCAGATGATCCGCGAAGTCGCTTCGAAGACGAACGACAAGGCGGGTGACGGCACCACCACCGCGACCGTGCTCGCCCAGTCCATCGTCCAGGAAGGCCTGAAGGCCGTCGCCGCCGGCATGAACCCGATGGACCTGAAGCGCGGCATCGACAAGGCCGTCACGGCCGTCCTCGCCGACATCAAGGCCTCGGCCAAGAAGGTCGAGAACAACTCCGAGATCGCCCAGGTCGGCACCATCTC
>NZ_JAEMRD010000010.1 GCF_016463485.1 Brevundimonas sp.
CCGGCTGGCCCGGCGTCCTGCTGCACGAGGCCATCGGCCACGGCTTCGAGGGCGACTTTCACCGCAAGGGCTCGTCGGTCTTCACCGGCATGATGGGCAAGCGGGTCGCTGCGCCGGGCGTCACCGTCGTCGACGACGGCTCCATCGCCGGGCGGCGCGGCTCCCTGTCGGTCGATGACGAAGGCACGCCCACCTCGCGCACCGTCCTGATCGAGGATGGCATCATGGTCGGGCTGATGAACGACCGGCTGAGCGCCCGTCAACTGGGCCAGCGCGCCACCGGCAACGGTCGCCGCCAGTCCTTCGCTCACGTCCCCATGCCGCGCATGACCAATACCTTCATGGAGGGCGGCCGCGACAAACAGGCCGATATGATCGCCTCGACCAAGCGCGGCCTCTATGCCGCGAACTTCGGTGGCGGCCAGGTGGACATCACCAACGGCAAGTTCGTCTTTCAGTGTACCGAGGCCTATCTGATCGAGGACGGCAAGATCACCGCCCCCGTGCGTGGCGCGACCCTGATCGGCGACGGCGCCACGGCGTTGCAGAACGTCAGCATGATCGGCGACGACTTCGCCTTCGATCCCGGCGTCGGCGTCTGCGGCAAGGCGGGGCAAGGCGTTCCCGTCGGCATCGGCCAACCCTCGCTCAAGATCGGCGGCCTGACGGTGGGCGGCACGGCGGTCTAGGCTCTTCGCGCGACGCGGGTCCGTCAGGAACCGCCGCCCCTTCGCCGCATTGTGATGGCGCAGGCGTTGACGACAGGGCGGACAAACGGGCTCATCGAGCTCTCATCGGAGGCGGCCTCATGTCCCATCCCCTTCTCGACCGGCTCAGCGAGCCGAAGGTGCGCTGGTGGATCGCGGGCGGCGTCGCTGTCCTGGCCCTGACGCTGGGCGGGTTCGCCCTGACCAACAGGAGCGCAGCGGATGCGGAGAGCGCCACCGGCCCGGCCCTGAACATTGCGGTCGTTCCCCCGGTTGAACGCGAGGTCCAGCCGGGCGACGTCATGGATGTGGGTGCCCTGAACAACGGCTTCGACGGCCGGATGCCCGAGCCCGTACCGAACGAGAACACCGATTACTACGCCGAACAGCCCGCCTATGTGGAAGACGACTGGCGCGCCGACGATCGCGAACCGCCTGGGTACAATGACCGGGGCTATGAAGACCGGGCTCGCTACGAAGACCCGGCCCCACGCCAGGACGATCGTCGCGACGACTACCAGCCCCGCCCCCTGGCCTTCGGTTTCGACGCCCCCCGACCCGACTGGCGTGCCGAACGCGAGGCCCGTCGCGCCGCGATGGAGGCCCGGATGGAAGCCCGCGCCCGAGACGACGCCGACCGCCGCGTCTATTCCTCGTCAGGCGGCCGCCTTTCGCGCGAAAGCGAATTCTACTGAGCCTCGTCCGGCTTCCAGTCCGGTCCGATGACCTCCAGCCCTTGGGCCTCCAGCTGGTCCAGAACACCGCCCGGCTCGGCCAGGATGCGCAGGGGTGCCACCGCCAGGGTGACCCCCGGCTCGGCCAGGGCCGCCGTCGCGGCTTCGGCCCACTGGGTCCGCAACACGGGCGCGATCTCCGGATCGCCTGACGGCCAGCAGACGTTCAGCGCCTTGTCCAGCGGTGTAGCCAGCACGTCGGGCACCCGCAGCGACCGCCATGCCTCGACGCGCGCCATGGCCCCGGCTGGTCCCGCCTCGGCCGCCGCGATCGCCGCCTCGATACAGGGCAGATAGGTCGAAGGCGGCTGGGTGATCAGGTTGTCGATCAACTCATCGCCGCGCACTACCCCCACCGGCTTGCCGTCGACATCGGCCTCTCGCGCCGCACGCCGGACCGCATCGGTCGCGCCCCGCCCACGCCGGTCCAGCCCCGCCCTTTCCAGCAGGTCGAACCCCAGAGCGACGAAGCTCTGGGTGCGCCACCGGTCGCCTCGCTCACCCGCCATCACCGCCTCCAGCCGCCCCTGAAGTTCGGGCGACAGATAGTCGGCGCTGGTCGTGCCGTTGGGCAGGTTGGCGATGGTCCGCATCCGCCAGACCAGCCTCAGCAGATCGCTGATCGAGGCCTCGGCCTGTTGAGGATACAGGATGCGCTGCGACCGCGCCGTCGCCGCCTCCAGCGCCTCGGGACGCCAGTCGAAATCGCGGGGCACCCCACCGATGGCCCCGACCAGGATGACGGTCGAGCCGCCCTGCTCGACCTGCCAGATCGGCGACCCCGCTCGACGCGCGGTGACGACGACGTCATCTACCGAGGTCGCCTCGGGGTCCGGAACGTCCTGAGCAAGCGCCGCAGTCTGCAACGCCAGAGCGCCCAGAACAGCAACGGACACAATATGCCAGCCTGATGTCTTCATGACCAAACAAAGGCGGATGATTACAGAACATCCACCTTAGCCCCCTGTAATATGTCCGAGATTTAATCCACCTGTCCGTCTTGTAACTGGAGACACCGCCCCTGTCCCGGCAAACCTCGGGTCACAAACGAGGGGAACCCCAGGCGATGACCAAGACCATTCTTCTGGCCGGAACGGCCATGCTGTTCAGCGCCGGCGCGGCCTTCGCCGAGCCCGATCCAAAGCCCCCCGTCACGCCCCAGGTCGCCGAGGCCCCCGTGCCCACCGGTCCGACCCAGAGCGCCCCTCTGATGGATGCGAATCAGCGCGGCGTGCTGGTCTTCACCCCCGACTTCTTCGCCGCCCAGCGACCGAACACGGCGCTCGACATGGTCAATCGCGTGCCCGGTTTCTCGGTAGAGGACGGCTCGGGCAGCCGAGGCTTTGAAGGCGCGGTCGGCAACGTCCTGATCAACAACGCCCGTCCGGCTTCCAAGTCCGACACCGGCTCCAACGTCCTGTCGCGCACCACCGCCGCCCAGGTCGAGCGCATCGAGTTGATCCGGGGCGGTGCGCCGGGCATCGACATGCAGGGCTATTCGGTGATCGCCAACGTGATCCTGAAGACCCAGAACAGCCATCAGTCCATCTTCTCCATGGACGGCATCTTCTTCGACGGTGGGCGCGACATCTTCGGGGCCCGCTATCAGTATACCGCCAAGGTCGGTGACCGCTCCTGGGGCGTCACCCTGGCCGACGGCATGGGGACGAGCGATTCCAACGGGCCGGGCCGCAGCATCCGCCGCAATGCCTCCGGCGCGATCATCCGCGACGAGGCCTTCCGCAACGACCAGGGCGGCGGCGGCCAGGCCATTCGTGGCAACTATTCGGGTCCCCTGTTCGGCGGCAAGATCGACGCGACCTCGCGCCTCGGCGTCAACGACTATGAGAGCTGGCAGGAACTGCGCTCCGCGACCGCGTTCCGGCGCAGCGAATACCAGGACGACGAGACCAACGGCGAGTTGGGCCTGACCTGGACGCGTCCGCTCAATCCCCGCTGGACGCTGGAAATGCGGGCGATCCACGAGTTCGAGCAGTCCGAAGACATCTCGACCTCCAATACCCGCATCAACGGCGTCGACGATCCGGTGCAGGTCTTTGCATCCGAAGGCGACGAGTCGGAATCGATCGTCCGCGCCCTGCTGCGTAACGAACGCTCGCCGACCCTGACGTTCGAGGGCGGCGCCGAACTGGCCTACAATATCCTGGACGTGACACAGGCCTTCTCGATCGGCGGAACCAACGTCCCCCTGCCCTCCGCCTCGGTCAAGGTCGAGGAAACGCGCGGCGAGGCCTTTGGCAAGGGCACGTGGCGCGTGCGGCCGAACCTGACGCTGGAGGCCGGCCTGCGCCTCGAAGGTTCGACCATCAGCCAGTCCGGCGACGCCAATCAGGAAAAGTCCTTCTTCTTCGCCAAGCCGCGCTTTTTGGCCACCTGGACCCCCATGGCCAACAACCAGCTGCGTTTCCGCTTCGAGCGTGAACTGGGCCAGCTCGACTTCGGCGATTTCGCGGCCTCGGCCGAGCTCGACGACGGCACGGTGTTCGGCGGTAACGTCGACCTGGAGCCCGAACAGCGCTGGATCTCCGAACTGGCCTATGAGCGCCGGTTCTGGGGCGAAGGCATCGTCTCGATCGGCTATCGCCACGATGAGATCATCGACGTGATCGACCGCCTGCCCCTGCCCGGTGGCCTGTCAGCGACCGGCAACATCGGCGACGGGACCCTCGACCAGCTGTCGCTCAATGTGGTGATCCCGCTCGACAGGCTGAAGATCCCGGGCGGTCGCTTCACCTTCCGCAACGACTGGAACAAGACCAGCGTCACCGACCCGACCACCGGCGAGGACCGACCGATCTCGGGCGTTCGCGCCAGCCAGGCCAACGTCGCTTTCCAGCAGGACATCACCAGCTGGAAGATCCAGTACGGCATCGCCTGGCTGCCCCGCCTGCATCAGGCCAGCTATGACCCGGACCAGACCAATTCTTTCCGCGGTGCCAACTATTTCGAGAGCTTCATCGAATACAAGCCCACCCCGACCCTGTCGCTGCGGGCCCAGCTGAACATCTGGAACGACTTCACGACCCACCGCGAGGTCTATGCGACGCGCACGCCCCGCACCATCGCCTTCACCGAGGACCGCGAGATCGACCCCAACACCTTCGTGTCACTGCGCCTGAGGAAGACGTTCTAGGCTTGAGCGGTGGGTCAGCTGATGGAACCTGACGTCAGAACGCTTCCGGATATCGGCGCAGCGAAAGGATCATGAACGTCGCCAGCAGCAGGAGCCCCAGACAGATGTTCAGTACGCCGGATAGTCCCAGACCCAATCCCTGAGCGATCCCGAAAAGCAGTGGACCTGCCGCCGAGCAGATCGCCACCACTGCGACGCAGGCGCCAAAGATCTCGCCAAATCGCCGAATGCCGAAGAAGCGGCCCATCAGATACGGCAGCGCCGAACCCGCGGCGAAATTGCCGGCCCCCAGCAGGGCGCAGCCGGTCAGGAACAGCGCGGGCTGATCCGACAGGCGCAGCACGACCACGCCGGCGATCGCCAGAAGGAATCCGAAGGCGACCGACCGTGGCGTCTCAAGCCGATCGACGACGACGCCGGAGGCCAGGGCACCGAGGAGACCCGCTCCGGACATAGCCGAAAGGGCCAGGACCGCTATGGAGCGATCGACTCCGACCTCCGTTGCGATCGTCAGCATCTGGCCGGAGACTCCGCTTGCGACGACCCCACCCAGGGCGACGGCGAGGGTGATCATCCAGAAGGGTGCCCGGCTCAACGCCTTGCCGAAATCAACGCCGAAGCCTGGTCCGGCTCCAAGCAGGTCGTCCGCCTGTGCGACCGGCGGGTCGCGGAAGAGGGTCAACAGAACCGCAGCACCGACGATCGCCACGACACCGCCGATCATCTGATACGCGCCGCGCCAGCCGAACTGGTCGATCAGGAGGGCCGCCACCGGTGCCATGAGCGCCGCCGACAGCATGGGCGCGGCGGTGACGACCACGCTCAGGGCCACACCGCGCCGGGCCTCGAACCAGCCGGCGATGGCCTTGGCGTAAGCCACGGGTCCGCTCATCGCCGCCGCCACGCCGAGCGTGACGCATAGCGGATAGAGACCCCAGCCCAAGCGATCGGACCATGAAAGCCCCGCGATCGACAGGCCAAACAGGATCACCCCCGGCAGGCTGACCGCCTTGGGTCCGAACCGGTCAACCGCCCAGCCGGCGGCGACATTGGCCAGGGATGCCGACACGGCCGAGATCAGCAGCAGGCTGGTGAACGTTGACGCTGTGAAGACATGATCCCGGGTCAGCACGTTGAGGAACAAGGGGAAGGTGCCGGCGAAAACGGGCAGGATGCTGAGGGCCATCGCCACCGAAGCGGCGATCAGCGTGTTCCTCGCGGCAGACCGGCTGTTTGAACGGGCAGGCGCCGAAGGCGTGAACGCGCGGTTCAGGGCGGCGACACGGACCACGACGCTGCTGCGGGTGAGAGCGGCGGCGTCAACCATGTCGAAGCCGTGGGGCGCACCCGGCACGACGTGAAGCTCGACCTCCGATCCGGCGTCGAGCAAGCGACGCGCAAACGCCATTCCTTCGTCTCGCAAGGGGTCGGCACCGCCAAGCATCAGGCAGGTCGGCGGAAAGCCGGCGAGCGTCTCGGCGGAAAAGGGGGCCGCATAGCTGAGCGTTGCGCCCGAGGGCGCCGCGGAACCCAGATAGGCGCGCCAGGTCTGGCCAAGCTGCCCGGGCTGCGGGAATGGGGCACCTTCCAAGGTTCGAGCCGAGGCGAACGACGACAGGTGGTCGAGCGCGGGCTGCACCAGCAGGACGAAACACACGCCCCGACCGAGATCGCGGGCGCGGAGCGCGAGGCCGGCGGCGATGGCGCCGCCCGCGCTGGCCCCGCCCAGGGCGATACGCCGGGGGTCCACGCCGAGCGTCTCCGCGTGTTCGGCGAGCCAGGTCAGAACGGCCAGACCATCGTCGGAGGCTGCCGGAAAGGGATTCTCAGGGGCGAGACGATAGTCGACCGAGACCACCAGGCATCCCGCCTGTTCCGCGTAGTCCATGCAGCGGTCGTGTTCGCCGTCGAGCCCACCGACCACGAAGCCCCCGCCGTGGAAATAGATCAGAGCGCCGACAGGATCGGCATGACCGGGCCGGTAGAGCCTTACGGGCACATCGCCCGCCGGACCAGGCAGCCTCCTAGCCTCGACCTGTGCGCTGGAGGGGCCCGAGCGTCGCCGCGCGGCCTCGCCGGCGGCGACGGCGATTCGGACGGAGGCCAGATCTCCTTCCGGGGGTTGAAACAGTGTCTTCAGGGCATCGAAAGAGGGGTCAATTGTCATCAGGGGTCTGCCATGGGCCGCGCCCGGCCCGGTTCAGGACGGCTCGACGAAAGGAATGCCGCGACGTCATGCGCGAGCGAGGGCGCGGATGAGGGCCGATGCGCGCAGCGCGAGAGACGTCTGCGTCGCCGGCGCGGCTTCGACCATTTCGAAACCGTGGGGAGCGCCGGGGAAGAAATGCAGTTCGACATCGACATCGTCGGCCATCATGCGCGACGCCAGCGCCAGGGCCTCGTCGCGTGAGGGATCCTCCGCGCCGATGATCGCAAGTGTCGGCGCGAGCCCGCGGAAATCGCTTGCAGCGAAGGGAGAGGCATAGCTGAGCAGGGGGCCCGTGGGCGGGCTCTTTCCCAGATAGGCACGCCAGGACACCGGCAGATCCCCGGCCCTGAGGAACAGGGTGTCGGTGAAGGTTTGCGCCGAAGGTTGCGAGCAGAGATGATCGACGACGGGTTGCATCAGCAGGACGAATGAAATCGACGCCGAGCCCTCGTCGCGATCTCTCAGCGCCAGCCCGGCCGCCAGGGTAGCCCCGGCGCTGCCGCCGCCCACGCCGATCCGGGTCGGATCGATCTTGTCCCCGGCTCCACCTTCGCGCAGCCAGTTGAGGATTTCCCAGCCGTCGTCATGAGCCGCCGGAAAGGGGTCCTCCGGCGCCAGCCGATAATCCACGGAGACCACGGCGCACTTCCCTAGCGCCGCATAGTCAACGCACCGCGCGTGTTCGGTGTCGAGATTGCCGACAATGAATCCGCCTCCATGAAAGAAGAGCAGTACGCCGGCTTTCTCGACGTTTCGCGGCCGGTAAAGGCGGATGGGAATCGAACGCCCCGCACGCGCGATCAGTTGATCCTCGATCTCGACGTCCGGCGACGTCTTCTTCGGGTGGGCGGCCTGCATGGCCCGCATCATCACGCGGGCCATTTTCAGCTTGCCGATATCCATCGCTGGAAACCGGCGCAGGGGTTCGTAGATCGAGTCGTAGGCCATCGCGCGATTTCCGGCTGGCGAGCTAGAAGCTCGAGGTGAGGGTCAGGCCGTAGGTTCTCGGCGCCTCGTACTGCACGATGCTCGAGATGTCGGAGGCACCAAGGGCGCTGGCGACGGCTTCATCGCCCAGATTCTTGCCCCACAGACGGACACCGATGCGATCGTCCGGCGCACGCCAGCCCAAAGCGAAGTCGAACGTGGAATAGCCGTCCTGCTGGAGGATATTGTCCGATTGGCCAAACCACCCGCTGTTCGCATAGTAGCCGGCGTCCACCGTCCAGGTCCCCGATGTGGTGTATTTCTCGTAGTTGATGTTCAGATTGAAGGTAGCGTCCGGGGTCAGCGGGAGACGATTTCCCTCGGCGGATGCGATGACCGCCTGGGTCCCTCCAGTCGGACGGGGAATAGCGAAGATTGCGTTGGGAAACGACTTGAACCGGTCGTGCAGCAGGCTGAGCCCGGCGCGCAGGGTCAGGCCGGAGACGACATGGGCTTCGATGTCGATATCGGCACCGTAAATCTCCGCGGAGGCGCCGTTGTAATAGCCGATCTGACCGTTCTGATACCGACCCACCTGGATGTTGGCGTAGTCGTAAAAGAACGCCGCGCCGTTGAGCCGGACGCGCCTGTCCAGGAAAACGGATTTGAGCCCGACCTCATAGGCATCAAGGACTTCCGGCTCGAAGGGCGGATCGTTCGGCAGCGCCGCATTGAACCCGCCGCTCTTGAAGCCGCGATTGTAGGAGGCATAGACTAGGACGCCCTCAGCCAATTTGTGGTCGAGCGCTAGACGCCAGGTCGGCTTCTCATAGTCCCTGGAATCCGTGGTCTCGGGAGCCAGGGGGCCAGTCGGTATTCCCCCGACAAGCGTTCCCTCCGTCAGCGACCGGATCGAGCGGGTTTCGGTGGTGTAGCGAAGACCGGCGGTCAGATTGGTGTCGGGACCGATCGCGAATGTCGCCTGGCCATAGGCGGCGTAGGATTCCGTCTTCTGGTTTGCGTGGCTGGTGACAGTCTGGATTGGAAATCGAGGGTTGATCAGAGGCCCTCCGAAGGTGAGTTCGTTGGGATTGAACTTACCGTCGGCGCTGAAATAATAGACGCCCGCCAGCCATTGGAAGTTCGATCCACTGCCTGATTGAAGCTGAAATTCCTGCGAAAATTGCTGGTCGTCCAGCGTCGAGTTCGACAGGGTCAAGGCTGGCGTCGGGGTCAGGTCGGTGTCGAACCTCAGGTAGCTGGAGGACTCCCGGTAGGCCGTGATGGACAAGAAATTCAGATCGCCAATGCCCTGCTCCCATCGCAGGCTGGCACCACCGCCGGTCAGCGACTGATCGGGATCGATGTCGGAGTCGATGTCCCACGGCGAGCCCGCGAAGGCGGGGCCAAACAGGGGCTTGGTGCCCGGCGCCTGGTGAGAACTGACCGTGCCGCTGCCCTCGCGACCCAGGTAGTCGACAATAAGCTGGATGTCCGTCGAGGGGCCGGGTGAGAAGACCCATTTGGAGCGGACGGCGAAATCCTCCTCTGTGCGATAGACGTCGTTGCCAGTGTTGAGATTGACCCCGTAGCCTTCGCCCTGTCCCGCAATCTGGATCGCGAGGTCAGCAGCCAGGGTGTCGGTCAGGCCGCCCGCGAGATACAGGCTGGCCGAAGCGGACTCATAGTTGCCGTAGGTCGCGCTGGCCTGGCCGGTGAACGCCTGACTGGGTTCGCGCGTGGTGATCTGGATCAGGCCGCCTGTGGCATTGCGGCCAAAGAGTGTGCCTTGCGGCCCCTTGAGAACATCGATCTGGGCGACGTTGTTCAGGCCCAGCAGCGAACCGGCACCTGAGGCGTAGTAAACCCCATCGACATAGGTCGCGATGGAGTTCTCGAGCCCGGCCCCGTAGGCCGTAGTACCGATCCCGCGGATGCGGGGAACGAGAAAACCCGCGGACGCCTGGATATGAAGGCCCGGTGCCAGGTGGTTCAGGTCGGTGATGTCGGTAGCGCCCGCCGAGGCGAGCGTTTCCGCCGAAACGACGCTGACCGCGATCGGCACGGACTGAAGATTCTCACTGCGCCGCTGCGCTGTGACGACCACTTCATCCAGTGAGGTAGCCTGCGAAGCAGGGCCCGCTTCCTGAGCGATCGCTGCTGATGGCAGGAGTCCCGCCAGCAACAGTCCGACGTACAATCTTGTATCGATCATCATGTCCTCCCTCTCGGCTTGGGAACGTGGATCGTCCTCTGCCTTATCATTACCTCTGGCGTATCGTCATAATGACGTTTCGTCAATCTGGTTTTTTGGTTGACGTCGGCGGATCGCGCCGTGAGACAGGATCCAAATGCCAAGGGCGGAGACAATCGAGATTGAGGGCTCTGAGCCCTTCAGAACGCGGGTCGGGCGTGAAAAACGCGCGCGGACGCGGGCGCGCATCCTGGCGGCGGCCTTCGGACTGTTCGATGAGAGGGGAATGGACCGCGTCACTGTCGATGACGTGCGGGACGCCGCCGGCCTGGCCCGGGGATCCTTCTACAACTATTTCTCGACCTACGAAGACATGCTCAAGGATATGGCGGCCACCATTACGGCCCAGCTGAACACCGAGCAGTCCTTGTTCTTTGATCATCTGACGGATCCGGCCGAGAGGATCTGCCGGAACATTCAGTATACGATTCTGAGATTATCCTCTGACCCGTCCTGCAGCGGGGTCATGGTTCGCGTGACTCCGCTGATCGGCCCGGCGACGCCACACATGCGCCAGCACGCCGAGGCGTCGATGCGGCAGGCCCAGGTGATCGCAGCCATCGATGTGCCATCTCCTGCTGTCGCCATGGATATGGGCTATGGACTCGTCGTCATGCTTATCCGACGGGCCATGACCGACGGCCTCGCCGTTGGTGATATAGAGGCCGCAGGGCTGATGCTGCTTCGCGCCTTCGGCGTTCCGGAGGACCGCGCCCAGGCGATTGCGGCCGCTCCGCTGCCGACGATGCCGAAAGAGCCTCTGCGACACGCCATCATTCAGGCGGGCCTGTGAAGGCCACCCACGCCAGCTTGATGATTCAGTCGGCGGCCGGAAGCACGGTGGCTCGACAGTCGCCGAATCCGATCGGAACGAAGCCCTCCGCTTTCGCGCGCCCCTTCAGGCAGACTTCGTCGCCGTCCTGAAGAAAGGTGCGTGTCTGACCATTCGGCAGCGTCAAAGGCTGGCGCCCGCCCTCCGTGATTTCCAGCAGGCTGCCGTAGCCCTCACGATCCGCCGAGGACAGGGTCCCGGTGCCCAGAAGGTCGCCGGGCTGAAGTTCGCAGCCGTTCGAGGCATGGTGGGTGACCATCTGAGCCGCCGTCCAGTACATTTCCGCCGCGCGACTGCGTGTTATGATGGCCGGATCCTGACGCGTGGCACGCATCGCGGCTGTCGTCAGCGAAATCTCGAGTTCGATCGCCAGACCGCCTCGTGCCTGGTCGCGTTCATCCCAGAGATAGGGCAACGGCGCGGGGTCGTCGGCCGGACGTGCCGGCTGAGGCCGGCGGAAGGGCTCCAGAGCTTCGCTGGTGACGATCCAGGGAGAGATGGTGCTGTGAAAATTCTTGGCCAGGAAAGGGCCGAGCGGCTGATATTCCCAAGCCTGAACATCACGTGCGGACCAGTCGTTCAACAGGCAATATCCGGCGATGTGGTCACCGGCCTCGGCGATGCCGATGGACTCGCCCAAGGCGTTGCCCTGTCCGATCCAGAGGCCCAGTTCGAGTTCGAAATCGAGCCGGCCGACCGGTCCGAACGACGGCACCGTGGCCCCGGTCGGCAGGGTCTGTCCGCGAGGTCGCCGAACGGGAACGCCTGACGCCCGGATCGAGGACGCCCGTCCATGATAGCCGATCGGCACATATTTGTAGTTGGCCAGCAGCGGATTGTCGGGCCGGAAAAGCTTGCCGACATTCGTCGCGTGATGAATGCCGACGTAGAAATCCGTGTAGTCGCCGATGCGCGCGGGAAGTCCGAGGCTGACGTCCGACTGGCGCAGGAGATGGGGTTGAACGCGGCCGGCGTATGCCCGGTCTGACAGGAGCTGGGAGAGTTTGCGACGCAGCGCCACGCGCCGCGAGGGCGGCCAGGCGAGGACCACGTTCAGGGTCGGTCCGACGAGGTCCGCAGCCTCGAAATCCGACAACAGACCGTCGGTGGCGCTACCGGCGAGATCGAGGACCAGGTCGCCGATGGCCACGCAGGGCCTCGGGCCGGCACCGTCGGCGGTAAACACGCCAAACGGCAGGTTCTGGATCGGGAAATCGGTGTCCCCGTCCGCGCTTGCGACCCAACTCCTTAGATCTGGATCGTGAGTCTCGTCCAGCCCGGGGCGCGTCACCGGAACGCCTCCGGCTTGACGAAGCCGGCCCAGCAGTCGTCGTAGTCAAGATGGACAAGCGGTGTCTCAACGGCGAAGCGGCTCGGCCGGATGACCAGCCGGGTTTCGAACATGAAGGCCATGGTGTCAGAGATCCTGTGCGGAGTCAGATCGTCGACGATCGCCTTTTCGTAGGTGGCGCGATCAGGCCCGTGACCATTCATCTGATTGTGGAGAGAGGCCCCACCGGGCGCGAAGCCATCGGCCTTGGCGTCATAGGACCCGTGGATCAGGCCCATGAACTCGCTCATCACATTGCGATGGAACCACGGCGGGCGGAACGTATGCTCGGCGACCATCCACCGCGGAGGAAAGATGACGAAGTCACTGTTGGCGGTACCGGACGTATGGCTGGGACTGGTCAGCACGGTGAAGATCGACGGATCCGGGTGGTCGAAACTGACCGTATTGATGGTGTTGAACCGCCTCAGATCATAGGCGCAAGGCGCGAGATTGCCGTGCCAGGCGACGACGTCCAGCGGACTGTAATCGAGTTGCGTCGCCCACAATCCGCCCTGGAACTTCTGGATCAGTTCCGTCGAAACATCCCGATCCTCGAACGCGGCCGAGGGCGTTTCGAAATCACGCGGATTTGCCAGGCCGTTCGAGCCGATGGGCCCCAGGTCGGGGAGCCGGAACGCCGCCCCGTAGTTTTCCAGGACATAGCCACGCGCCGTGGGCTCGCAGAGCTCGACGCGGAACCGCAGTCCCCGGGGAACGAGGGCGATCTGCAAGGGCTCAACGATCAGAACGCCCATCTCGGTCACGATCCGCAGGCCGCCGACCTCCGGCACGATAAGCAGTTCACCGTCGGCGTTCATGAAGACACGATCCGCCATGGACCGGTTGGCGGCGTAAAGATGGATGGCGACGCCGTCTCCGGTCGCCACGTCCCCCGTCCCCCCATAAGTGACCATGCCGTCGACGAAATCGGTCGCCGCTTCGGGCAGTGGCAGCGGGTTCCATCGCATCCGGTTCGGCGAGGCGTTGGCGGCATCGAATGGCGAGGACTGCAGATGCGGCGCGCCGGCGTACCGCTCGAACGGCGGGTGGTTCGCACTGGGTCGCAGACGGTAAAGCCAGGCCCGCCGGTTCTCCGTTCTCGGCGCGGTGAAGGCGGTGCCCGACAGCTGTTCCGCGAACAGTCCGAACGGGGTGCGCTGCGGCGAATTCTGGCCGATCGGCAGGGCACCCGGGATCGCCTCCGTCGAGAAGTGATTGCCGAATCCGGGCATCATCGCCCCGGCCGGCGCGGTGCCCGCCCCGTTCGCCACCGTGTCGTGCGACGTCATCGGATCAGGCGTCGATCGTGATGACGCCACGGCGGATCTGGTCCAGCTCGATCGATTCGAACAGGGCCTGAAAATTGCCGTTGCCGAAGCCTTCGTTGCCCTTGCGCTGGATGATCTCGAAGAAGATCGGCCCAAACAGGTTCTCGGTGAAGATCTGCAACAACAGACCCTCGTCGCCGACGTTGCCGTCCAGCAGAATCCGGTTCTTGCGAAGCCGCTCGAGATCCTGGCCATGTCCCGGCACGCGCTTGTCCACCAACTCGTAGTAGGTCTCAATCGTGTCCTGAAGCTTCACGCCCCGCGCGCGCAGTTTCTCGACGGTGTCGAAAATGTCGGCCGTGGTCAGTGCGAGGTGCTGAATTCCCTCGCCGTTGTACTGCCTCAGAAACTCCTCGATCTGGCTGTGATCGTCCTGGCTCTCGTTGAGAGGGATGCGGATCGCCTTGTCGGGCGCGATCATCGCCTGGCTGAACAGGCCGGTCGCCTGGCCCTTGATGTCGAAATACTTCTGCTCTTCGAAGCCGAAGACGTCCCGATAGAAGCTCGACCAGGTTTTCATCTCGCCTCGGCGGACATTGTGGGTCAGGTGGTCCAGCAGGTCGAGGCCGACGCTGTTCTCGGCCTCGGCCTCGGCTGCGCCGGGCACAGGGGTCCACGCCGAATAGATGTCGTGGTCGACGAGATAGAGATTGGAGCCGCCGATGCCCTCCAGGACGAAAGACCCCTCGCCCAGAACGCCCGGCGCCGCGTCGCCGGCCCGAGCCCCGCGCTGGATCGCCGCGGCGAAGGCTTCGGCCGCGTCGGCGACCCGGAAGGCCATGCCGTTGGCCGAAGGCCCATGGGCCGCCCGAAACGCGGCCGACTGCCCTGCCGGATCCTCGTTTACCAGCAGGCTGATGCGTCCCTGCTTGTATCGCGTGACCGGCCGCGTTGGATGAGTGTGAGCGGCGACGAAGCCCAGCTGTTCAAACAGGGCCTTCATCGCCGCCGGATCCGGGCTGGTAAACTCTGCGAACTCGAAGCCATTCAGGCCCAAGGGATTCAGGCGATCGGACATTGTCGAGCCTCGCGATTATAGTTGCATATGAAACCTCATTTGCCTCTGTAGACGAGAGAGTCAAGCCGGAAATTAGGTTCATTGGGTGCTAACCTGACCGTCCCCGGTCTCAGCGAGTTATAGTTGCACACGAAACCAGGCGCTGCGGATGCCTCAGGGCAGCCTCGTCAAAACCGAGGCCGTCCGATGCAGCTTACGCAGCTGCTGCTTGAGCTGCGAAACCTCCTCGGGGCTCCACTGGTCGAGCAATGCGGCCTCAAAGGCGAGCGCCACCGGCGCGATGGTTCGATACAGGTCGAGCCCGGCGGCACTGAGGGACAGGATGTGGGACCGGCCGTCCCGCAGGTTGTCTCGCCCTTCTATCAGGCCCCGGTCAAGCAGGCCCTTTGCGGCCCGGCTTACCGTCACCTTGTCCATGACGGTCTTCTGTCGCAGCTCGAGGGGGGTAGCCTCGCCGCCGCCGCCGAGGACAGCCATTAGTCGCCACTGAGGGATCGTAACGCCGAACTTCGCTTCATAGGCGCTCGCGATCCAGTTCGAGACTTCGTTGGAGGCCACCGACAATTGATAGGGAAGATAGTCGTCGAGCCGAAAGTCCCGGGGCCTCAACTTTGACGGTTTTGGCGGGGGTGCCGCCGGCTGTGGGTCGGTGACAAGCGGCTGCCTCCTGACCTCCTTGGGGTCCGATCGCGTCAGTTTCGCCAATGCCTGCCCCAAAAGAAGATGCGGGCCGGAGGCCGACCGCATTCAACCCTAGCCGTGTCATCGACTTTCGCAAAACCGCGCCTCGGGGACAGGCAGCGACCTGTCGTCTCAACCTGCGCTTGACCTCCCAGCACACTTCGATACAATGTATATTGTAGACAATCTTGTCTCCATTGGCTCCGAACATGCTTTCGTCGCGCGCAAATGTTTCCGATTTTCTGGACCGCTCGCGCGCGGTCGCCCCTGCGTTCGCCGCCTTCCTTTTTACCGGCTTTCGATACGCCGGATAAGGCTTGGGCCCTGGGCTCTGACCTCTCCGGCGACCGCTCCGAACGAGCGGCCTGCGCTTGCGCGCACCTCCGTCGAAGTCAGTCCGAAGGTTCTCATGTCTCGCCACACCCACTCCCTCACCGCCCACCCGCCTGAAGCTCCGGAAGGACTCTGGTCCGAAAGGGCCATGCATCCCTCCCTGGCTCAACTTCGCGACGAGATCGACCGGATCGACCTCGAACTCATGGAAAGGTTCGAACGGCGCCTGGCGGTCGCGGCCCGGATCGGCGCCGCCAAGGATGCAGTTACAAACGCCGGACCTCACATAAGGCCGGATCGGGAGCAGGCGATCCTGGATCGACTGACCCGCCTGGGGCTGGAGGAGAACCGCTCCGCGATCTGTGCGATCTGGCGCGAGATCATGGGATGGAGCACCGCCCGCCAAGGCAGATTGCAGGTTCGGGTCTGGTCCCCCGGTGATGCGTCCCGGACGCTCGACGCCGCGCGCCGACGCTTCGGCGCAGCCGCTGACATTCAGCTTGTCCAGAGCGCCGAGGAGGCTCTTGACCATGCGATGAACCGGTGCGGCGTCTCGGTTCTGCGGGTCAACAGCGATGCCTGGTGGGTCGGCCTGCGTCGCCAGTGGTCGGAGCTGAGCGTCTTTGACGGCCTCGGCCCGGTCGGAGGCGCACCCACGGCCCTCGCCGTCGGCAGGATCGATCCCACCGCCCTTCCTGCCGGCCGGCGGGTCGTGGTGAGCGCCGGCGGAGACGCGGGCGACGGCGGCGGATCGCGTCGATGGGGGATCACCTCCCACCACGGCTGGACGCTCGCGCTGACGGACGCCTCGGGGGCGGGCGAGATCGAGGGATGGGTGGGATCGATCGCATCGGATCAGGACGACGTCGCCTATTGATGCGCGCACTTAAGGCGACCATTCCAACGTGGAATGGTCGCCTCAAGCTTCGGGGAGATCCAGGGATCTTCGCGCGATCTCAGTCGCCGAAATTGACCTTCAACTGGACGCCGAAGGTGCGCGGATCCGCGACAAGGCCGACGCGGGCGACGAACTTGTCGAAATCCGGCACGGCGCCGCCGCCCCGGTAGTATTCTTCGTCGGTGATGTTATCGACCCAGCCCGACAGGGCCCATCGGCCGTCCGGGGCCATATAGGTCAGCCTTGCGTTGACGATCGCGTAGTCGCTGGCCCGCAGGGTGTTCTGGTTGGACACCGTGTCACCCTTCAGTGTCGAATCCACGCTGAAGCGCGTAGTGGCGCCGCCTGCCAGGTCCCAGTCATAGTCGAGGCCCAGGCTGACGGTATACTCCGGCACGTCGTCCAGCCGGTCGCCAGACTTGTCGACGATCTCGAACGGCGGACCATCCGTGATCGTGGGATTGAACTCCTCGACGAAATAGTCGCGGAACTCCGCCCTGAGCAGAGAGACGCCCGCGCGCAGGCTGAGTGCGCGCGTGGGCTGGGCCTGGGCTTCCAGTTCGAACCCTTCGATCCGGGCGTTCGCGGCATTGCTGGTGACGACGAGCCCCTGGGCGTTTGTGCCCGCCACCTGAAGGTCGCTGAATTCCACGAGGAAGGCGGCCATGTTCACGCGCAGCCGACGATCGAACAGTTCGCTCTTGAGCCCCAGTTCATAGTTATCGGCGACTTCTGGCCGGAACGGTATCACGTCGGCCGCGCTGTTCGCCTGACCGTTGTAGCCGCCACTCTTGAAGCCGCGCGCGTAGCTGACGTAGCCGTTGATGTCGTCCGAGAACGCATATTCCAGCACCACCTTTGGCGTGAACTTCTCCCAGGTCTCATCGTCGGCCGCCGAATAATCGCCCTCGGACTGGAACAGCGAATAGGGGTCGCCGCCCGGCAGCCGCGCCGTGGACGTCCCGACGATCTCCACGGCCTTGTTCTCGCTGGTGTAGCGCATACCCAGGGTGGCGCTCAGACGATCCGTCAGATCCCAGGTCGCCTGGCCGAAAGCGGCATAGCTGTCCGTGTCGACGTTCTGGATGAACCGGGCCGTACTGTCCTGGGCGTCAGGCGACCCCGGTCCGAGCAGGCCGTCATCGTCATTGTCCGGATCGCCCGGTTGACTGGATGGAACCCGCGCCTTGAGGAAGATGCTCTGGTCGCGTTCACCTTCTTCATGGAACCCATAGACGCCCACCGTCCAGTGAAGCCGGCCGCCGAATGAAAGGGGACCGTCGTCGCGGGAAACCAGTCGGAGCTCCTGACTCGTCGACCATGTGTCTTGGTCCGAGAAGAAGTTGTTGATCAACCGTTCGGTCCGGTCGATGTCCTCCACATTGTAGCTTTCCTCGGTCCGGTAGCCGGCGAGCCAGACGAGGTCCGCCCCGCCCAGGTCGCGCGTGACCTTGAGCGATCCGCCCCACTGCTCGATGCCCTGGCTGCCGTTGGTCTCGCTGCGGGCCGAGCGGATATCGGCCTCCTGGGTCGGGAACTCATCGACCTCGAAGAAGTCCTTCAGAATGTAGCGATCTCCCGGATTGTCAGCGATCACGCTCTTCAACACCCCGTCCTGCTTCGAATCCGAATAGTCGAGAACCAGATCGACCTGGGTCAGGTCGTCGGGGCGGAATCGAAGCGACCCGCGAACGCCGAAGACCTCGATATCATTGGCACGCTCGCCCGTCGTCAGGTTGGTATAGGCGCCGTTCCGCTGGTGCGAATAGGCGGCGAGACGTCCCTGCAGACCGTCCGCGATCGGGCCGCTGACATGCCCCTGATAGGTCTGGAGCCCCAAGTCGCCCAGCTCGGCCGACGCCTGGCCTGAAAATGTCCCGGTCGGGGCGGCGGTGATAATGTTGATGACGCCACCTACGGCGTTCTTGCCGTAAAGCGTGCCTTGCGGGCCGCGCAGGACCTCGACGCGGGCGATGTCATAGACCGCCGCGTTGGCCTCGCCAGGCTGCGAGATATAGATGTCGTTGATATTGACCGCGACGCCGGCGTCGGTGGTCAGGTCTTCGTTCGACCGGCCAATCCCCCGGATGATGTAGGATTCGTTGTTCACCTGTTCGGCGAAGATCTGCAGGCTCGGTGTGAACTCCGACAGATCCTCGACGCTGTCGACGCCGCGCTCCTCCAGGAACTGCTCGGTCAGCGCCGTGATGGCGATCGGCGTGTCCTGGATATTGGTGGCTCGCCGTTCCGCGGTGACGATGATTTCTTCGACCGTCGTGGTCTCAGGCTGGACCAGGACTGCGGTCTCCTGAGCATAAGTGCGGCTGGCGGCCCCCAGGGCCATGACCATGCTGGCACCGGCCAGCAGACGGATTCGGGTCCCGTGCATGTTTTCATCCTCCCTAGTCGCCGTTCGTTGACGGGCGATCACATTAGCCGTTCCAAGGACGGCAATCACCAATCTGCATATTGTCGACCATTTGACAATCCATCGCTTGCATTTGGTCGACAATATGCCAGAAAGATGTGACGAGGTTGCCGTTTAGAGCGACGCGCGGGAGGTGTGTTTTGACAACGAGAACAACTGCCGGACACAGCGAGGCGCAACCGGGGCCGTTCGACAGCCGCGCGCTGTCCACAATCCAGATCACTGTCTTCGCCATCTGTTTCATGATCGCGGCGCTGGACGGATTCGACACCCAGGCCATGGCCTTCGTGGCACCGGCGCTCGGCCCGGACTGGGGACTCGAACATCATCAACTCGGCCCCATTTTCAGCGCCAGCCTCGTAGGCAGTCTGATGGGTGCCCTTTTGCTGGGCCCCGCCGGAGACCGCTGGGGCCGCCGCCCCGTCCTTATCGCGTCAATGCTCGTCTTCGGCCTGACGTCCCTTGCGCTGACCCAGGCGACGACAGTGCCCGAACTCATGGTTGGGCGGCTTGTCACCGGACTGGGCCTCGGCGGCGCCGTTCCGGCTCTGATCGCCCTGACGGCGGAGTATTCGCCACGGCACCGCAGGGCGAGCTTGATCATGCTGATGTTCAGCGGCTTCCCCATCGGCGCGGTCGCGGGAAGTCTGCTGAGCGCGTGGATGATCCCTGTATTCGGTTGGGAAGCGGTTTTCCTCGTCGGCGGGCTCGCTCCCCTGGCCGCTCTGCTTGTGGTCATTCCGCTTCTTCCGGAGTCTCTGGCGCATCTGAAGGCGCGCGGCGCGGACGGCAAGGCGGCGAGAATACTGGCCCGCGCCGGTGCGCCCCTCGATGCGGCCGCCCTGCATGTTGAGCCGCACCACCGAGCCCAGGGATCGATTCGCCAGCTCTTCGAAGAGAAGCGAGCCGTAGGAACCCTGCTGATCTGGACGACCTTCGCTCTCAGCCTGCTCCTGTCCTATTTCATTATCAGCTGGCTGCCGACGCTCATGCGCGAGGCCGGCCTACCGGTGCGGGGCGCGCTGCTCACCTCGGCGGCGCTCAATCTGGGCAGCGTCGCGGGCAGTCTCGTCTTCGCGCGCATGGTCGATCGCCGGGGGCCGCACGGCATACTGGCCTCTGCCTATCTCGTCGGCGGCGTCATGGTCGCGCTGATCGGCATGGCGACAGGCTCGATGGGCCTTCTCATCGCCGCCGTCGCCGCAGCAGGCTTCTTCAGCATCGGCGCCCAACTCTGCATGGCGGCCGTAGCGGCGGAATACTACCCCGAGCGCCTGCGCGGAACCGGCATAGGCTGGTCCATGGGCATCGGCCGGATCGGCGCGGTCGCCGGCCCGACCATCGCCGGCGTGCTGCTGAGCTTCGGGATTGAACGCGGCCCGCTGTTCATCATCGCCGGTGTGGTCTCGGTCCTGGCCGCAACCTGCGTGTGGCTGCTCGGCCAGTACGGTCGACGCGTATGACGGCTCCGGGCAAACGCTGGTCTACCGTCATCACCGGCGGCCTGGATCGCACCCCCCACCGCGCCTTCCTGCGCGCCATGGGCCACGACGACCGGGCCATCGCCCAGCCCTTCGGTGCCCTGGTCTCCACCGGCGGCTCGGTCACCCCCTGCGCCATGACCTTGGCGCCCCAGATCGCCTACGCACGAGCCGGGCTGGAGGGGGCCCAGGTCACGCCGTTCGAGTTCTCCACGATCACCGTCGCCGACAGCATGGGCATGAACCACCCGGGGATGCGGTTCAGCCTGGTCTCCAGGGAACTGATCGCCGACTCGATCGAGGCGGTGATGACCGCGCACGGCTACGACGGGCTGATCGGTTTCGCCGGGTGCGACAAGACCCTGCCAGGAATCATGATGGCCATGGCGCGGCTCGATCGGCCCGCGGTCTTCTTCTACGGAGGCGCCGCCCTCCCGGGTCGCTGGCGAGGCGAGGAGACGGCGATCGTCGATGTCTATGAAGGCGTCGGCCGGGTCTATGCCGGCGAGATGAGCGTCGAGGATCTCGACGACCTTGAACGGAACGGAATCGGTTCGCTCGGCTCCTGCGCCGGCCAGTTTACGGCCAACACCATGGCGATGGCCGCCGAGGCCATGGGCTTGGCCCTGTCCCATACGGCTATGACGCCGGCAGTCGCGGCGTCCCGCAGCGCCCTGGCCAGACACGCCGGCGAGACCCTGGCGCGGTTGATCGCCGATGGCGGGCCCCTGCCCTCCGACCTGATCACGCGCGAATCGCTCGAGAACGCGGCGGCGACCGTCGCCGCCACCGGCGGCTCCACCAACGCCGCCCTGCACCTGCCCGCCATCGCGCACGAACGCGGCATTCGCTTCACGCTTGAGGACGTCGGAGCCGTGTTCGAGCGGACTCCGCTGGTCGCGGACCTGAAACCGGGTGGACGCTTCTGGGCCAAGGACCTGCATGCCGTCGGCGGCGTTCCCACCGTGCTGCGCGCCCTGCTCGAGGCCGGAGCCCTGCACGCGGACCAGCCGACCATCTCGGGCCTTTCCATAGGCGAGATCGCCGCCCGGGCCGCTCCGCCCGACGGCGCGGTGGTCCGCAAGGCAGGCTCGCCGATCCGGTCGACCGGCGGCGTGGTGGTCCTGACCGGAACGTTGGCCCCGGCGGGCTCGCTGATCAAGACGGCCGGCCTGGCCCGTAATTCACATGAGGGGCCGGCCCGGGTCTTCGAAAGTGAAGAGGAGGCCGTCGCGGCCGTGCGGGAGCGCCAGTATGAAGCCGGCGACGTCCTGGTGATCCGCAACGAGGGGCCCAAGGGTGGTCCGGGCATGCGCGAGATGCTGGGCGTTACGGCCCTGATTTACGGCCAGGGCATGGGCGAGGCGGTCGCGCTGCTGACCGACGGCCGGTTTTCCGGCGCGACCCGGGGCATGTGTATCGGCCACGTCGGCCCCGAGGCCGCGGAGGGCGGACCGCTGGCCCTGGTCGAGACCGGAGACCGCATCCGCATCGACACCGAGGCCCGCCGCCTGGACCTGTTGGTCGCAGAGACGGTGCTTGCCGCCCGGCGCGCGCGCTGGTCGCCCCGCCCTTGCGAAGACCTGCCGCCGACCCTGTCGAAATACGCCCGTCTGGTCGGTCCTGCCGACCTGGGCGCGGTGACCCACTGACCCTCTTTTGAAGCCGAGTTCGCCATGATCCTTCCCCCGCCCCCCGATCCCGACATCCGCGCCGCCGTGGAACAGCTTCTCAGCGAGTTCTGTCATCGCATCGACAATGGCCTGGGCGCCACGATCCACGAACTGTTCGTCGACGATGGCCGGGTCGAGACGCCCGCCTTCGCCCTGACCAGCAAGACGGAGATCGAAACCTTCTTCACCGCCCGATCGGCGAACAAGGGCCGGGTCAGCCGTCATTACTGGAGCAACCTGCGCCTGACCGTCGACGGCGATCGCGTCGACGCGATCACCAATGTCATGACCGCGGTAAGCGAGGGCGGCCGTCAGCAATTGATGGGCGGCAGTTCGTTCGACTCCTTTATCAGGACGGCCGACGGCTGGGCCTTCACAAGCCGTCGCCTGGAGCTGGTCTTTTCCGGCTTCATGGCCCCGGAGGACGCGGAATGAAGATCGCGTCCTTCTCCACGGGCGGCGGGGCACCCCGTCTCGGCCTCGTCTTCGGCGACCAGATGGCCGACGTCGGCGTGTCCGACCCCACCCTGCCCACGGACCTGCGGGCTCTGCTGCTCGCCGGCGACGAGGCCATGGCCGCTCTGTCGAGAGCTGGGGAAACCGCGCCGCGCCTGCCCCTTGCCGCCGTCGCCCTTCATGCGCCGGTCGCTGACCCGCGCAAATTCCTCGGCCTGGGCCTGAGCTTCAAGTCCCACGTGGCCGAACTCAAGGCGAAGGGTGTGCCGATCGAAATGCCCAAGACCCAGCTCTGGTTCAACAAGCAGGTGACCTGCGTCACAGGCCCGAATGACCCTATCCACATGCCTCGTGTTTCCAGCCAGCTTGACTACGAGGGCGAGCTCGCCGTGGTGATCGGCAAGCGCGCCCGTCATGTGAAGGCCGATGACGCCATGTCGTTCGTGGCCGGGTTCATGATCTGCAACGACGTCAGCGTCCGCGACTGGCAGATGCGAGCCCCGACCGCCACCCTCGGCAAATCCTTCGATACCCATGGCCCGACCGGTCCCTGGCTGACGACCCCGGACGAGGCCGGCGATCCCCATGACATGCGCATCCGCACCTGGGTCGACGGCGACCTGCGTCAAGACGGCTCGACCCAGGACTTCATCTACTCGATCGGCCAGATGATCGAGGAACTGTCCACGGTCTTCACCCTTGAGCCTGGCGACATCCTGAGCACCGGCTGCCCGCCGGGGGTCGGCGCCCTTATGGATCCTCCGCGCTTCCTGACGGTCGGCCAGACGGTCGAGATCGAGGTCGGGGGCCTGGGCCGAATCTCCAACACCGTTACGGCCGAACCATGAGGGCGGCCCAGTTCTCGGTCTTCGGTGCGGCACCCGATGTCCTGAAGGTCCTCACCGACGCACCTGTTCCGGAAATCGGCCCGGATGACATTCTGGTCGACAACGGGGCCACTACCGTCAACCCGATCGATTGCGCCGTGCGGGCCGGCTACGGAAGCGCCTTCTTCCTCCGCGAGGGACTGATCCGCATTCCACTGATTCCCGGGCGAGACGTCGCCGGCGTGGTGGCTGCGGTCGGCGCGAATATCTCCGATTTCAGGGTGGGGGACCGAGTCTACGCCGGCGTTCCGAACTTCGCGTCCGCCGAACAGGTAGGGCTGCCGGCAGCGTGGGCCGCACCTGCGCCCCTCACCCTTTCGACTCCAGAAGCGGCTTCCCTGCCCTATGTCGCGCTGACCACCTGGACCGCGCTCGTGGACATCCTCGGCCTCACGCCGGAGACGACGCAAGGCAAACGGGTCGTCGTCCCACGCGGAGCCGGCGGAGTCGGCAGTTTCGCGATCCAGCTGATGAAGGCCTGGGGCGCCCATGTCGCGACCGTATGCAGCACCCGTAACGTCGATCTCGTCCGGTCGCTGGGCGCGGATGTGGTTGTCGACTACACCCGGGAGGACTTTCGGGAGGTCCTGAAGGACTACGACGTCGCCTTCGACACCGCTTTCGATACGGAAGAGGGTTTGCTGGGTACGCTGAAGACGGGTGCCGACGCCGCCTATGTCAGCATCGTGACCCCCAAGCTGCACATGATTGATCAGTTCGGTCTGGAGGATGGCATCGCCCGGGGGGAGGCCTTCCTCGCCGATCGGAAGGCTCAGCAGGCGCGACTGGGGCGCCGATACGAATGGGCCTTCATGAAGCCCAACGGGGCGGCCTTGCGGACCATCGCCGCCCTCGTCGACGAGGGTCGCATCCGGCCGGTCATCGATCGCGTCTACGGCCTGGACCAGATCGTCGACGCCCACCTGTATTGCGAGACCAAACAGGCCCAGGGCAAGATCGTGATCGACATCACGCGCTGACCCGGTACTCCTCCGTCTCCGCCAGCGTGGTCAGACGCTGGCGGAGGTTGTCCTCGACATGGGTCAGATGTGCCTTCAACCCCTTGACCGCCCCGGCCTTCGAACGTTTCAACAGCGGATCGATGAAGGTGTCATGCTCGTCACCCGGCATCACGCGGGGTTCCGGGAAGCCATTGACGTTCTGCACCCTGATGATCTGTCGCGAGACGACATGGTGTGCATCGATGACCGGCTGGTTGTGGCTGGCGACCACGATCATGCGGTGAAGCGCGTTGTTCAGTTCAAACGCCTTGACCGGATCGACGGCGCGCTTTTCTTCCTCGTGCGTGGCGGCGATCGCCTGCAGGTCGCCGTCCGTCGCCGCATCGCAGGCGAGTTCGATGGCCAGGACTTCTAGCGTCCGCAGCAGGGTGTAATTCTGGAGCACCAGCGGCAGGCTCGGGGCAGAGACGACGGCCCCACGATTGCGAAGCAGTTCAAGCAATCCTTCAGCAGCCAGCACCTGATAGGCCTCGCGAAGCGGTGACCGCGAGATTCCGAACCGTTCGCACAGCGCGCGTTCCTGCAGGCGCACGCCGGGCCGCCACACGCCGCGAATGATCTCGTCGCGGAGGCGATCAAGTACCTGAGCCTGCAGGGAGTGAGGCTGCAGCTTAAGAATCTCAGCGGTGTCGTCGTTCATCATTCTGGGGTCCTGGCTACGTCGCCGACAAGATCTTGTCGGCGAAGCGGCTTGTATCGGGGCGGCGGGCCGGCTGGGAGAGTCGGGGCAGGATCGCCAGATCGTCTCCGCCGAACCCCTTCGTCTCCGCTGTAGAGTAGATGAGTTCTAACGTTTCGGCCAAGCGAAGCGACAGGCCTTCCTGACGACCTTCGCTCGCGACTTCGCGGACGTCTTTGAGCATTGTAGCCACTTCGCTGATCCGCGGTTCCAGAGTCTCTGCCGCCATGCGCGGTCCGAAGATCTGCAAGGGCAGAGAATCCGCGTAACCTCCGGCAAGCGCAGCGGGCAGACGGGCGGGGTCGATGCCGAAGGCGTGCGCGAGTGTCACGGCCTCCGAGATGGCGATCATCGTCGCTGAAACGATCAGCTGATTACACAGCTTGGCGCCTTGGCCGGAACCGGACGGACCCATGTGTGTGAACCGGCGTGTAAGTGCCTTCAGCACGGGATCCACGGTGGCCATGTCTGCCGCGTTTCCCCCGCAAAAGGCCACCAGGGAGCCCGATGCCGCCGCCGAGGGGCCTCCGGACACCGGGCAGTCGATCCAGGGGGAGCGACCCCTTGCAGCCGCAGCCTCCGCCAGCACGCGGGTGGCTTCCGGACTGCTGGTCGAAAAGTCCATGATCAGCACCCCTGGCGCGGCCTCGAGGATGCCGTCGCGCGCCAACAGGACGCTGCGCAGCGCCTCGGCGTCTGTCAGGCAGGTCGCGATGACGTCGGCGCCCGCGACCGCGTCGGCGGGCGTCGGCGCAAGCCGCACGCCATAGGCCGCCAGAGGCGCAGCCTTGGCCTTGGTGCGATTCCACGCGGAGACCTGCAAACCCTTCTCGGCCAGCCGACGCGCCATGGGGAACCCCATGATGCCCGTGCCCAGCATCGCGATCTTCATGTTCGACTCCCGACCATTTCAACAATATTGCATATGGTCGACAATCTTCAAAGATCGGACTTCCGTCCGCAGGTGGTCTGCGGCATGTCCAGCACCGTGATTTGACCAGGTCGCACATTTGCGTTCCTCGCGCGGCACGTTTGGTCTGTGCCAATCGCGAACTGCATCGTGGACGCCAGAGTGAGGCACCCGACAGGGCCGGCGCGCCGTCGGTGTAGGCGACGGGCCGCGGCAGGAGACCTCATGGACCGTGCCGGGCGGAATCCAGACGCCGCGGCCTCGCCCGCACGGATCACCACCATGCCTTCCAGCCGATAGGAAAACTGCGCCCATTCGTGCGTGTGAGGCGGATCGTAATAGCCCCGGGTCAAACTGCCATGGTCCCCTCGACCAATGTGAGGGTCTTTCGGACCGCTGCAGTCGGATCGATCTCGCAGCGGCTGATAATCTCATCAATCTGGGCCCGGCGACCAGGGTCGAAGCGTGGCGTCATCATCGTCCACCGGGCGAAAAGGCGTGCCGCGCTTCGCTCGTGGCTGAGGATGGTCAGCTGTCGATGGCGAGGGTCGTTCTCTAACCGCTGGAGAAGGCGCCCCACATCGGCAGCGTCGCCTTCGATCACCTGGAAATAGCGGCCCGAGCTGTGCAGCAGGGCACCGGTCAGTTGGTCCCTGCTGTTGTTGCGCTCTGAAGCGGCCAGAATAGTCGCCAGGCTCAGAACCGAAGGGTCTGGGCTGGCGGATTCGCTCACGTAGGCCAATGCCTCGATCTTCATGGTCATGCAGCGCACTCAAACCTGGCTGCCTTTCCCGGGCTCCCCGCCCAGGCGTCTTGGCTAGGGCCGTTCCCATCCTGCATATTGCATATGGTCGACAATCTGCCAAGATAGGGTGTGGCTTTGTTGAGCTTAAGCGAGGACCGATGAGCCCGAGTATGTCTACCCCCCTGTTGGCCGAGTTGCATAAGGTCCCGCCCAAGCCCAGCAAGCTCGCTCACGTCGTCGTGCGCACCGCCCACTATTCACGCGCGAAGGCATGGTATCTGACGGTGCTGAACGCGGAGATATCGTTCGAGAACGACGATGTGGCCTTCCTGAGCTATGACGATGAGCACCATCGGATCGGCATCATCAATGCGCGCGACGCCACCCCCCTGGTTGCGACCTCATGCGGGGTCGAACACATCTCCTTCACTTTCGAGACGCTGAGCGAGCTTCTGGCGACCTATGTTCGGCTCAAGGGGGTCGGCATCGAACCCTTCTGGCCGATCATCCACGGACCCACGGTCTCGATCTACTACCGGGATCCGGACGGCCTGAAGGTCGAACTGCAGTATGACGTGTTGCGGACCCCGGCGGAGGTCAATGCCTTCTTCGAGGCCGGAAACTACGTCGAGAATTTCATGGGCGTGATCTTCGACCCTGACGAAATGGTCACGCGCTTCGAGAGTGGTGAACCTCTTGAATCGCTGACGGCCCGCCCTCCTCTCCCGGCTGGGCTTTCCGCCTGGGACATGCACCGACCCTGACGCGACCCGGCATCGACAGGAATGGGAACACGGGTCGGCCAGCGACGACCTGAGACGACATGACAGGCCCCGCGCCGCAGAAAGGAAACCATGACGGACAGGCTCCAACGGCCGACCAGTCTGTTGCTGTTGGGCGCGCTCTGCGCCCTCCCGCCCCTGTCGATCGACATGGCGCTTCCGGCGGCGATCCAGACCCAGAATGACCTGGGCGGCGGGCCGCTGGCGATGGGCCTGACGCTCAGCCTGTTCATGGCCGGTTTCGCCCTGGCTCCGATCGCCTACGGCGCCGTGTCGGATCGGCTAGGCCGCAAGGCCCCGCTCATCCTGGGCCTGCTTCTCTTCACTCTTGGAGGTCTGGGCTGCGCCTTTGCGTCGTCCGTCGACATGCTGCTGATTGCGCGCGTGGTGCAGGGAATGGGTGCCGGCGTAGGCCCGACGCTGGCCTTCGCAGCATCCCGAGATCGACTTCAGGGAACCGCGATGCATCGGCGTCTGGCCGCACTGGGCATGCTTCTCGGCATTGCCCCGGTGATAGCTCCCAGTCTGGGCGCCGCCATCCTGAGTCTGAGCGACTGGCGAGCGATATATGCCGTTCTCACAGCGCTAGGTGCGATCCTCGTCCTCTGGGTGAGCTTCGGCTTCGAGGAAACCTGGCCGGCGGAGAGACGCTCCAACGCTGCCGCCCCCTCCGGACGACGACTGTTCGCCCGGATATTTTCACGGATTCCGTTGCAAAACGGAGCGATCCGGGGGCTCAGCGCCGGGTCCATGTTCGCCTATGTGGCGGGATCTCCGCTGCTCTTCGTCGGTGCCTACGGAGTCTCATCACACATCTATGCCGGCCTCTTCGCCTGCACCGCACTCGGAATCGTCGCGGGGTCTGCTGTCTCGGGTGCACTCGGAAAGCGTCTCGGCGGGCGACACCTCATCGGCGGCGGCCTGATCCTGGCGACGGGAGCGCCAGCCGTGGCCCTGGCTTTGATCCTCTTGGGCGGACCATCCCTGCAGTCGATCACTATCTGCCTGGTCACAGCCACCTTCGGCTATGGGCTGATCACCCCGGCGGCGACCCAGGCGGCACTTGAACCCATGGGAGACCTGGCCGGCCTCGCCTCGGCCTTGCTCAATACGTTCCAGATGGCCTGTATGGCGCTGGCGAGCCTGCTCGTCGCCGCAACATCCGATGTCGCAGGCATCGTTGCGGCACCGGCCGTCATGGTCCTGTTCAGCGCTGCGAGCCTTTTAGCGTTTCTGAGCCGTGGCGCTGGCACAGAATGAGGTGACCATCCGCGCCCCTCGGGGATACCGTAACCGTCAGCCGGCCTCGGCTGATCCGGCCCCCGCCTCGAGCCCGCCCAGAAAAAGGTCCGACGCCATCTTGGCGAACGCCGCCGGCTTCACGGGCCCGTCGGCGTCGTACCAGGTGTGGGCCCAATTGATCATGCCGAAGAACAGCATCACCAGCGCCCTCCGCTCGGCCTTCGCTTTAGCCATATCGGGCCTCAAGACCAACACCAGGCCGTCGACAAGAGTCAGCAATTCCCGCTGGTGGCTGATGATGGTGGTGCGCCGATCTTCGGCCAGATTGGTCAACTCGTTGAGCAAGACCTTCTGGTGGGCCTGCGCGCCGACGTAGATGCCCATCAGGGCGTCGGCAAGCCGCCGGACCTTTTCCGATGCGGTAGCGTCGAGCGCCTCGATCTCACGCGTAGCCTCGATCAGGCTGAGGACGTGGGAGTCCATCACGTCGAAGAGAATATCTTCTTTGGAGGGATAGTAGTGATAAAGCAGCGACTTGGACGTCTTGCAAGCCTCGGCGATCTGGGCGACCGAGGTGCCGAGAAAACCATGGGAGGCGTAAAGGGACGCGGCCGTCTCCATGATGGCCAGACGTCGCTTGTCGTAATCAAGCGCCTGGGTGCGCGCCATGAATTGCCTCTTTACCGTTCGCCAGAGGCTTAGGCGAAAGGCCGTCTCGACGCCAGTCCGACCGGTCGAACAACCCGACCGGTCGGTCCGCGATCAGATCGCGTTCATTGTCAGGAGCTCGTAGGAGGCGACCGTCTCCCCGTCCTGGTTGGTGACCTGGGCGTCCCAACGGACCTCGCCGTATTCATCGTTACGACGACTCTTGGACATGGCCGTCAAGCGGACGGCGATCGCATCGCCCGGCGAGACCGGCTTGAGGAAGCGCAGACTGTCCAGTCCGTAGTTGGCGAGGACCGGGCCTGGGGCGGGATCAACGAAGAGACCCGCGGCAAACGACAGGATCAGATAGCCGTGCGCGACCCGGCCAGGGAAGAATGGATTGGCCGCGGCAGCCTCTTCATCCATGTGTGCGTAGAAGGTGTCGCCGGTGAAGTCGGCGAAATGTTCGATATCGTCCAGCGAGATTGTTCGCGAGGCGCTGTCGAAGGTCTTGCCGAGCGCGAGTTCATCAAACTTCAGGCGGAAAGGATGTGGTCCTTCCTTGAGCTCCGGTGCCCCCCTGATCCAGCGATGGCCGATCTCGGAGAGCATGCGCGGGGAACCCTGAAGGGCGGTGCGCTGCATATAGTGGCTCAAGCCGCGCAGGCCGCCCATCTCCTCGCCGCCACCGGCACGACCGGGACCGCCGTGAACCAGACCCGGCAGCGGCGAGCCGTGACCCGTGGACTCCCGCGCGCAATCCCGGTCCAGGATCAGCACACGGCCGTGATACGCTGCGGTGCCGGCCACGACCTCGACCGCGACGGCCGGGTCATAGGTGAACAGCGACATGACCAGCGAGCCCTCGCCTTTCCGGCACAAGGCCACGGCGTCGACGAGATCGGCATAGGGCATCAGGGTTGCGACTGGCCCAAAGGCCTCGGTGTCGTGAACGCGAGGGGCATCCCACGGGGTGTCGCAGCGCAGCAGAACCGGGCTCATGAAGGCGCCGGCGGTGTCGGTTGCCTCGGGCATCGCATTCGGATCGCCGAAGACGATCCGGGCTTCCTGGGCGAGCTCGGCCACCTTGGCCCGTACGTCGGCCAGCTGAGCGCGGCTGACCAGGGCGCCCATGGTGACGCCCTCAATGGCGGGGTCACCGACAACCACGGCGGAGAGTTTGGCCGTGATCGCTTCCTGGACGGCGTCGATCTGCGAGGCGGGTACGAAGATGCGGCGGATGGCGGTGCATTTCTGACCGGCCTTGACGGTCATCTCGCGCACCACCTCCTTGACGAAGAGGTCGAACTCCGGCGCGTCGGGCGTCACGTCCGACCCCAGGACCGTCGCGTTCAGACTGTCGCATTCAGCGATAAAGCGAACATTCTCGCTCTGGATCGTGGGGTGCGCCCGCAATTTGAGCGCGGTAGCGGCCGAGCCGGTGAAGGAGATCACGTCCTGACCGGTCAGGTGCTCGAACAGATCGCCGGTCGATCCGACGATCAGTTGCAGGGCTCCCTCGGGAAGGACGCCCGCTTCCAGCATGATGCGCACGCAGTGTTCGGTCACATAGGCGGTCGAGGAGGCCGGCTTGACGATAGCGGGCACCCCGGCGAGCAGGGTGGGTGCCAGTTTCTCCAGCATGCCCCAGGCAGGAAAGTTGAAGGCGTTGATGTGCAGAGCGACGCCCTGTAGCGGGCTGAGGACATGCTGGCCGACGAAGGATCCCCGTTTGGACAGGGGTTCGACAGCGCCATCCAGCAGCACCCGGTCGTTGGGCAGTTCGCGCCTTCCTTTGGAGGCATAGGCAAACAGGGTCCCGGCGCCGCCCTCGATATCGACCCATCCGTCCGTCCGGGTCGCGCCGGTCATCGCCGACAGCGCATAGAGCTCGTCCTTGCGCGCCATGATGGCTTCGGCGAGGGACTTCAACATCCTGGCGCGATCGTGGAAGGTCATCGCGCGCAGGGCCGGCCCGCCGACGGTGCGGGCATGGATCGCCATGGCCCCGAAATCCAGACCACCGGATCCGAGCGCCGCCGCCGGAGCGCCGGTCAGGGCGGACGGGACCTCGACGGCTCCGGCGGTGGCGCCGCGCCATTCGCCGCCGACGAAATTCTGCAGGGTGAGTAGACCCATGGGGAGTGCTCCTGGTGTTCAGCGGCCCTGGAAGACCGGCGTGCGCTTGTTGAGAAAGGCCGCGACGCCCTCGGCGTAGTCGGCGGTGCGCCCCAGCCGGCTCATCGTGGCGCGCTGGAGATCGAGCTCTTCGTCGAGGCTGTGGGCGCCGCTCTCGCGGATCAGGGTCTTGGTCGCCGCGAGGCCCAGGGTCGGTGCCTTGGCGAAGCCGGAGACCAGCTTTTGGGTTTCGGCGGTAAAGTCCTCGTCCGGGACGGCTCGCCAGATCATGCCCCAGGCCTCGGCCTGTTCGGCGGTCACGGGTATGCCGGTCATGGCGATCGCCAGCGCCCTCGCCTGCCCGATCAGTCGAGGCAGGATCCAGGTGCCGCCCGAGTCGGGGATCAGGCCGATATTGGCGAAGGACTGGATGAAATTGGCGCTGCGCGTCGCGATGACGATGTCGGCGGCCAAGGCGAGATTGGCGCCGGCGCCGGCCGCTACGCCGTTGACCGCACAGACGACCGGGATCGGCAGGGCGACCAGACGGCGGATCAGCGGATTGTAGAAGCGCTCGACCGAATCCCCAAGGTCGACGGTGTCGCCGCCCGGAGCGACGGCGCGATCGGAAAGATCCTGCCCGGCGCAGAAGCCGCGACCGGCTCCGGTCAGCAGCAGGACGCGGACGTTGCTCATGGCCTCCAGACGGTCAAGCGCCTCGCGGACCTCCTCGTGCATTTGCACGGTGAAGCTGTTGAGACGGTCAGGCCGGCTTAGGGTGAGGGTCGCTACGCCTTCGGCGGATACGTCAAAGATGATCGTCTCGTAGCTCATGTCGCTCCCCCGGCGATCGTGATGCCGCCTGCTATTGACCTAGAATAGATCGTCCGGACGGTCAATTTAATCCCCAGCCTGGAACGTATCGGAACCACCGGCTCGCGCAACGCCGGTTCGGTCGGTCAGCGAGACCACAACTGCCACGAGGAAGGCCAGAGGCGCGGTGATCAGGGTGGGATAGTCTGACGGAAAGAGCGCCGCCTCGTGCCCGAGAACCCCGACCCAGACCGCCGGCCCAGCCACAATCAGCAAAACCGACGAGATCAGCCCGACGGCCCCGCCGACGATCGCGCCCCGGGCCGTGGTGCGATCCCAATAGAGGGTCAGGACAAGCACGGGGAAATTCGTACTGGCCGCCACGGCAAACGCGAGGGCTGCGAGGAAGGCGACGTTCACGCCTTGAAACGCAAGCGCCAGCAACACCGAGATGAGAGACGCGATTGCTGTCGCGCCCCGGAACACCAACACCTCCTGAGCCTCGCTCAGAGGCCGGCTCGGGCGTAGCGCCCCCAGGATGTCGTGAGCGGTTGATGACGCCGCGGCGACCGTGAGCCCCGCAACTACCGCCAGGATCGTCGCGAAGGCTACGCCGGCGAGGACGCCGAACAAGAGACCCCCGCCCAGCGCATCGGCCAGGTGAAGCACGACCATATTGCCTCCGCCGAGCACCTTGCCCGCCTCGTCGAAATAGCGGGCCTCACCCGTCACGAGGGCGACCGCGCCGGGGCCCACGACGACCAGAAGAAGGAAGAAGACCGCGCCGATCAGGCTCGTTGCGACCAGAACCGAGCGTCGAGCGGCGGCCTCGTCCGGGACGGTGAAGAGACGGATCAGCAGATGGGGCAATCCCATCATCCCGAGGATAAGCCCCAGCGACAGCGAAACGGTGGAGAACAGATCGAGCTTGAAGCCGCCGGGCAGGAACAACGCCTCACCCAGAGGGTGGGTCGCGCTGACCCGCTCGTACAGGGCAGCAAAGCCCCCGGTTTCGGCCAGGACCAGGCCGGACAGGAGAGCGATGGTCGCAATCAGAAGGACAGCCTTCACGATCTGCACCCAGGTGGCGGCAAGCATGCCCCCGAACCCAACGTAGATGGTCGACAGGGCTCCCACGATCACAACAGCAGCCGTGAAAGACAAATTGAAGAGGACCGAGACGAGCGCGCCGGCCCCGACCATCTGGGCGACCAGGTAGATCAGGGAAATGATCAGCGAACTGATGCCTGTGAACAGCCTCAACCGCGGCGCCTTGAGCCGGGTCGCCAGAACGTCACCCAAGGTGAACCGTCCCAATCGACGCAGGGGTCCGGCAATCAGCAGGAGCATCATGCCAAGACCGACCAATGGGCAGAGATAATAGATCGCTGTGTCGACGCCGCTGGCGTAGAACAGCGCGGTGGTGCCCAGCAAGGTGGTCGCGGACAGGAAGTCGCCGGCGATGGCGAGTCCGTTCTGGCCGCCGCTCAATTCACCGCCCGCCGTATACAATTGTTCGCGACTTGCCCCTCGCCGGGACGCCCAGATCGTGATGGCGAAGGTAATGGCGATCGTTGCCAGAAATGCAGGAATTGTCGGCGTCATCCGTTTGCCTCGGAATGGCTTGCGGCCAGGAAACTGGCCGCGACGAAGGCGATGATGAGAGCGCCCAGTCCCCACAACGCAGCCGGGACACCGAGAGGAGAAAGGGCGAGCCACCCTGGCCGCGCCGCCAGACCCGCCAGGATCGGAATAGGCAGATAGATGAGCAACAGGCCGAGGCAGGCCCAAAACCGATTGAAACCGACTGCGTTCGTCATGCCCTGTTCCTTTGGAGTCTCATGATCAGCCGTCATAGCTAACGACGACGTCGTCGCTGAGCGGCACGGACTGGCAGGTCAGGATGTAGCCCTGCTCGACCTCTTCGGACGTCAGGCCGTAGTTGATCCGCATCTCGACCTCGCCGGACACGACCTTGGCCCGGCAGGTCGCACAGACCCCGCCCTTGCACGCGAACGGAGCCGGCGCCCCCGCCTTGCGCACGCTGTCGAGAATGTTTCCGGCCTCGGCGTCAAAGGTGACCGTCAGCTTGCGGCCGTCCAGCACCACGCCCACCCGGCGTCCCTTGGCGGCATCGGCCTTCTCACGCGCCGCGGCGTCCAGCACCCGGGCTCCGCCGCTGGCGAACCGCTCCAGCAGAATTCGATCCGCCGGTACGTCGTGGGCCAGGAGCGCGGCTTCCGCGGCCAGCATCATCCCCTCCGGTCCGCAGGCGAAAGCCATGTCGATCCCGGCGGGGTCGATCAAGGTGTCGAGAATCTCGTCGCATTTCGCACGGTCGAGCCGGCCGTTGAACAGATCGATTTCCTCCTCCTCCAGCGTGAGGAAGTGGTAAATCTCAAGCCGGCCCATGAAGAGGTTCTTCAGGCCGGACAACTCCTCAAGGAAGAGGATCTGGGCGCTCATGCGATTGCCGTAGAACAGAGTGAAGCGACTCTGGGGCTCCACGCTCAGCGCGGTCTTGATCAGCGACAGGATCGGCGTGATGCCCGAGCCGGCGGCGAACGCCACGTAGTGACGGTTCTGACCCTCGGCGAACGGGGCCGTGAAATGCCCGGTCGCCGGCAAGACATCGATCCGGTCTCCGGGCTTCAGGTCGCGGGTCGCATAGCCGGAGAAGACGCCGCCTTCGAGCGCCTTGACCGCGACGCGGAGCTCGCCATCCAGCGGCGAAGAACAAACCGAATAATTGCGCCGGATATCCTCACCGGCGATCTCGGCACGCAAGGTCAGATACTGGCCCGCCTGGAAGGCGAACCGTTCCCGCGCCTCCTCAGGCAGCTGGAATCGGATCGAGACCGCGTCCGCCGTTTCCTGGCGAACCTCGGCGACGGTCAGGGAATGGAATTCGGTCTTCACGGCCATGGGGCGACGGCTTTCTAGATGCATTTGAAGCGGTCGAACGGTTCGGCGCAGGCCCGGCAGCGCCACAGCGCCTTGCATGGCGTCGAGCCGAACCGGCTCACTTCAACGGTGTCGACGGACCCGCACTGGGGACAGGCCGCAGGGGTTTCCGCCTTCAGGCTGCCGTGACCGTCGCCGCGTTCCGGCGGGGCAATACCGTACCGGCGCAGGTTTTCGCGCCCTTCGTCGGTGATCCAGTCGGTGGTCCACGGCGGCGACAGCCGGGACCGGATGGCGACGTCTTCGAGGCCGGCACGGTCGAGGGCGACCCGGATGCTGGTCTCGATCACCAGCGTCGCCGGACACCCCGTATAGGTCGGGGTGATCACGATACGGGTTGCGCCTGACGGGTCGGTCTCGATGTCGCGAATGATCCCGAGATCGACGAGGCTGATGGCGGGGATTTCAGGATCCGGCACCTCCGCCAGGACAGCAAGAAGGCGCGCCGCTATCCCGGAATCGCCAAGGGAGACGGGGGTGATCATCGTCCTACCAGATGGCGTCTGGATAGGCGCGGGGCAGAAACTGCATCTCGGCAAGCATCAGGCCCAGATGTTCGCCATGACGCCCCTGCCTTCCACCCGTAACGCCCCGCGCCTGGGGTGGACGCGACAGCCGCGCCTCGGCCAGGACGACGTCGATCGCCCGGTCCCAGTCGTGACGCAGTGTCGCCGGATCGACGGCGAGGCCATCGGCGATCAGCCCCTTCAGATCGTCCGGTGTCTCGAACATTTCATCGGAAAACCGCCATTGCCATGCCAGACCCTCTCGCATTCTCCGGTGGCTTTCCTCGGTGCCGTCCCCAAGTCGGATGACCCATTCGGAGGCGAAACGCACATGGTAGGCGACCTCCTTGACCGCCTTGGAGGCGATCGCTGCCAGCCGGTCGTCACGGATCGCGGTCATCTGTTCGAACATCAGCTTCTGCCAGGTCGAGAACAGGAGGTGACGGGCCAGGGTGCGGGCCAGGTCGCCGTTGGGCTGTTCGACCATCAGACAGTTGCGGAACGCCAGGACATCGCGACGAAAAGCAAGGGCATCGGCGTCACGTCCCGCTCCCTCGAGTTCAGCCGCGTAGCCGAGCAGGTGTTGGGCCTGGCCGATCAGGTCCAGTCCCAGGTTGGCCAGGGACAGATCGAGTTCGACGGTGGGCGCATGGCCGCACCATTCGCCGAGCCTCTGGCCAAGGACCAGTGCGTCGTCGCCGAGGGAGGCCACATAGGCGAAACGGGCGTCGACGGGCATCAGATGTGCTTTATGTTGTCGGGAACGACATAGAAGGTCGGGTGGCGATAGACCTTGTCTTCGGCAGGCTCGAACAGGGCGGCGGCGTCGCCGGGGTCCGAGGCCGTGATCGCGGTCGATGGCACGACCCAGAGGCTCACACCCTCCATTCGCCGCGTATAGACGTCCCGCGCGCTCTCGATCGCCATCCTGGCGTCTGCGGCGTGGACGCTGCCTACGTGGCGATGGGACAGGCCGTTCTTCGCGCGGACGAAGACTTCCCAGAGGGGTATTTCACGACTCATTTCAAGGATTCCGATCAGGGATCTGCGGCGTCACGCCGCCAGCCGTTCGGCCTGCTTGTCGGCATGGGCCATGACCGCGTCACGCACCCAGGCCCCGTCGTCCCAGGCCTTGCGGCGAGCCTCCAGGCGTTCGGACGCCATTGGCCCCTCGCCCCGGACGACCGCGAAGAACTCATCCCAATCGGGCGTGCCGAAGTCGTAGCCGCCCTTGACCTCATTCCAGACGAGAGCCTTGTCCGGGATCACCAGGCCGAGGGCCTCAGCCTGGGGAACCGTCATGTCGACGAACTTCTGGCGCAACTCGTCGTTGGTGTCGCGCTTGATGCGCCACCGCATGGACTGGGCCGAGTTGGGCGACTGATCATCGGGCGGGCCGAACATCATAAGCGACGGCCACCACCAGCGGTCCAGTGCGTCCTGCGCCATCGCCTTCTGCTCGGGCGTCCCCGCCATCAACGCCATGACGGATTCATAGCCCTGGCGTTGATGAAAGCTTTCTTCCTTGCAAACCCGCACCATGGCACGAGCGTAGGGCCCGTAAGAGGTGCGCTGCAGCGGAACTTGGTTCATGATCGCCGCACCGTCGACCAACCAGCCGATCGTACCGATGTCGGCCCAGGTCAGGGTCGGATAGTTGAAGATGGTCGAGTATTTGGCCTTCCCCGACAGCAGGGCATCGGTCATCTGGTCGCGCGAGATGCCCAGGGTCTCGGCCGCGCAATAGAGATAGAGCCCATGGCCGGCCTCGTCCTGCACCTTGGCCAGGAGGATCGCCTTGCGCCTCAGGCTCGGCGCCCGGGAAATCCAGGCTCCCTCGGGCAACATGCCGACGATCTCGCTGTGTGCGTGCTGGGAGATCTGGCGGATGAGGGTCTTGCGATAGGCCTCAGGCATCCAGTCCTTTGGCTCGATGAATTCGTCGGCCGCGACCCGCGCCTCGAACGCGGCCAGACGTTCCGGGTCTTCGACGACACCCAGCACCACGGGCGCTTCACGGACGGCGGATTTCACCTCTTGAACGTACATGGACGGACTCCTCGCTAGCCGGTCGGTCTAACATTTATTGACCGGTCGGTCAATTAATTTATCGATGCAGATCAGACGCGTTCGACGATCATGGCGATGCCCTGACCAACGCCGATACACATGGTGCAGAGGCCATAGCGGCCTCCGGTTCGATGCAACTGCTCAATCGCCGTCAACACCAGCCGGGCCCCCGACATGCCGAGTGGATGGCCCAGCGCGATGGCACCGCCATTGGGGTTCACCTGCGCCGCGTCATCGGCCAGACCAAGATCGCGAAGCACCGCCAGACCCTGCGACGCGAAGGCCTCGTTCAGCTCGATCACGTCCATGTCCGCCAGGGACAGGCCGGCCTTGGCGAGGACCGCACGGGAGGCCGGCGCCGGACCCATGCCCATGATCCGCGGG
The DNA here is from genome assembly GCF_016463485.1 of Brevundimonas sp. Lineage (GTDB taxonomy): Bacteria > Pseudomonadota > Alphaproteobacteria > Caulobacterales > Caulobacteraceae > Brevundimonas. The sequence goes on from NZ_JAEMRD010000010.1 coordinate 38,217, forward strand.
CTCAGTCCGACGACGGCGGTGGCGACCACGCGCGCCCGGGGCGTGAGCCCATGCAGCGCCGCGCCGGCTTGCGAGGCGATCAGAAGCGCCGCCGCGCCGTCGTTCACGCCCGAGGCGTTGCCGGCCGTGACCGTACCGTCAGGCCGCACGATCGGCTTGAGCTTGCCGAGCGCCTCCATCGACGTGGCGCGGGGATGTTCATCGCGGTCGACGATGACCGGATCGCCCTTTCGTTGCGGGATGACGACCGGAACGATCTCTGCGTCGAACCGCCCTTCGACCTGGGCGCGGGCCGCCTTGTCCTGGCTTCGGACCGCAAAGGCATCCTGATCCGCCCGGCTGATCCCGAACTCCTGAGCCACGTTCTCCCCGGTCTCCGGCATGGAATCGGTCCCGAACTGACGCTTCAGCTCCGGATTGACGAACCGCCAGCCGATCGTGGTGTCGAACACCTGCACATCCCGAGAGAAGGCGGACGTCGCCTTGGCGCTGACGAACGGTGCCCGGGTCATGCTCTCGACCCCGCCGGCCACATAGAGGTCGGCCTCACCCGCCTTGATGGCGCGCGCCGCGACGCCGATGGCGTCCATGCCCGAGCCGCACAGGCGATTGAGCGTCGTGCCCGGCGCGGTCTCGCCCAGCCCCGCCAGCAGCACCGCCATGCGCGCGACATCGCGATTGTCCTCTCCGGCCTGGTTGGCGCACCCGAGGACGCAGTCGTCTAGGCGGGACCAGTCGACGCCGGGATTGCGGGCCTTGAGAGCGCGGATCGGGACGGCGGCAAGGTCGTCAGCCCGCACCTGTGCCAAGGAGCCGCCGAACCGACCGATCGGTGTGCGAACAGCGTCGCAGATGAAGGCGTCAGCCATGAACAAGGTCTCCGGTGGCGGGATCGATAACGGGCCCGCCGAGCGCACGCGACAGACCCTGGAAGATGGCGATCAGCCGACCGCCATCGCCCGTGACGCGGACATCATAGACGCCGGACCGCCCCGCCTCTCCGGCTCGTCGCGCCTCTGCGGTTACCCGCTCACCGTCACGCCCGGGTGCCAGGAAGCTGATGGTGCAGGCCTGGGCCACGGTCGCGGCGTTCCGGGAGTTGCAGGCGTAGGCAAAGGCATTGTCGGCGAGCAGAAACAGAATGCCTCCGTGCGCTCCGCCCAGGCCGTTCAGCATCCTCGGGTCCAGAGTCAGTGAGGCCTGGGCGTAGCCGTCACCGATGGAATCGAGGCTCAGACCGAGAAGGGCCGTCGGGCCCTCCCCGATCCGCATCGCCTCGGCGACCCGGCGCGCAAGCGCATCGGCGTCGCCTTCGGCCACCGCTTGAGTCGTCATCCCGGCATCCGGTCAGTAGTTGTAGGAAAGGGTTACCCCGTAGGTTCGCGGCTCCCCGAACAGGGCGAAGGCGACCCGGCTGTCGCGTTGCGAAAACACATGGGTCCGGTACTCCTCGTCGCCCAGGTTTTTCCCCCAGACACTGACGTCGATCCGCTGATCGGCGGTTGTGTAGGTGACCGATCCGTCGACCAGTTCGTAAGCCGGAATTGTCGTGATCGGATTGTTGTCGGCGTCGTAGTAGCTGAGGCTTTGGTATTTGTAGGTTACGCGCGCGCCGAGCGCTGCGCCGTCAGCGAAATCGTGGGTGTAACTCGCGTAGGCGCTGGAGGAAAAACGCGGTGCTTGGCGCAGGCGGTTGCCCGTGAAGTCGCCCGTGACCACCTGCGACGGGGTGCCGGTGAACTCCGTGTACCGGGCGTCGAGCATCGAGGCGGTCCCGCCGAATTCGAAGGCCGTCGTCGGACGGATCGTGGCCTCGAGTTCTACCCCCTTGATCTCGGCCGCGCCGGCGTTCTCGGTGATGAACTGCCCGAACGTGGTCCCCGCAGGCTGAAAGAATCGCGTGACCTGGAGATCCTTGTAGTCCGTGTAGAAGGCAGAGACATTCAATCGGACGTGACGGTCGAACAACTCGGTCTTGGCCCCGATCTCGTAGTTTGTCGCCTGCTCGGGTTCGAACGGGGTGCTGGCGACCAGGGCGGTCGAGGCCGTGCCGGTGAAACCTCCGCTCTTGAAGCCTGTCGCCACGCTCGCATAGGTCATGATCCCCGGCGCGACTTCATAGTCAGCCACAAGCTTCCAGGTGACGTTTTCCCAGCTGTCCTCTGCGGCGACGGCGGGATAGGCTTGCAGGAGCAGCGGAAGACCTGAAACAATCCTCGCTTCCGAGGTGATCTCCTTTCGCTCCGACGAGTATCGAGCCCCCCCCGTGAACTTCAGCCGCTCCAGCGGACTCCAGGAAGCCTGCGCATAGGCTGCATAAGCCAGGCCGTCGTTGGTCTGGTAGGAACTTGAAACGCTCGGAAGTCTGTCCGCGCGACCCAGGGAAGGAAAGTTGAACCCTTCGGTCCGGGCATTTTCCTCATGGCTGATGAAAGCCCCGAGGATCCAGTCGAACACATCCCCGGACGGCGACGTCAGCCGAAGCTCTTGAGTGAGTTGTCTCGGCTGCTCCTGAACCGCGTCGGTGATCTTGAAGGTGAAGCCGTTGGTCGCGGGCGAGAGCAGGACCGCGTTCGGACTCCCGGATGCTCCGGTCAGGTCGGTGAAGACCGCGGACCTTGGAAGACCGGACGAATCCTCAAGATAGTCGTACTCGGTACGGCGATAGCTGGTGATCGAAGAGAAAGTGGCGAAGTCCAGCTCGTAATTCAGGGTCAGGGCCGCACCGAAAATGTCCCGCTTGGAGTAGCCTTCGACATCCGCCAGGCTTGTGAAGGGACTCCCCGCACCACCGAAGGCAACGTTGACCGCCACCGGGTCGGACGCGCACCCGCAATTATGGAGAGGCCCGGCGCTGCCCACCGGTTCACGATTGGTCGCCCCGTTGTCGTCATGGGCGCCGTCCAGAGTAAGGATGGCCTCGAAGCGATCGGTCGGCTGCCAGCGAAGCGTGCCGCGCAGACTCAGCGACTCCGTCTCGCCCCATCGCGCGCCGAAATGAGGGCTTCCGACCAGGACGTTGCGGATATAGCCGTCGCTCGAGCGATAGCTGGCGGCCAGTTTGCCGAAAAGGGTGTCGGCGATCTCGCCGCTGATCAGGCCAGCCGCATCCAGGCGTCCATAGTTGCCGACCTTTACGCGTGTCCGCAGGCGGAAGTCGTCGGTCGGCTTTAGGGTGACGAAGTTGATCGAACCGCCGATCGAATTCTTGCCGTAGAGCGTACCTTGAGGCCCGCGAAGCACCTCGACCCGTTCGAGATCGAACAGATCGAAGACCTGAGCCGAGCGCGCCGCGATATAGACACCGTCAACAGACACGACGGTTGAATCGCTCGCCGCCGGACCGTCTTCCTTGGTGCCGACGCCTCGAATGGCGATTTCGGGTTGACCGGCGGCGAAGGCAGCGAAGGTCAGGCCAGGCGTACGGTCCGCGACCCCCTCCAGGCCACTGATATTGTCCCTTGTCAGGGTCTCGCCAGAAATGGCGGTGATTGCCGCGGGCACGTCCTGCAGCGCTTCGGCGCGACGATTGGCGGTGACGATAATCTCGTCGAGCGCAGAGACGTCTTGGTCAGGGCCGCGCGACGGCGTCGCGACTTGGGCCTGCACAGCGCCAGCGGCCATTAGAACGCTCACCGCCACAGACGCTTTCAGAGTGCGAATTATCATTGTCATCCTCCCGTTTTTTGAATGGCGGCATTCGCCGTCCGCTTGGTCGAAGAAACAGCTAACACTGATCAAACCCAATTGGAAGACCGTCTGGACGGTCAATTATTGGCCCGGAATGGTGAGCGTGACGTGGTGGATTTCGAAACTCCGCTCCGCTTTCCATCAGGCCTCCAGCGCCCAGACCGCCGGCCTTTTCTCTCTGAAGGCGGCGATGCCTTCCGACTTGTCAGAACTGTCCAGCAAGGAGACGAAGCGCCGACGTTCGTGCAGCAAATGCTCGTCTTCGGTGAGTTCAGAATAATCGCGTATGCTGGCTTTCGCTTCGCGCAACGCCGTTGGCGACCTGGCGGCGATCAGCGCCGCCAGATCCAAGGTGCGGGCAAGAGTGTCGCCATCCGCAGTGACTTCTGAGATCAATCCTGACCGGCAGGCTTCATGCGCGTCGATCGGCTCTCCAGTAAGCACCATCCGCATGGCGAGGGCCCGTCCTACCAACCGAGTGAGCGTCGCGGTGCCCCCCGCGCCGGGAATGATGCCCAGGTTGGTCTCCGGTTGACCGAACCTTGCTGAGACACCGGCCACGACGATGTCGCAACACATCATCAACTCTGCGCCTGCACCCAGACACCATCCATCAACTGCCGCCAGCAGGGGCTTCGGAAAGGACCGTATCCGGCGCCAGGCATCGAAGCGGGGACTGGCGATCGGATCGCAGGAGGTGGACGCCGCGAGTTCGTCTATGTCGGCTCCCGCTGCGAAGACACGCTCACCACCGGTCACGACGACCACTCGGACGTCAGGATCTCCCCCAGCCCGATCAAGCGCGTCCGCCACAGCCTGAAGCAAGGGTGTCGCCAAAGCGTTCCTGCGCTCGGGTCGATTCAAACGAAGCAGAAGTATCCCCGGGCCCGGTCGGTCCGAAAGGAGGTCTGCGGAGCTGGTCATCGAACACCTCCGGCGCGGCGAGGTGTCAATCGCGCCTCGCGGAACCAGGGGGACGGCCGATAGAAGTCCTCGCCCGTTGCATCGGCGATATTGTTCAGCGTCCGTGCAACCCTGTCCAAGCCGTGCCGTCTCGCCCATGCCAACGGGCCCTGGGGGTGATTGGCACCATGAACCATGGCGTCGTCGATCCCCTCCTCCGACGCGACACCATCCTGTACCGCGTCGCCTGCGGAATTGGCCAACTGAGCAAGGGTCCTGAGGACGATCTGGCCCGGACGATCAGGCACGAACAGGACTGTCCGGCCGAGCGCGCCGGCGAGGCCGGCAATCACGGCCCTGGCGCTCGGCGAAGCGGCGCTGGCGACCCAGGTCATCCAGTCGGACGGATCCCTCGGCGTATCCATCAGGCCGGACACACCCGGGCGATCACGCAGGCGTCGTCCATCCCCGAAAGCGATCACCTCGTTTCCGACCCGGAGTCGCTCATCGCCCAGATCGTGATCCACCGTCAGGGGAAGACCGGCCTCACGGGCAACGGTCGCCAGTCCGAGGAACCGGCCCGGGCAGCTCGAAACCTGGATCTTCCGGGGTTCAGGCCCGTCGACCTCGACCGTCGCGGAGGGCATGGCTGCCGCGTAGTCATAGACCCCCGAGCCAGTTTTCCGTCCTAGCCGACCCTCCTCGAAAAGCGTCCTCTGGGTGCTCTGCGGCCTGAAGCGCGTCTGGCCGCCGTAGGCGTCGAAGATGGAACAAGCCACGGCATAGTTCACGTCGTGGCCGATGAGGTCGGCGAGCGCCAGGGGCCCGAGACGAAACCCCCCGGAGGACGTGAGGGCGGCGTCAATCCGTTCCGGCGCGATACCCTCACCGAGGGCGGCGAAGCCTTCGGCATAGTAGGGTCGTGCAACGCGGTTGACGATAAACCCGGGAACGTCGCGAACGACAACCGGATGCTTGGCCCATGTGCGCATCAGCGCGATCATGGCGTCGATCGTCGCCACCGGCGTCACGGGACCGGGCACGATCTCGACCAGCCGCATGATCGGCGCGGGGTTGAAGAAATGCAGGCCAAGGACGCGATGAGGTCCCGGAGTTGCGTTCGCCAGATCTGCAATCGAAAGGGACGACGTATTGCTGGCGAGTATGGCGTCGGGCCCGACGACGCGGGACATGACCTCAAAGAGTTGCAGCTTGGCGGCCAATTGCTCGACGATCGCCTCTATCACCAGCGTCGCGCCGGATGCAGACGAGGTTTCCTTCGTGAACGTCAGGCGCGCCAGCGCCGCATTCGTTTCTGACGTGCTGTGGGTTCCTCGCTTCGTCAGGGCAGCCAAGGATGCCGAAATCGTGTTTCGAGCACGGTCAAGGGCGGCGGCAGACGGATCTATAACGCGAACGACATGCCCGGCCAGGGCGGCGACCTGGGCAATCCCGCCTCCCATGGCTCCGGCCCCCACGACCACGACGACGGCGTCCCGTGACATTTCCATGCAGCTTCCCTGTTCTGAGGTGGCGTCCGAAAGCACCGTCGTAGCGCAAATTTTCGACCTTGATAATAATTGTTCGTCCGGTCATTCTATTAAACAGCGGCGCGACGACGTCGGGCAGGGGAGCGGCGGAGCACCGGGCAGTTGAGGAATGAAGCCGACAGTATGAAATGTCGCGACGAACCCGAACGCCCTTTGACTTCACCGGTCGGCAGGACGCCACGCGTCCGCATACAGGAGGCGACGCATGCAGTTACGAGGTCTTGACCCCATCGAGACGGCGTCGCGCGACGAGATTGAGACGCTTCAGCTTCAGAGACTGAAGGACTCGCTGACTCACGCCTACACAGGCAATCCCTGTTACCGGGCAAAGTTCGACGCCGCAGGTGTCCATCCCGACGACCTCTTGAGTCTCGCGGACTTGGCCAGGTTCCCCTTCACCACCAAGGCGGACCTTCGCGATGCCTACCCGTTCAACTTTTTCGCCGTTCCTCAGGATCGCCTGGCGCGCATTCACGCCTCGTCCGGCACCACCGGCAAGCCCACGGTCGTAGGTTACACGCGCAAGGATATCGACACCTGGGCCGGGGTGGTGGCGCGATCCCTCTACGCAGCCGGCTGTCGCGCAGGAATGAAGGTTCACGTCGCCTACGGCTACGGCCTTTTCACCGGCGGGCTCGGGGCCCATTATGGCGCCGAGGCGCTGGGGTGCGCGGTCATCCCGATGTCAGGCGGGCAAACTGAAAAACAGGTTCAGTTGATCGAGGACTTCCGGCCCGATCTGATCATGGTGACCCCCAGCTATATGCTGGCGATCCTGGACGAGTTCCAACGTCAGGGGCTGGATCCCCGCGCCTCCTCGCTCGGGATCGGTGTATTCGGAGCTGAGCCCTGGACGAACGCCATGCGCGGCGAAATCGAACAGGCTTTCGCGATCGACGCGGTGGACATCTACGGCCTGTCCGAAGTCATGGGCCCGGGTGTCGCTTCCGAGTGCGTCGAAGCCAAGGATGGGCCAACGATCTGGGAGGACCACTTCTATCCCGAGGTGATCGATCCGGTGACTGGCGAAGTCTTGCCGGACGGGTCGCTCGGCGAACTGGTGTTCACCTCCCTCACCAAGGAGGCCATGCCCATCGTTCGATATCGCACCCGTGACCTTACCCGCCTACTGCCGGGCACCAGCCGGACGATGCGGAGAATGGACAAGATCACGGGCCGATCCGACGACATGCTGATCATCCGTGGCGTCAACGTTTTTCCAAGCCAGATTGAGGAGCAGATCCTTGGCTGCGCCGCGCTTGCACCCCACTTCCAGATAGAACTGACCCGACCGGGTCGAATGGACCAGGTGCGGATCCTGGTCGAATGCAGGCCCGACACCAACGAGCCGGCCCAGAGCTCCGATCGCCTCAAACTGGCTGAAGGCATCAAGAACCTGATCGGCATCACGGTCGACATCCAGATTCGACCGGAGGGAACCCTCCCCCGCTCCCAGGGCAAGGCCAGCCGTGTTGTCGACTTCCGAGAGCCTGCTGCCGAACTGCAGGGCAACGCGTTGTGACCATCCGCCGCTCGTGGAAGATGGGTGAACAGTCTGAACTATAATGACTGCGGCGGCGGCCGAGCCCGCACCGAGCTGGATGCGGCCTGAAGCCGCCTCAACACCGTGGCTCTCCTGCGGGCCAGGATTACGCTGATTGTTACCCCGACGTTATCCAGCAAGAAAAAGGGGTTAGCGGTTTCCCGCTAACCCCTTCGAAAATTGGTGGAGCTTAGCGGAGTCGAACCGCTGACCTCTTGCATGCCATGCAAGCGCTCTACCAGCTGAGCTAAAGCCCCGAACCTGAGACGGGCTGTCCCGGGTCGGATCGTCGGGTGTCCCCGGCGAGGCGGCGATACCTATGTCAGGGCGATTTCTCGATCAACCCCGATTGGCCAGTTTATTTTCGCTTGATCGAAATACCGCTTGAGACCGGTTTTCCAACCGGCCTCAAGTCACGCGACCAAGCGCCAGGCCTCCTAGAGATCGTCGTCCTTGCCGCCCTTGGCCAGGTCTTCGTCGAAGGCGTCGTCGTCCTCATCCTCGATGAAGGGAACAGAATCGTCGTCGTCGTCGGCCAGGACGTCGTCGTCGCCGTCGGTCGAGCCCATGCCGGCCTCTTCGGACGGATCGGCGACCGCGTCATCCTCGTCGTCGGGG
>NZ_JAEMRD010000226.1 GCF_016463485.1 Brevundimonas sp.
GGCCACCCGGTTCTCGCCCAGGCCGACCAGCGCCCCTTGAGCCAGTGCGCCCTTGGCCTCGTCCGCAAAGGATTCGGCGTAGTAGTTCATCCTCAGAATGCTCCACTGCGCCGCCGTCCGCATCAGATGCTGTTCCGCCGCGAAATAGGACGCCCAGACATCGGGCTCAGCCCGGGACCGCGTTCCGGCCGAGGACATGAAGACGACGTGTCGGACGCCCGCTCGATTCGCGGCGTCGATCGCCGCCAGATTCTGCCGCGCACGCTGGCCCGGAGCCAAGGCCACGGTCGGAATGATCAGCAGCCTGTCCAGCCCGGCATAGGCCGCATCCAGGGTCTCGGGCTGATCGTAGTCGCCGAGGCGGGCATCGTAAGCCGCCGCCGGATCGGGTGTGCGCGAGATGCCGACGATCTCCAAACCGGCCTGTCCCGCCAGATGGTCAAGGACGGCCCCGCCCAGCTTCCCGCTCGCACCGCTGACACCGATTTTCATGCTATCATTCCTCGTTCCGGTGAAAGTCCACCGTCGTCTCAACCCGCCTCGACGATCGCCAGAACGGCGTCGGCGGTGACCTGATCGCCGGTGGCGACGCCGATCCCGGACACCGTGCCGTCGAAGGGGGCGACGAGGGCGTGTTCCATCTTCATGGCCTCCAGCACCACGATCGGCTGGCCCTTGACCACGGCGTCGCCGACGGCGGCCGAGACGGCGACGATCTTGCCGGGCATGGGTGCTCGAAGCGTGCCGTCAGAGGCGGAGCCAGCAGCGGCACTGGCACGGCGACGCCTGAACTCGTACGCGCCGCCGCCCTCGAATACGACTATCCCATCTTCCCTGGAGATGGCCGAGAACGGCTGCTCGTCGATGACGACGAAGCCCGGCGAGCCATAGCCGTGATACCGGCCTCCCGGCGTCTCTACGGTGAAGCCAAAATGCTGGCCCGTGTCATTGTAGGTCTGCGGGCCGGATAGAAGGGCCCAGACGGGTTCACCATCAGACCAGAGACCAAGCCGAACGCCCGGATTTCCGTTCATCCGAAAGGCGAAGGGCCCTTGGCTCCAAGGACTGTAAGTGTCGTTCGATGCGCCTTGCCAGCCCAGAATTTCGCCCTCGCCGCCTGATGCGGTGAAGGCGGCTGCGACCGCCTCGGCGGAAGGCGATGTCTTGCCAGCTAGACTGTCCTGATGGCCGCCGATGAAGCCCGTGTCCACATCCCCCACGACGAACTTGGGATGCTCCAAGCACTTCACCAAGAAGGCCGCATTGGTCTTCACCGGCCAGACCTCGACCTCGGCGCAGGCGTCGGCGAGGCGGGCGGCGGCGGCTTCGCGTGACGTCTCATGCACGATCAGCTTGGCGATCATGGGGTCGTAGAACTGGCTGACCTCGCCTCCCTCAAAGACGCCGGTGTCGATGCGTATGTCGTCGGGCAGGCGGAAATGCTCGAGCTTGCCGATGCTGGGCAGGAAGCCGTTCGCCGGATCCTCGGCATAGAGCCGCGCCTCCATGGCCCAGCCGTTCATGGGGATGTCGGCCTGTTTCAGCGGAACGGGCTCGCCGGCCGCCGCGCGGAACTGCCATTCGACCAGATCGACGCCGGTGATGCTCTCGGTGACGGGGTGTTCGACCTGGAGGCGGGTGTTCATCTCCATGAACCAGATGCGGTCGGCCCGCAGACCCTCCGAGGCATCGGCGATGAACTCGATGGTGCCCGCGCCGACATAGTTCACCGCCTTCGCCGCCTTGACCGCCGCCTCAGTCACCGCCGCGCGGGTGGCGGGGTCCATGCCGGGGGCCGGCGCCTCCTCGATCACCTTCTGGTGGCGGCGTTGCAGGGAGCAATCGCGCTCGTACAGGTGGACGACCTCGCCGTGGCTGTCGCCGAACACCTGAACCTCGATATGGCGCGGCGACAGGATGTATTTCTCGATCAGCACCCGGTCGTCGCCGAAGCTGGACGCGGCCTCGCGCTGGCAAGAGGCCAGGGCGTCGAGGAAGGCCTCGGACGTCTCGACCCGCCGCATCCCCTTGCCGCCGCCGCCCGCCACGGCCTTGATCAGCACCGGATAGCCGATGGCGTCGGCCTCGGACTTCAGGTGGGCCGGGGTCTGGTCCTCGCCCATGTATCCGGGCGTGACGGGCACGCCCGCCGCGACCATCAGCTTCTTGGCCGCATCCTTCAGCCCCATGGCCCGGATCGAGGCCGGGGGCGCGCCGATCCAGACGATCCCCGCCGCCATGACGGCCTCGGCGAACTCGGCGTTCTCGGACAGGAAGCCGTAGCCGGGGTGGATGGCCTCCGCCCCCGTCGCCTTCGCCGCCGCCAGCACCTTGTCCGCGACCAGATAGCTCTCGCGTGCCGCCGCCGGCCCGATCAGCACCGCCTCATCGGCCTCGCGGACGTGCAGAGCGTGTGCGTCCGCCTCGGAATAGACGGCGATGGTGCGGATGCCCATCCGCTTTGCCGTGCGGAACACGCGACAGGCGATCTCGCCGCGATTGGCGACCAGGACGGATTTGAACATCAGCGTTCTCCACCATGCGCCAAACGCATGTCTTCTCTTTCGTCATTCCGGGCGAAGGCGAGCGCAGCGAGGCGCAGACCCGGAACAAGGCGGCGCCGTAGCGCAGTGAAGGCGAAATGGTTGATCCGGACTCGTCCGCGACAGGTTCGCGCTCTCGCGCGCCGCCGGGTTCCGGGTCTTCGCTGCGCTTCGCCCGGAATGACGAAAGGAGGGAAAGCCACGTTCACATCCTGAACACGCCGAACACCGTGTCCGGGATGGGCGCATTCAGCGTGGCACTGATGGCGAGGCCGAGAACGTCGCGGGTCTGGGCGGGGTCGATGATGCCGTCGTCCCAGAGGCGGGCGGTGGCGTAATAGGGGTTGCCCTCGTCCTCGTATTTCTGGCGGACCGGGGCCTTGAACGCTTCGGCCTGTTCAGGGGTCCAGCTGTCGGCGTCGCGGTGGACGGTGGCCAGGACGGCGGCCGCCTGTTCGCCGCCCATGACGCTGATCCTGGAGTTCGGCCAGGTGAACAGGAAGCGCGGCGAATAGGCCCGGCCGCACATGCCGTAG
>NZ_JAEMRD010000102.1 GCF_016463485.1 Brevundimonas sp.
AGCCGTCGGGGCGTTGCAGGGCCTGTCCCGCCCCGGCCGTGGCATCCGTTCGACTGTCGCCGCCGGGATTGGCAGCGGGTACGCCAGAGCCGCCCGCACCGCCCGGACCGGCCGACCCGTCACCACCCGCACCGCCTCGACCGGCCAGGGCCGTCAGGATCACCGTCGCAGAGCTGGAGATCGTGGTCGCGCCCCCGTCAGCACCGGTCGCACCGCTGCCGGACATGACCGAGGCCCCGCCCGTGCCGCCTGTGCCGATGACGATGGCCAGGGTGGCTGCGAGGTCTGCGGTGCGCCATTGGCCCAACGACACACCCCCTGCCCCACCGCCGCCGCCACCGAAGCGCGCCGAACCGCTCGCCCCCGCAGCACCCGAGCCACCGCCGCCCGCGCCACCCACGGCGACGGCTTCGATGCGTCGCGCCCATGTGGGGACCGTCCAGGTTCCGCTCGCGGTCAGGACAGTGGTCTCGACCCGGCCGCCGCCGGACGGAAAGGCCACCGCGCCCGTGGCCCGGTCCACGGTCATGGCCGCGCGCCAGGTCGAGCCGTCGGCGCTGACCTTCAGCGACAAGTCGTCGTCGCCGATCAGGCCCAGTTCGGCGCGACCCGAATAGCCGCTCTGGAACAGTAGCGACCCGACGTCGGTCGCCGTGTCCTTGTTGAAGGTCAGGCGCAGGTCGCCGTCGCCGCCGTCGGACAACGACCGGGCCGTCCACAGGGCCTTGTTCAGCCGGGCGGCGAAGGGATTGGTAGCGTCGGCCGTGGTGTCGATCCCCAGCCGGGTCAGGGCCTGGACCGCGCCGAGCTGCTCACCAAGCGGCGACCAGCCTGAGGCGGTACGCACCACCAGCCGGGCCTGATCCGCGACCCAGACGACGAGGCCGGACGGCGCCGCGACCACGGCCCAGCCGCCAGCCTCGAAGCGGACGAGGTCGTGTGCGTCGAAGGCCGACCAGGCGGTGCCCGTCGAACCGGCGGGCAGGATATGGAGGTCGCCGTCCTCAGGATCGGCGGGCTGGGCCGTCGTCGTATCGCTGATCACCGCGCACTGGACGAGGGCGTCCAGCCGGGTCAGGGCCTCGTTGAGGGTGACGTGTTTCTGAAGCTGGCCGGCGGCCAGATAGGCAAGCCCAAGGCGGGCGCTGGTATCCATGACGATCTCCGTTGCTGTCGGAGATCAGTCTGGGGGCGCGGCGGACCTGGGCGCGTCGGAAGGGGTCTCGACGGTGCAATCCCTTGTGCGGCAAGGGATTGGTGGGCTGAGGTTTGAAACTTCGAGGCCGCCGACAAGCCGGATGAGGGTTGCGGGGAGGCCCATGGAAGGGCTCTGAAGGCCTCCCCGCTGACCGGCTCGCGGCTGTCAGGACCGCGCGCGGCCGCCAAGGCGCCCGAGCGACGAACCGATCGGCAATAGCTACGGCAAGCATCCGCCTGCGGATGACCTCAGTCGTGCAGATAGACGACGCGACGAAGGTTCCGATCGCCGCGCACGGTCTCCAGATGCCGGTCATGATCGCCCGAGGCACGGGCCGCCCCTTCGGAATCCTCGACCCAGTGGGTGGAGGCGATGTCCTTTTGCAGGGCCTTGGCGGCGAGCAACTGGCCGGGGAAGAAGGTGTCGACGACGTCGCCGGCGATCGGAACCGTGCCCGTGGCGGTATCCACGGCCATATAGGCCGCCATCTGGGCCAGGGTCGCAGGCGAGGCCTTGGCCCGGATCGCCTGAAGGATCAGCCAGCCGCCTGTACCGACCGTATAGACGGTGCCGACCACCGGCACCCAGGTCAGCAGGGCGTCTAGACCCAGCCCGAAGGGGCCGATGCCGATGACCCGGTCGGACAGCTTCTTGACGCCCTCGACATTGGACCAGATCTTCTCGATATCCGCGATGGTGCGCCGGGCCATGGTATCTTCCTTCATCGCGGCCGAGGCGGCGGCGACTGTAACGCCCCATACCGACCCGCGTTCACGAGGAAATCAAGCGCATGAGGCTGAGCGTGCATAGGCCGGCCTTCCCCACTGTCCGCCAGATCGTGACGGGGGCCATGGTCCTGTCGCTGGGGCCGTCGCTGATGATCGGGGCGGCGGCGCTGAGCGGGATCGGGCACCGGTGGGTGGATATCCTGGCCCAATTCACCGGGCCTGCGATGGCGGTGTGCGTGGCGATCCTGATCGTGACGCTGATCGCGCGGCTTTGGGTGGCGGCGGGGGTCGGGGCCGTCGTCGGGCTGGTGCTGCTGGCGGCGGGTACGCCTCAGTGGTTTCCGTCAAAGGGCCAGCCTCAGGCGGGCGCGCCGGTGGTGAGGCTGTACACCGCCAATCTGTGGGTCTGGAACCGGGACGCCGGGGCGATCCGGGCCTCTGTGGCGGACAGCGCAGCCGATGTGGTGGTCTTGATCGAGACGCCGGTGCCCATGCTGGACGACCTGGACCGGCTACTGCCGAGCCAGCCTTATCGGGTGGTCGAGACCGGTGGTGCCTATGCGGTGGACGGGACGGTGATCGCTTCACGCTGGCCGGTCAGGAAGGTCGAGGCGCGGGGCGGGATGAATCACGTCGCGGCGGTCGTGGAGACGCCGCTGGGGCCCGTGACGGTGTTCGCCGTCCACCTGACCCGGCCGTGGCCCTATCAATTCCAGTGGGGGCAGATCAGCCAGGTCATGGCGCTGGAGGCCTCGATGCAGGGGCTGGAGGACCAGGTGGTGATGGCGGGCGATTTCAACAGCGTGTCGAGCGCGCGGATCGGGCGGCAGATCAGGGGCGAAATAGGACTGATCCCGGCCCCGGGCTGGCCGGGGACGTGGCCTGAAGCGCTGCCCTCGCCGTTGGGGATCACCATCGACCAGGTCTATCGCAGCCCGGACCTGGCCCTGGTCGGGCGGGAACTGGGGCCGCCGACGGGGTCGGACCACCGGCCGGTGGTGACGCTGCTTACGCGTTCAGAGAGGCGATGACGCGGGCCAGACGTTCGGTGTGGCCCTCGGTCGGGAAGTCGTCGGCGATCCAGCCTTCCTCGAAGGCGGCGAGCACCCGGCCGGTGTCGGGACCGGCAGGCAGGCCCGCAGCCGCGACCTGACGCCCGCCGACCGGCAAACGGGGGATGGGCCAGGCGTCGGCGAGGTCGAGCCAGGGCGTGGCGGCGGTGGGCCGGTCGGTCTGGGCGGCGGCGCGCTGGACCCGGTCACGGAAGGTCTCCCGTCCCAGTCGGTACAGGTGGGCGCGGGCGGCGGGCGGGGTCATATCGAGATCGACCTCGCCGAAAGCCGCTGCGACCAGGCGCAGGCGGTCGGGGTTGGACAGGCGAAGGGCGCGCGCGGCGGCCTCGACCGTTTGCGGGTCGGCGGGCAGCAGGCTGGACAGGCGCAGGACGGGATCGGGGCTGAGAGCCACCATTCGCTCGAACATTTCCAGCGACGCGGCGTCGGGCAGAACCTGGCTCAGCACGCCGGAGGAGGCCATGGCGGAGACCGCCGGGCGGGGATCGGGGGCGCGCAGGAGCTTCAGCAGTTCGCGAGACACCCGCTCGGCCGACAACCGCACCATGCCGTCGGCGAGGGCGGCGCAGGCGGCGAGGCCCTCGGCGTCGGGTTCGCCCTGGCCGTACCAGGCGAAGAAGCGAAAGAAGCGCAGGATACGCAGATAATCTTCGCGGATGCGGGTCTTGGGGTCGCCGACGAAGACGATATGGCCGGCGCGGGCGTCCTCGACGCCATGGCCGGTGGGGTCGAACACCTGGCCCGTGCCGTCGGCGTACAGGGCGTTGAGGCGGAAGTCGCGGCGCTGGGCGTCCTCGGACCAGTCGTCGGTGAAGGCGACGGTGGCGTTCCTGCCGTCGGTCGAGACGTCGCGCCTCAGGGTGGTGATCTCATACGGGGCGCGGCCCGAGACGGCGGTGACCGTGCCGTGGACCAGGCCGGTCGGCACGACCTTGAGCCCGGCGGCCGTGAGAGCCTTCATGGCCGCCTCGGGTTCCAGCCGGGTGGCCAGGTCGATGTCGTCGACGGGCTGGCCCATCAGGCTGTTGCGCACGCAACCGCCGACGAAGCGGACGCAGCCCTCTCCACCTGCGGCTTCCAGAGCCGCGATGACGGCGCGGGTGGCCGGGCGGGTCAGCCAGGGCTGGTCGGCGAGAGGCGTCATGCGGCGCTCTCGCCGGCCTGGAATTCGCCGTGCAGCCGGGCGTGCAGGCCCCGGACGATGCCCGCCGTGGCCCCCCAGATGTAGCGCTCCTGCCAGGACATGGCCCAGTACCAGCGACGCGGGCCGGTCTCGGGGTCGTAGTGGTCGCGGCGGTGGTTGGCGACATCCATCAGGAAGTCGAACGGCACCTCGAACACCTCGGCGACCTCGTCGGCGCTGGGCGACAGGCGGGGCGGTTCGGTCAGCCAGCCGACGACGGGGGTGATGCGAAAGCCCGTGCCGGTCTCATAGGTGTCGGCCAGGCCCAGCACCTCGACGACGGACGGCGACAGGGCCACCTCCTCGTCGGCCTCACGCAGGGCCGCCTCGATCGCCGTTTCGCCCGCGTCGAGGCGACCGCCCGGGAAGGCGATCTGGCCGGTGTGGCTGCTGAGGGTGTCCGAGCGCCGGGTCAGGAGCACGGTCGGCCCCTCGGCACGGGCGATGATGGGGATCAGGACGGCGGCGGGGCGCAGGGGCGAAATGACGGGGAAGGTCGCGACGTCGCGGTCCGGGTTCAGATCGAAGTCAGAACGCACCGGGCGGCGATCGGGACTCCAGGTCTCGACCGGATCGAGGCCGGCGGTCAGGCGAGCCTTGAGATCACGAAGGGGACCGGCCGCGCTCATTCCACCCCGGCTCCGACGGGACCGAGCGGGAAGGCCTGGCCGCAGGAGGTCACGGTCAGGCGGCCGTCCACGACCTCGGCCATCTCGACCAGGTCGTAGAAGACGGTGCGGACGATGCGGGCCTCGAGCCCCCGGCGGACATGGATGCGGGGGGCGGGTTCGCCGGTGGCGGGGTCGGTCTCGACCGTGATCGGGTGGTCGGCGTCGGCCGTGACCTCGTCGCCGACGTCGGTGGTGAAGACCAGGGCATCGTCCCGGCGTTCCATCGCCACGGCGCGGAACGGCAGGTCCTCGACCGTGATCCGCATCTTCTCGACCGGGGTGACCAGATGATAGCCGTCGGGATCGAGCCGCAGGACGGTCGAGAACAGCCGGACCAGTTCCCTGCGTCCGATCGGCGAGTTCTCGTGCATCCAGGTCCCGTCGGCGCGGATGACGATGTCGATGTCGCCGCAATGCGCCGGGTGCCAGAGATGCACGGGCGGCAGGCCGCGGCCGGGTGCCTGTTTGGCAGCGGCGGTGATCGCGCTGAGGCCTCCGGAGGGTGGGGTGTCGGTCATGGCAATGACTTAGGCGCAGAGGGTGGCTGCGTCATCATGCGTAATGCGTCAAGCGACGCTTGACGAAACCAGCATCTCGCGCCATGTTCCCGCGTGGAGATCGAAAGCATCCGTCACAAAGCTTTGCGGCGCTTTGTAGAGACCGGCGCGCCCAAGGGGCTGGCTGGAGACCTGATCCCTCGATTGCGCGGGATGCTGGCCTACCTCACAGCCATCGCCGAGGTCGGGGAGCTGAGAATTCCGCCGAACTACGGTGCTCACGTTCTGACGGGTGACCGGGCGGGAACCTGGGCGCTGACGGTAACGCGGAATTGGCGGATGACATTCACGGTCAATGCCGATGGCGCGATCGAAGACCTGGACCTGGAGGATTATCACTGATGGCCATCAAGCTTCATTCCAGTTTCGCCATCCATCCCGGCCCATGGCTCAGGGATGAGGTGGTCGAACCCAGCGGGCTGAGCGTGACGGATCTGGCGCAGCGTCTGGACGTGACGCGACAGGCGTTGAGCGGGCTGCTGAACGGTCGCGCGGGGCTGTCTGCGGAGATGGCCATACGTTTCGAGAAGGCGTTCGGCCTGAGTGCGGACACTCTGCTGAGGATGCAGACCGCGCATGATCTGTCGAATGCGCGCAGTCATCAGGACCGGATAAGGGTCGAGCCGATCGCGGCCTGAAGCGATCCTTCAAACCGGCCGAGCGATCCCTGTCGGGGCAGGGCCCGTCACCGGCAACCACAACACCCGGCGCGGGTCAGCGGGGCCTTCGAGGTGGACGGCCGGGGCGGGCTCGAAGCCGAAACGGGTGAAATAGGACAGGTCGCCGACCAGCAGGATGCCGGCGACGTCGCAGCGTTTCGCATAGTCGACGCAGGCGGCGACCAGATCGGCGCCCAAACCGGCCTTGCGGTCGTCGGCGGCGACGGTGATGGGGCCCAGGAACAGTGCCGGCTGGCCCTCGATCTCGATCGACCAGAGCCGGACCGACCCGACCAGCCGCTCCCCGTCGCGGGCCACGAAGCCGGCGGCCATGTGGGCGCGCTCGCGGACCCGCTCGGCAGTCTTGGCATAGCGGCCGGGGCCGAAGGCGGCCATGATCAGGGCGTCCGCCTCGGCGCGGTCGCGGGGCAGCTCGGGGGCGAGGACGAGCGGCTGGATGTTGGCGGCGACGGACATGAGGCGCGCCTGCTAATCGCAATGGGCGGCGGGTTCAAGGCAAGGCTTGATGACGCTCAGCCAGCTTTACTGAAATCGGGCGCCCGCTTCTGGGTGAAGGCCATGAAGGCTTCCATGGCTTCGGGGCTGGACATCTGGGAGCCGAAGGCTTCGCCCTCGCGCTGCATCAGGGCCCACAGGGCGTCGGCGTCGCGCATAAGGCGCTTGGTCTTCTTGATCGAGTTGGGCGCGCGCTGGGCCACCTTGGCGGCGAGGGCGGCGGCGGTCGCATCGACCTCCGCGGAGGGTACGCAGCGGTTGGCGATACCCCAGGCCAAGGCGGTCTTGCCGTCGATGGCCTCGCCCAGGGCGAACATCTCGAAGGCGCGCTGATGGCCGATCGCCATGGGCAGCAGCATCGAGGATGCGGCCTCGGGCGCCAGGGCCAGGTTGACGAAGGGGACCGACAGCAGGGCGTCCTCGGCGACCACAACCAGGTCGCAGTTGAGCAGAAGCGTCAGGCCGATTCCGACCGCCCGGCCCCGCACCGCAGCCACCGCCGGCTTGTCCAGATCGGCCATGGCGCGCAGGAACTGGAACACCGGGGCTTCGATCATCTGGCCGCCGCCGCCCGCCTGACTGATGGCGATGAAGTCCATGATGTCGTTGCCGGCCGAGAAGCTGTCGCCCTCGGACCGGAACAGGATGACGCGCACGGCGTCGTCGGTCCGGGCGCGGTTGGTCGCCTCGGCCAGGACCGAATACATGGCCTGAGTGATCGAGTTCTTCTTCTCGGGACGGGCCAGGGTGACGGTCAGGACGCCGTCGGCCAGGTCTGTACGGATGGGGTCGCTCATGCGTCGGGTTCCGGGGCTTCGAGGGGTTGAGGATTGACGGCGACCCACCAGTCGACGCCGTCGGCGTCACGGTCGCGTCGGATGAGGCCGCGATTTTCGAGGCAGTTGAGATGGGCGAGGCTCTCGCCCGTGGCCATGCCGAACACCCCATCGCCGATCGGGCGGGCAAACAGGCTGGAGAAGACGTCGATGGCGCGTTTCGGAGTCCGCAGGGATCGTTCGAGGCGGCGCAGGCCGGTCTCGTGTCCCCGCTTGAGCGCGTCGAGCCGGGTGTGGACGCCGGTGAAGGGCTCGCCATGGGCGGGCAGGACGAAGGTGTTCGTCGGCAGGAGGCCCCGCAGTTTGTCCAGTGACGTCAGCCAGTCCGCCAGCGGGTCCTGAAGCGGCTCCGTCGGCCAGACCGAGACGTTGGACGAGATGCGCGGCAGGATCTGGTCACCCGAAATAAAGACGCCGTCCGACTGACGCCACAGACAGACGTGTTCGGGGCAGTGGCCGTTGCCTATGACGACGTGCCAGACGCCGTCGCCGATGGCCACGTCATCACCCTCGCTCAGACGCCGGTAGCTCTGCGGCATCGGCGAGACGGCGCTGCCGAAGCGACCGAACTCCCGGCGCCAGGTCTCGATCCGCGTCTCGTCCCAACCGGCGGCGCGAAGGAAACGGACCCCCTCCTCCGGCGCTGGCCGGCCGGTATCGGCGACCAGCAGGCGGCAGGTGATGTATTCGAGCCGGGACATCAGCAGCGGTGCGCCGGTCCTCTCGCACAGCCAGCCGGCCATGCCGACGTGATCAGGGTGCATGTGGGTGCAGATCACCCGCGTAATCGGCCGCCCCTGCAGCGGTCCCGCCAGCGCCGCCTCCCAGGCCTCAAGCGACGCCTGGGTGTTCAGACCGGTGTCGACCAGGACCCAGCCGTCGCCGTCCTCGATCGCATAGACATTGATGTGGTTCAGCGACATCGGCAGGGGCAGCCGCATCCACAGAACGCCCGGCGCGGCCTGGACCGCCTCGCCCGGCTCAGGCGGCGTGCCGAGGGGATAGGTCAGGCCGCGGTTCCCGGCACCCGCCTCGACCGTGCCGTCCTGGGTGGTGATGACTGCGCCGTCGGCCAAGTCCGTCTCCTATCGAAACGAAGCTTTAGGCCCGGGGTTCGGCGTCGTCCAGATCACCCGGGGTAAGCCGACGCGCAAGTTTCGCCACCGGAGGGCTCACGTCCGCCTTGACCCCGCCACATCGCCCCGGCATGGCTCCGCAAAGTTGTACCCGCTGTCCGTCAGGAGCCGCCTTCGTGTTCACTCGATTCGTTCCGGCGGCCGTCGCCGCCCTGTCCCTGGTTTTCGGCACCGTTCCGGCGCTGGCTCAGGAAAACCCGGCCGTCGCGGCCCGGACCCAGGAGGCGGTCACCAACGCGGCCCAGCAGCGGCAGGAACGCCAGCAGCGCCAGAACCGCAACAGCCGGGCTCCGGCCGCTCCGACCCCGGAACAGAACAAGGCCGCCGCCGACGCCCTGATCGCCGCCACCAACAGCACCTGCCAGACCACCGAGGTCGTCCTGCGCGGCCAGATCGGCGAGGGCCAGAACGCCTATGAGGTCGCCTGCGCCACCGGTCCGGGCCTGGTCCTGATCGGATCGACCCCGCCCCAGGCCGTCGACTGCATCGCCCTGTTCGGCCAGGCCGACATGGCCCGCGCCGCTGACCCTGACGCCGACGTCGGCCTGCAATGCCAGATCGAGGGCAACAAGGACGTCCTGAAGGTCATCAAACAGTATGCCGCCGAAGCCGGCGTGAACTGCACGATCGACGCGGGTTCGGCGGTCGGCAAGTCCGAGGCCGACGGCCTGGTCTATGAGATCGGCTGCACCGGCGTGGACGGCGTCCGCATCGAAAAGGCCGCATCGGGCTGGACCAAAACCTCCTGCTTCCAGATCGCCTCGGCCGGCGGCACCTGCCGCTACACAACCCCGGCCGAACAGTCGGCCACGCTGAAAGGCTGGCTGGCCCCGAGCGCCGCGTCGGCCTGCGACGTCAGTGAATCCCGCCTGATGGGCGCGAATGCCAACGGCTCGTTCTACGAAGCCAAATGCGCCGCCGGGAACGGCCTGATCGCCCGCTTCAACACAGAGATGGCCGTGCAGCAGATCTACCCTTGCGAAACCGCCCAACTGATCGGCGGCGGCTGCAAACTGACCGTGGTCCCTGCGGCCCCGGCGGCCGCGGCTCCCGCCCAGTAAGAGCGTCACGAGGGCGTGACCGCCTCTGGGTTGCACCCGGGGCGGTCTGGGGCCACAGTGCCTCCTTTCGGACACGATTGGAGACGGTCATGCGGGCTCACTGGAAGCGAATTGCGGGGGTTCTCTGCGGTGCCCTGATGCTGGCGACGACGTCGGCGGCGGCGGCACAGACTCCCGGCAATGGTCAGATCGTCGGACCCGGCGGCCTGGCGACCGGTGCCCGCAGCTTCTCGACCAAGCTGACCGACCCCATGTCCGCAACGGTGACCGCCGTGACCCCGACCCGGCTTGACCGCCAGCGCAATCGCAACGGCGTCTATAACCGCAACCCGTCGGTCAACGAGGTCGTGTCCGCAGCGCAGTCCGAGATCAACACCGCCAACGTCGACTGTCGCGTCGTCGAGGCCAGTCTGATGGGCTACAACTTCGAGCAGCAGGCCGTCTATGAGGTCTCTTGCGGGACCGGCATGGGCTATGTCGTCGGCGCTTCGTCGCCGCCCACGGTCACCGACTGCATCACCATCGCGGGCCGTGCCGACATGGCATTGCGCGCCGATCCGGCGGCAACGCCCGTCGTCTGCACCCTGAGCGCCAATCGCAACATCAGCGGCATGGTGGCCAATTATGCGCGCGAAGCCGGTGTCGGCTGCAACATCGACGAGGCCGCCATGGCGGGCACCTCGGTCGCGGGCAACGCCGTCTATGAGGTCGGGTGCACCGGAGCCGACGGCTACTGGATCGAAAAGGCGAGCGCCGGCTGGATGCTGACCCCCTGCGTCAAGGTCGCCGCCCAGAGCAACGCCTGCCGCTTCACCACCCGTGACGAACAGGCCGCCACGGTGCGGACCTGGCTGGCGGGGACCTCGGCCGCCGCCTGCGACGTGACCGACGTCCGCTACATGGGTGCCAACGCCCAGGGTGCCTTCTACGAAACCAGATGCGGTGCCGGTGACGGCTATGTGGCGCGGCTGGACAACGCCATGGCCGTCCAGCAGGTCCTGCCCTGCGCCCAGGCGGCGGGCATCGGCGGGGGCTGCACCCTGGCCGCCAACCGGAACTGATCCGCATCGATCCTGCTGCGAGCCGCCTTGTCCGACAGGGCGGCTCGCCCTAGCCTTCGGCCATGCGTATCGCGACCTGGAATGTGAACTCCGTCAACGCCCGGCTGGCGACCGTCCTGGCCTGGCTTGAGGCGGCGAACCCCGACGTCGTCTGCATGCAGGAGATCAAGACGGTCGACGAGAAATTCCCGCGCGAGGACTTCGAGCGGCTGGGCTACAATATCGAGACCCACGGCCAGAAGTCGTACAACGGCGTGGCCATCCTGTCGAAACACCCGATGTCCGACGTGCGGCGCGGCCTGCCCGGGCCTGAGGGCGCGGGTCCCGACGGCACCGACGACGACCAGGCCCGCTATATCGAGGCGGTGATCGAGGCCCCGGTGCCGGTGCGGGTGGGGGCCATCTATCTGCCCAACGGCAACCCGGTGGCGACGGGCAAGTTTCCCTACAAGCTGGCGTGGATGGAGCGGCTGCGGGCCCATGCGGTCGATCTGCTGGCCCATGAGGAGCCGCTGGTGCTGTGCGGGGACTATAACGTCATCCCGACGCCGGCCGACGCCAAGAACCCCCAGAACTGGGTCGGCGACGCCCTGTTCATGCCCGAAAGCCAGGCCGCGTTCCGGGCGATGAAGTATCTGGGCCTGTCCGAGGCCGGAGAGCTGGGCGAACAGCCGCCGGGGACCTTCACCTTCTGGGACTATCAGGCGGGAGCCTGGCAGAGGGACAACGGCATCCGCATCGACTTCCACCTGCTGTCACCCCAGGCCGCCGACCGGTTCCGGGGCATCGAGACCCACCGCGACGCCCGCGACATGGACAAGCCATCCGACCATGTGCCGGTGGTGATCGACCTGGACCTCGGCGTCTGATGGAAGAGGCGCTGCGGGTCATCCTGCTGGTCGGCCTGGCGGCGGCGGCCCTGACCACCGGTGCCCTGACGCTGAACTGGTGGATGGAGCCCGAGCGGCGGCTGCGGCGGGCCATGTTGAAGTCGCTGGGGGCCGTGCCCGAGGCCGAGGCCCTGTCGCCGGCCCAGGGACGGGCGGCGGGTCTGGACTTCGACGGCGGCCAGGTGGCGGTGCTGTGGAACCGGGGGGCGATGGGGCTGGTCTATGCATTCGACGAGGTCGAGGGCGGCGAGGTCATCGTCGACGGACACGTCCTGGCCCGGATCCGGCGGGGCGAGGCCAGGAAGGCGCTGGACGTCATGGCCCCCGACGCCGAGCAGGTGACGCTGCGGCTGATGTTCGCGGACGCCCGCCATCCCGAGTTCGAACTCAGCCTGTGGGACGCCACACTGCCGACCCAGACGGGATCGCCGGCGGAAGCGTTGCGGCTGGGGCGGCGGTGGTTGAGCCATCTGGAGGCGCTGCTGAAGGGGTAAGCATGAGTCTCCTCCCCGTTCGCCGATTGTCGTACGGGGAGGTGGCGCGGCGCCGCTTGCGCCGTGACGGAGGGGCTCTCACCCCAGACGCGGTGGGCGCGGACAGAGCCCCTCCACCACTTCGTGGTCCCCCTCCCCATCGCTGCGCAA
>NZ_JAEMRD010000011.1:0-24105 GCF_016463485.1 Brevundimonas sp.
AGGCCGTGCCGACCCGGTGTGGCCGATCCGCCTTCTTCGTCTTCAACGGATAGCGTTCCGCCGCACCCGTCGCATAGCCCGCGCACCAGGCGCTGACCGGACAGATCAGGCACGTCGGCGACTTCGGCCGGCACACGGTCGCGCCGAGGTCCATCAAGGCCTGGGCCCAGTCGCCGGGTCGATCCCCCGTCACCAGCGATCCGGCCAGTCGGGCCAGTTCGGGCCTGGCTGCCGGCACCGGCGTCTCGACCGCGAACAGCCGGGCCATGACCCGCTCGACATTACCGTCCACGACATTGGCCGACCGGTCGAAGGCGATCGCCGCCACCGCCGCCGCCGTATAGGCCCCGACGCCGGGAAGCGCCCGCAGGGCCGCCTCGGTGTCGGGAAACACACCGCCGTGCTCGCCCGCTACCGCCCGGGCGCAAGCGAGCAGGTTACGGGCGCGGGCGTAGTATCCGAGGCCCGCCCAGGCCGCCATCAGGTCGCCGTCCTCGACCGCCGCCAGATCGCCCACCGTCGGCCACCGCGCGGTGAAACTGAGAAAATAGGGCGTCGCGTGCGGCACCGTCGTCTGTTGCAGCATGACCTCCGACAGCCAGACCCGGTAGGGATCGGTCCGCGCCCCCGACCCCGGCGGCGCTCGCCACGGCAGGGTCCGCGCAGCCTCGTCGTACCAGGCCAGCAGGGCGGCGCGGACGGAGTCGATCTGATCAGAAGCGGAGCGGGCGACGTCGGTCATCGGTTCGTCTATATAGGGCCATGGCCCGCGACCTGCCCACGGAAAGCGAGACCCGCGAGATCCTGTCGCGGCGACGGACGCGACCCGCGCCGCGCCCTGCGCCGCCCGCCGGCCGGGCCCTGGCTCCGTTCATCCGCGAGCTGGACGAGAAATACGGCAGGGGTGCCGGGGCGCTGGAGCCACGCTGGCGCGAGATCGTCGGCGATCAGCTGGCCCGCGTCACCCGCCCCCAGAAACTGACCAAGGGCCGCGCCGGATCGGGAGGCACCCTGGAACTGCGCGTCGCCGGCCCCGCCGCCCTGCTGGTCCAGCATCAGTCGGCCGAAATCCTGTCGCGCGTGAACCTGTTCCTCGGCCCCGGCGCGGTGGAAAAGCTGCGGATCGCCCAAGGGCCGGTGAAACCCCTCCCTTTGCCCGCCGCCTCCACCAAGGGGGCGCGGCGTCGCATCGACCCCCTCGACGCCGCCGCCGAGGCGGATCTGGCGAAATCGGTGGAGGCCGCGCCGGATGCGTTGAAGGCGGCGCTGGCCAACCTCGGGCGGGCGGTGCTGTCGGACAAGGCGCGAGGCAAGGGTCGATAAAGCCTACAGGTGACGCGGCGCATCCATACGTTGATCGAGAATACGGATGACCGCCACCCCATAGGGCGCGACCTGGAAATACACGACGTGCCGACCGACGATCCGCCTGCGATAGCCAGGCCGAATGTCGCTGCTGTCAACGGATCGAAGCGGTGCCTCAGCCAGTGCCAGACAGGCCTCCTCGATCTGATCGGTATAGGTGACCGCCTGCGCCAACCCCCATTGCCCAACGGTGTAGTCGAAGATCGTTTCGAGATCGCGTTCGGCCGCCGCGCTGAGGCGGTACTCAGCCATACTGCTCGATCTTGCGGCGCTTGAAAGCGGCAAAATCGAACGGCTTGGGTTCACCGCTCTGTTCGCCGTGGATCAGGGCCTCACGGATCGCATCGTTCGCGAAGCCCCGTTGTTGTTCACGCCGGATCAGGTCTCGAATTGCCTCGCTGTCAGTCGTGTAGAGACCTTCGGCGATCTGTGCAGAAATCCAGCTGTCCTGCTGCTCGGTCAGGGTGATGGTTTTGCGAACGACGGCCATAGCGGAGCAATCCTCATACTTCTGGTGCAGAATAGCGCAGAACGCCTTGGTCGGCCAGAGATGCGGCGACCGTCCACGTTGACAAAACTTCGCCGCAAGAGTGTTCCAATCGAACAACGCAGTTCACCGGGGAGGTTGGGTGAATGGGACCTCTGTTTTCAATCGCGCTACTTGCGGTCTTGGCTGCTGCGGCAACGGCTGTCTCGTTCGGTGTGGCCAAGTTGTTCCTGCCCATGAAGCTCGCCGCGATTTCCGCGATGCTTTTTGTCGTTTGTGGCGTCATAGGCGGCGTGATCGGACTTGTCGGGCAGGCACTTTGGCTCCCGGCGACGCTGGAAAGTAGCAACGCCGTGCTGCGGTATCTCGGTGTTAGTGCCGGTATGGCGTTAGTGGCGGGCTCCATCGCTGTCGGGCCTTTCGTGACATCACGCCGCGCACGAGAAATCCGGGGTTGACCTTTTCCTGCCGCACCTGTTCTCGACAAGCGTTGTCGTGCGGACCGTCCTTCATCCGGGGAATCGCGCGATCGTCATGACCCGCCGCCTTCAGGACCCCGCCATGCGCGCCACGATACCCTTCACCTTCGCCGCCATGAGCCGGCGTGCGGCCATCACCGGCGCGGCGTTGGCGACCATGGCCATGGCGGCCTGTTCCGGCGGGGCGGGCAAGCCGGCCGAGGGCGACATCGGGATGGGCGCGCCCGAGGGGGCCAAGGTCACGGTCGTCGAATACGCATCCGTCACCTGCAGCCACTGCGCCGAATGGCAGGAGACGACCTGGGCCCCGTTCAAGGCCAAATACGTCGACACCAACAAGGTGCGCTATGTCTTCCGCGAGTTCCCGACCTCGCCTGTGCCAGTGGCGACGGCCGGTTTCCTGATCGCCCGCTGTGCCGGCGAGGACAAGTATTTCGATGTGATCCACAAGATCATGGCCCAGCAGGACCAGATCTTCGGCGGCGTCCCGCCCCGCGACGTGCTTCTGCCCATCGCACTCGAGGCCGGCCTGACCGAGGCCCAGTTCCAGACCTGCATCACCGACCCCGAAGCCATCGCCGGCATGGAGGCGCGGATCCGCGCCGGGCTAGATGCCGGGGTCACCGGCACGCCGACATTCCTCGTCAACGGCGAGAAGGTGATCGACACCAGCCTGAGCGGCCTGTCAGAGAAGATCGACGCGGCCCTGGCCAAATAAGAGCGGACGGAAACGAACATGACCCCGATGAGAACACTGGCCGGTCTGGCCATCGCTGCGGCGGCAATGACGCTGGCGGCCTGTGGCGGCGGCTCCGGCGCGGCCGAGGGCGACATGGCGCTGGGAGCGCCCGAAGGGGCCAAGGTCACGGTCGTCGAGTACGCCTCGCCCACCTGCGCCCACTGCGCCGCGTGGCAGAACAACACCTGGCCCGCGTTCAAGGCCAAATACGTCGACACCAACAAGGTCCGCTACGTCTTCCGCGAACTGCCGACCCCGCCCGCCGAGATCGCGGCCGCAGGCTTCCTGATGGCGCGCTGCGCCGGTCCGGACAAGTATTTCGACGTCATCCACGAACTGCTGGCCAACCAGGCTGAATGGCAGTCGGGCGCGATTTCGCCCCGCGCCTCGCTGGTCAAGACGGCCGGTGGCTTCGGCATTTCCGAAAGCCAGTTCCAGGAATGCGTCACGGACGAAAAGGCCGTCGCCGCTCTTGAGAAACGCGTCCAGGCGGCCGTCGCCGCCGGCGTCACCGGCACACCGACCTTTGTCGTCAACGGCAAGACCGTCGCCTACACCGGTGGCGAAGGCCCGCCCATGCCGACCCTGGAAGCCGCCATCGACCCGGAACTGGCCAAGTAAGTCATGTCGCTCGCTCGCCGTCTGCTCCTGATCCTGTTGCTGGCGCTTGCACCGGCCGCAGCCCTGACCTCCGCCGCCTCGGCCCAGACTCCGCCGCCGGTGACCGCCGCCGACCGGGTGCTGGGGCGGGCCGATGCGCCGGTGACGGTGATCGAATACGCCTCCTTCACCTGCCCCCACTGCGGCCACTGGTTCAACGACGTCTTTCCGGCCTTCAAGGCCCGGTTCATCGATACGGGCCGGGTGAAGCTGGTGTTCCGCGACCTGCCGACCGATCCGCAGCAGTATTCGATGGCCGCCGCCATCATCGGCCGCTGCGCCGCGCCGGGGCGGTTCTTCGACGTGGCGACGTCCCTGTTCGCCGGTCAGGCGTCGCTGGCGACCGGCGGAGGCCGCGCCTGGTTCGACAATGCGCTCGCGGCCAGCGGCAAGACCCGCGAGGAGATGCAGGCCTGTTTCACCGCGCCGGGCCGCCAGGAAGCCCTGACCAACGACGTCAACGCCGCGATCACGGCGGGCATCACCTCGACCCCCGCATTCTTCGTCAATGGCAGGGCTTTTGCAGGCGAACCGAGCATCGAGGCCCTGGCGACCGCCATCGGGGCCGCCGCTCCCGGACGCTGACCCCATGACCCTGATCCGCCGTCTCATTCTGGTGCTGATGCTGGCCCTGCCGGTGTGCATCGGTGGGACAGCGACGGCGCAAGGAGCTCCGCCGCGCGTGACGGCCGCGGATCAGGTGCTGGGCGATCCGAACGCGCCGGTGACGGTGATCGAATACGGATCTTTCGCCTGTCCCCACTGCGCCGAATGGCAGATCGGGGTCTTCCGCGCCTTCAAGGAACGCTACATCGACACGGGCCAGGTCCGGTTCGTGTTCCGCGACCTGCCGACCCAGCCGGTTCAGGAGGCGATCCGCTCGGCCTCCATCGCCCGCTGCGCCGCGCCCGGCCGCTATTTCGACGTCGTCCACACCCTGTTCCTGTGGCAGGGGACGGCCCGCAACATCGGCCCGGTCAGCGAATGGTACAGCCGCGCCGTTGCCGAGACCGGCCGGACACCCGAAGAGATCGCCGCCTGTATGGCCGACCCGGCCGTCGAAGCCGCCATCTGGCGCACGGCCCAGGGCGGGTCGGCGGCGGGCGCGACCAAGACCCCGACCTTCTTCGTCAACGGGCAAAAGATGGAAGGCGTCGTACCGATCGAACACCTGGCCGCCGCCATCGATCCCCTGCTGAACCGCTGAGTCGAAGCTGATTCCCCCCACACGATGAATCAGGCTCTATAAGGGGTCGAGCCCCGCTGTGGGCCTCTGTCCCAACCCGTCGGCTCAGGGAGTGCGATGCAGTTCCAGCGCCTCCGCCTTGTGGGTTTCAAGTCCTTCGTCGATGCGTCGGAGGTCTTTATCGAACCCGGCCTGACCGGCATCGTCGGCCCCAACGGCTGCGGCAAGTCCAATGTGCTGGAATCGATGCGCTGGGTCATGGGGGCCAACTCGGCCAAGGCCATGCGCGGCCAGGGCATGGACGACGTCATCTTCGCCGGGGCCTCGAACCGCCCGCCGCGCAACCATGCCGAGGTCCAGCTGACCATCGACAACGCACAACGCCGCGCGCCTCAGCCCTTTACCGACTCGCCCGTGCTGGAGGTCTCGCGCCGGATCGACCGGGGCCAGGGCTCCACCTATCGGATCAACGGCAAGGAGGTTCGGGCCCGCGACGTCCAGCTGCTGTTCGCCGACGCCTCGACCGGGGCCAACTCCCCGGCCCTGGTGCGTCAGGGTCAGATCAGCGAGCTGATCGCCGCCAAACCCCAGAACCGGCGCCGCATCCTCGAAGAAGCGGGCGGCGTCGCCGGCCTGCACACCCGTCGCCACGAGGCCGAGCTGCGGCTCAAGGCGGCCGAGGCCAACCTCGAACGCCTCGACGATATCGGCCGCGAACTGGAGACGGCGCTGACACGGCTGAAGCGCGAGGCGCGTCAGGCCGAGAAGTACAAGAAGATCTCGGCCGAGATCCGCGCGCTGCAGGCCGCGCTTCTGTACGTCCGCTGGAACGACGCGCGGGTCGCCGCCGAGGCCGCCGCCGAGGAACTGCGTGAGGCCGACCGGGCGGTGGCCGATTCGACCGGCGCGGCGGCGCGGGCCCAGACCGCCGCCCTGTCGGCGCAGGAAGCCTTGAAGCCGGCACGAGAGGAAGACGCCGTCGCCGCCGCCCTGCTCCACCGGGCCAGCCTGGAACGCGACCGGCTCGACATGGCCGAGCAGCAGGCCCGGGCCGAGGTCGAGCGCCTGACCGCCGAGGGCGCGCGCATCGCCGCCGACGCGGAGCGCGAAGCGAGGATGGCCGAGGACGCCGCCGCCGAACTGGCCCGGCTGACCGCCGATCTCGGCGCGCTGACCGCCGAGATGGCCGCTGCGCCGGCGCGCGGCCCTGAACTGGACGCCGCCCTCGCCGTCGCCGAGGACGCCCGCCGCACCGCCGACGCCGAGGTCGAGCGGATCGCCGGAACCCTCGCCGCCGTCGAGGCTCGCGCCAATGCGGAGACGGCCCGCAAACGCGACGCCGAGGCCCGCGTCGCCCGGGCCGAAGCCGCCCTGGCCCAGGCCCGGCGCGAACGCGAGGCGCTCGGCCCGCTCGAAACGCCCGAACTGGCGACCGCCCGATTGGCGCTGGATGAGGCGACTGCCGCCCTGACCTCGGCCCGCGCCGCCGTCGAGGCAGCCGAAGCCGCCCGCGCCGATCGGGCCCGCGCCGAACAGGACGCTCGCACCGCCGCCCGTGCCGCCGAGGACCGGCTGGGCCGGCTCCAGACCGAGGCGCGGGGGCTGGCCTCCCTGCTGGTCTCGGCCAAGCGCGACCACGCCCCGGCGCTGGACAAGGTCTCGGCCGACAAGGGCTATGAGGCGGCGCTGGCCGCCGCGCTGGGCGACGATCTGGACGCCGCGCTCGATCCGAAGGCCGCCGCCTACTGGGCGGGTGCCACGCCGCCCACCCCTGTCTGGCCCTCCGGGGTCACGCCCCTGTCGACCCATGTGAAGGCGCCCGACCAGCTCGCCGCCCGCCTGGCTCTGTGTGGCGTTGCGGAAAAGGCGGCGGCCCCGACCCTGGCCACGCAACTGCCCCCTGGCGCGCGTCTGGTGACAAAAGAGGGCGACCTCTACCGCTGGGACGGATTCGTCAGTCGGGCCGAGGCTCCGCGCCCCGCCGCCGTCCGCCTGGCCCAGCGCGGGCGGCTGGCCGAACTGGAGGCCGCCATCGACGAGGGCAAGCCCGCGCTCGACGCCGCCCAGACCGCCCAGAAATCCGCCACCGAAGCCTTCCGCGCCGCCGAAGAGGCCGTGAAGGCCGCCCGCCTCGCTCCCTTCGCCGCCGACAAAGCCGTCACCGCTGCCCGCGACCGGGTCGAGACCCTCTCGCGCGATCAGGCCCGTCGCGAGGCCCGCGCCCAGGCCCTGGACGAGACCCTGGCCCGTCAGGCCGACGAGGTCGCAGCCGCGCAAGGTGCCTTGGCCGAGGCTCTGACCACTGACGCCCCATCGGAGACCCTGGCGGCCTTGCGCGACGACCTCACCGCTGCCCGCGCCGCCGCCGACGCGGCGCGGGCAGCCTCCGCCCAGGCCCGCGCCGACCGGGACGCCGAAGCTCGCGAACGCACCGGGCGCGAAGCCCGCCTGACGGGTCTGACCCGCGAGCGCGACGGCTGGGCGACCCGTGCCCGGGACGCCGCCGCCCGCATCACGACCTTGGCCGGCGACGCCGAAAAATCCGCAGCCCTGCTGGCCCAGGCCCGGACGGCACCCGAGGCCTTGGCGGCCCAGCGGTCGAAACTGCTCGACACCCTGACCGCCGCCGAGACCCGGCGAAAGGCCTCCGCCGACGCCCTGGCCACGGCAGAGACCGAGGCGGGTGACGCCGACCGGGCGTCTCGCGCCGCCGACGCCGCCGCCGCCTCTGCCCGCGAGGCCCGCGCCGGTCTGGCCGCCCGCGCCGAGGCCGCCGCCGAACGTCTGGCCACGGCCGCCGATACCGTGCGCGAGACGGCGCAGATGGAGCCCGAGGCGCTCGGCCAGAAGCTGATCGACGACGCTGTCGCCCGCCCACCGGACGCCGCCGGGGCCGAGAGCCTGTTGTACGGGCTGGAGCGGGAGCGCGAACAGCTGGGCGCCGTCAACCTGCGCGCCGAGGAGGAGGCCGACGAATACGCCGAACGCCTGAACACCATGCGGATCGAGCGGTCGGACCTGACCACCGCCATCGCCCGGCTGAGGGACGGTATCGACGAGCTGAACGCCGAGGGTCGCGAGCGTCTGGTCGCCGCCTTCGACATAATCAACGACAACTTCAAGAGCCTGTTCGAGGCCCTGTTCGGCGGCGGTCAGGCCGAGCTGAAACTGGTCGAGTCCGACGATCCGCTGGAGGCTGGCCTCGAGATCTTCGCCTGCCCCCCGGGCAAGCGGCTTTCGGTCATGTCGCTGATGAGTGGCGGCGAACAGGCCCTGACGGCGGCGGCCTTGATCTTTGCCGTCTTCCTGGCCAATCCGGCACCGGTCTGTGTGCTGGACGAGGTCGATGCGCCGCTGGACGACGCCAACGTCGACCGGTTCTGCCGGATGCTGAACGAAATGCGCAACCGCACCGACACCCGCTTCATCGTCATCACCCACAACCCGGTCACCATGAGCCGCATGGACCGGCTGTACGGCGTCACCATGCCGGAACGTGGGGTGAGCCAGCTGGTCAGCGTGGACCTGAAACAGGCCGAGACGTTGGTGGCGTGATGGGTGACGACGAGCAGCCCGAATGGGATCAGACGATCGCCGACGCCATGATCGGCGCGGTCGTCTTGATCGGAATTACGTACATCCACCCAGAAGCCAATACGCAAGAGCAGATGTACGGGGTCATCGACAGCGTCGATGAGATCGACGGGTTCGGGATCATCCTCAGCGGCGCGCGCGAAGGCGAGACCTACCGCCTGCCCCCCGACCTCAAGTCATTCGAACGCGCGCCGCCGGGCGACTACCGACTTCGATCAACCGGAGAGACCGTCACCGATCCCGAATACATCAGCCAGTGGACAGTCCGGGCACCGGCAAACTGAAGCCGCTGCATCGGTCCGGTTCGGACTCCTGCAGGGTTCGACCCTCGCCTCGGGCGGCGCGATAGGTTGCGCTGAAAATGCTTGTCCGTACTATCCGTCGGATGGATTTCAGACATTTCGATCTCAATCTGATTGTCGTCCTGGACGCCCTGCTCGACGAGCGTAGCGTGACGGGCGCGGCGCGGCGGTTGAAGACCAGCCAGCCGACGGTCAGCTTCTCGCTCCAGAAACTGCGCGACATCCTTGGCGACCCCCTGTTCATCCGCACGGCCAGAGGGATGGAGCCGACACCCAGGGCCCTGGAGATGAGGGACGCGGTTCGCAGTGTCCTGGCCACCGTCGAAGATCAGCTCCTGTCCGCGCGAACCTTCGACCCCGCGACATCGGACATCCCGGTGACGGTCAGCACCTCCGACGTCGGCGAACTGGTCTTCCTGCCGAAACTTCTACGCCACCTTCGGGCGATCGCGCCGCAGATGACGGTGCGGTCGGTCACCATGGGACCGCAACGGCTGGCCGAGGCACTGGCGGGGGGGCAGGTCGATCTCGCCCTCGGCTATTTCCCGGACCTGGCCGGCGGCATCTATCAGCAGGGCCTGTTCGAGCATCCGTTCGCCTGCCTGGTGCGGGGCGATCATCCCACCATCGGATCGACCCTCAGCCTGGAGGAATTCGTCCAGGCGGAGCACGCCGTGGTCAATGCAGAGGGACGCAGTCAGGAGATCTTCGAAAATGAGATGCAGGCCCGGGGCATCCATCGCCGCATCGCGCTCAGCACCCCCCACTTCATGGGCATGCCCCTGCTCATCGCGACCAGCGACCTCATCGTGACGGTTCCCAAGGCCGTGGCGACGGCATGGATCGGTCGTGCCAATCTGAAGATGCTCCCTCCGCCGGTCACCGTGCCGCCGATCGCGCTCAAGCAGTTCTGGCATCGCCGCTTCCATGCCGATCCCCGGGGGGTCTGGCTGCGCGGTGTCATTGCGGACCTGTTCATGGGACACGACCCGTCCACGGCCCCGGACTTCGCCGCCGGCCTGGTTCCGGCCCGAGCCGATGCAACGCCTGACCTCGACGCATCACCCGGACGCTGATCCTGGACACGGTCCGGGCGATCAGGCGGTAGCGATCTCTTTCGGGGCTTCGGCCTTCATCAGCTCCGCCAGCCGGCGGCGCGCCATGTTGCCACCCGCATCGCTGAGAATATCCACGCGCGGGCGGTCGGGGCTCTGGAGAAGCCTCCGCTGCTGCAGTTCCAGCACCACCTGGTCCTCCCGGAAGGTCGCCTCAGTCTGTTCGAACACGAGGTCTGCGATCCCCTCGGTCAGGACGTTCGTCCCCATCGACCAGAAATAGTGGGTCGTCGTTTCCGTCTCCGGCGTGATGCCGTGGAACCCCATCATCGAGAAACCATGATCGCGATGCCCGTCGTAGGCACCCGTCCCGACGTCGCACCCGCCGGTGTGGATGCGCAGCATGACCGGCATGAACTCGATCTCCTGCCAGCGATCGATCCGCCCCGTGAAGCCCCGAGCGGCGACATAGGTCGGTGGCGGCGGCGAGTTCGGCATCCGCCGCTGAACGAAGACTCCTGCCTCTGTCCGACGGGTCTCCATCTCGGCGCGGAAATGGGTGTCGGGATCGCCGCCGATCGTATGGGGATGGATGTAGGGCAGGTGCGACAGATCCATGAGGTTGTCGATCAGCAACTGCCAGTTGCCGTTCACCTCATAGTGGGCGCTGCGCCAGGCCCATGCCGGATCGCTGTGGTAGGGATGCCGGGGAATGGCGGTCTGATCGGCCATTTCGACATCGCCCATCCAGATCCAGATCGCCGCATCCTGTTCGACGACCGGATAGCTGCGGACGCGGGCCTTTGGCGGGATAAGGTCCTGGCACGGAATTCTGACGCAGGTTCCGTCGGCCGCGAACTCCAGACCGTGGTAGGCGCAACGGATCGCCTCTCCCGCGACCTGTCCGGCGGACAGAGGCACCGAGCGGTGCGCGCAGCGATCCTCCAGGGCGACGACCTGTCCCGCCTCCGTCCTGAACAGGACGACAGGCTGGCCAAGGAAGGTCCGCGCCTGGCTCGCCTTCACTGAAAGATCGGCAGACCAGCCGGCAACATACCAGGCGTTGTAGAGAAACATCGTCCGCATCCGCCCCGGTTCTTGTCTGGCCGCGAGGATAGCGCTGCCTAATGCATCGGAAAATCCGAAGTTATAGATACTGCAAATCTACGGAACCGATACGGCGCAGCGCGACAGAGGCGGCCCGGATCATCCCTGAGCCAGTGCCTTCTCCGCCTCCCGGAACGCCGCCATCTGCGCCTCCAGCGCGCGCTGGAACGCTGGTCTCGCCTCGGCCCTCGCGACATAGGCGGCCAGTTTCGGATAGTCGGCGAGGATGTCGGTGTGGCGCAGGTCGCGCAGGACGTGGGTCATGATGATGTCGGCGGCGCTGAAGCGGTCGGCGGCGAACCAGTGCCGGTCGCCCAGGGCGGTCTGGAGCTCGTCCAGCCGCTTGCGCAGGAAGGTCTCGACCTCGGGGCGGCGTTCCCGGCCCCAGGCGCTGTCGGCGGCGAACAGGTCGATGGTGGCCAGCTGGGCGACCCAGGGCTCGATGGTGTTGGAGGCCGCGAACAGCCAGCAGGTGACCTCGGCGCGGCCCGCCTCGTCGGTCGGCATCAGGGCCTGGGACTTGCCCGCGATATGCAGGACAATGGCGCAGCTTTCAAAGATCGCCACCTCGCCGTCGCGATAGGCGGGCACCTGGCCGAAGGGCTGTCTGGCCCGGTAATCGGGAGAGGCCTGGTCCTCGAACCCGATCAGGTCGGCGTCATAGGCGATGCCCGCCTCCTCCAGCGCCCAGCGGACACGGAGGTCGCGCACCGACCCCTGAGCGAACGGCGGCACCCATTTGAAGGCGGTGACCTAGACCATGACGGCGCTCCTGTGATTTCGCGCATCATGGCCTCCTCGCCCCTGGCGGGAAAGAGGCGGCGGCTCTCGGCTGGCGTCAGAGGTACCAGTCCTGGCCGTGGTAGAATCCGCGCGCCACGTCCGGGTCGAGGTCCAGCATGAACCGGCCGGTATGGCCCGAAAGGTCACCCACGCCTTCCAAGGCATCCCAGTCCTCGATCGGCGGGACATCGGGGCCTGTGTCCTTGATCCCCGGCTCCTCGCCGATGCTGCCGGGCAGCCAGCGGATGTCTGTGTCGCGCAGAGTCGTTCCCGCCAGACCGATCACCATGTCCGTCGACCCGTTCCCGCCCAGATCGACGAAGATGAAAGAGCCGCCGGCCAGATAGGCGATCCCATAGGTATCGGCGCTGCTGGTCCGGATCAGACGCAGATCGACCTTGTCCTCGCCCGACACGAAGCCGAATATCCCGTCCGACGCGGCGGCCGTCGAATCCGAGGCCGTGCGATAGACGAAGGTATCGGCACCCGC
Organism: Brevundimonas sp.; assembly: GCF_016463485.1. GTDB lineage: Bacteria > Pseudomonadota > Alphaproteobacteria > Caulobacterales > Caulobacteraceae > Brevundimonas. Next base: position 12,248 of record NZ_JAEMRD010000011.1, read on the forward strand.
ATCGCCGAACAGAGCATCCGCACCTCCGCCGCCGATGATGGTGTCGTTGCCGCCGCCACCCGCGATGGGATCGGCCAGGGAGGTCCCGATCAGGGTGTCCGCCGCGCCCGCCCCGACCATATAGATGCCGAACCCACCGGAATACAGGATGTCGGAGCCGTTGACGGCCCGTCCGGCCGCGGTCGTCAGGAACGATCCGCCGGGCGTCTCCGCATAGACGAAGCTGGACCCGTTGTCGGAGCGCAGGATGCTGATCGAGGTAGGGTTGAGGGCGGCCAGATCGATCCGGTCCTCGCCCGTGGTGAAGTCGTACAGGTTGTCGAAGCCAGTCGTCTGGTTGGAATCGCTGACGGATGTGTAACGGAAGACGTCGCGTCCGGTGCCGCCGGCGATGGCGTCGGCGCCGCCCAGCCCGGTCAGGACGTCGTCGCCCGCACCCCCGACGATGGGATCGGCGATCACCGACCCGCTGAGGTCATCGGCCTCATCCGAGCCGATGGCGAAGACCCCGATCGTGGCGTTGTAGATGAAGTCGGCCCCGGTCAGATTGGCGTTGGCGGCGAACAGCTGGAACAGGCCGTTCGCGGTCTCGGCGAAGACGACGCTGCCGCCGCCGGCCAGTCGCGCGACGCTGACCGAGGTGGGGTTGAGCGCCGTCAGGTCGATGCGATCGAAGCCCACCTCAAAGTCGGTGATGATGTCCTGGACTGCCGCCGTCGAATCCGAGGCCGCCAGGTAACGGAACACGTCCGCCCCCGATCCCCCGGTCAGGGTATCCGCACCGCCGCCGCCGGTCAGGATGTCGTTGCCGCCGTTCCCCCGGAAGGTGTTGGCCTCGGCCCCGCCGTTGAAGCGATCCGCCCCGCTGCCGCCGTTCAGAATCTCGATCCCCGACACGGTCAAAGTGCCGAACCCGATCGATTGCAGGGTGGTGAGCGTCAGGTCGATGGTCAGCGCGACTTCCAGTCGGGCGAAGTCGATCGCATCGACGCCGGCGTCCCCCTGAATGGTGACTGCGCCGGCCCGGATGTCCTGGCTGGCCAGCGACGAACCGAAATTGAAGGTATCGTTGTCCGCTCCCCCGATCATCACGTCGGCCCCGCCGACATAGTAGAACAGATCTTCGCCCGCGCCGCCGTTCAGCGTGTCGTTGCCGTAGTCTCCCGACAGGAAGTCGTCGCCGGCCCCGGTCGTGATGGTGTTGTTTCCGGCCCCGCCGAACACCCGCTGGTTGCCAGCGTCCGAAACGACGACGTCATCGAAGGCTGTGCCATAGAGCGAGTATTCCTCGAAATTCGACAGGGTGACGCCCGCCGCAGTTTCAAGAGTGGTCTCGATATTGCCGATCAGGTTGAGGTCTAGCGCCGTGCTCCGCCCGGCGAAGGTGACGAAGGCCCGGTCGAATCCGTTTCCGCCCTCCGCGATGTCACCCAGGCCGAGGTAGATCACGTCGGCACCGTTGCCGCCGTTCAGGCGATCGATATCGGAGCTGACGAAAGATAGCCCTTCGACCCCATTATCCGAATGCCAAAGGGTGTCGTTGCCGTCGCCGCCGTTCAGGGTGTCGTCTCCCCGGCCGCCGTAGAGCTGGTTGTTCTGGGCGTCGCCGGTCAGGGTGTCGTTGAAGCGCGTGCCATAGACGCTGAAGGCCTCAAAATTCGACAGAGTGCCTCCAATCAGGTTCGCTAGGGCCGTCTGGTTCGCCTCGGCCGTTCCTGACAGGTTGAGGGTCACGCCTGCGGCCAGGGATTCTAGCCCGACGAAGATCCGGTCAAAACCAGCCCCGCCATCCGCGCTGTCGCCCTGTCCGACGAAGATCTGGTCGTTGCCGTCGCCGCCCACCAGGGCATCCACGGCTCCGTCGTCGACGCCGAGGAGGTCCACATTGTGATAGACGAGGTCGTCGCCCAGCCCGCCGAACAGGGCGTCGCCGCCGGCTCCGCCCAGCACGATGTCGTTGCCGCTGCCGCCGTCCACGGCATCCGAGCCTGTGCCGCCGTCCAGCCGATCGCTGCCGCCATTGCCGTACAGGCGGTCGTTGCCGCCGAACCCCCCGATCGCGTCGCCCAGTCCCAAGGGCCCGTCAGCGATGTCGCCGCCGACGATTTCATCATTGCCGCCAAAGAACAGGTCGACCACACCCGTTTCATTGCCGGAGGCTATGAACCCGCGCCATGTGCCGATCGGCACCGACAGCCCGGTCCACGCGGCGATGTCGACACTGCCCTGCCTGAGCACCAGTCCGGTGATCGTCCCGGTGGTCGGCACCCCATCAGGTCCGGGCGCGCCAAAACCGAAGCCGGTATAGGTATAAATCCCCGCCACGGTCGATCCCGCCGACTGGGAGCTGCGATCGACGACGAATTGGGTGGAGGTCAATCCTGACACATTGCCGATCAGCCATTCCGCCTTGGTACCGAAATAGAGCGTCAGAAAGATCGTGTTGGGTCCGGCGGTCAGGACAGGCATCGGGGGTCCTCCATCACCCTGTATCGGGATTTCCGCAAACCGTGGTTCGCGGATGCGTTTTCGTCAATCTAGGGATTTCTATAGGCAGGCGGCATATCGATGCGATGGGACCGCGAACCGGGCGTCTGGCGCGACAGTCTCGCAGTCCCATGGATTGAGGTTGTGTGTTAGACTGCCCATCTAGCGACCCAGACCAGCCCCGCCAGAGCCCCTCATGTACGAAACGCCCGACCAGGATATCGAGACCTTCACCCGGTCCAGCGCCATCCGCATCTATAATGCGGACGATTTCGAGGGGATGCGGATCGCCGGGCGGCTGGTCGCCGAGGCGCTGGACATGATCGTGCCCTATGTCGTGCCCGGGGTGACCACGGGCGAACTGGACGATCGGATCCGCGAATACACCCTGGACCGGGGCGGCCTGCCGGCCTGCCTGGGGTACAAGGGCTATGCGAAGACCGTCTGCACCTCGATCAATCACGTGGTGTGCCACGGGATTCCGGGCGACCGGGTGCTCAAGGACGGCGACATCGTCAATATCGATCACACCGTCATCGTCGACGGCTGGCACGGCGATTCCAGCCGGATGTATGCGGTCGGCGACATCAATCCGCGCGCGAAGAAGCTGATCGACGTCACCTATGAGTCCATCGCACTGGGTCTGGCCCAGGTGAAGCCGGGCGCCACCTTCGGCGACATAGGCTTCGCCATTCAGCGGCACGTCGAGGCGGCGCGGATGAGCGTGGTGCGCGACTTCTGTGGCCACGGCATCGGCCGCATCTTCCACGACAGCCCTAACGTCCTGCACTATGGCCGCAAGAACGAGGGCGCGGTGCTGAAGCCCGGCATGTGCTTTACCGTCGAGCCCATGGTCAATCTGGGCAAGCCGCACGTGAAGGTCCTGTCCGACGGCTGGACCGCCGTGACCCGCGACAAGTCCCTGTCGGCCCAGTGCGAGCATACCGTCGGCGTCACCGAGGACGGGGTCGAGATCTTCTCCGCCAGCCCCGCCGGCCTGTTCCGCCCGAACTGATGCGGGCCCTTGCGGGTCTGGCCGTCCTGGCGGCCATCGGGGTGTCGGTCCCCGCTGCGGCCCAGACCGATGAGCCGTCACCCTTTAAGGAGCACGGTTTCGTCCTGACCGGTGCGGGCCGTTTCGCGATCCTGGCGGACCAGATGACCATCGTGCGCGACGGCGACAGCGTCACGATGCGGGCGTTCCAGGTCACCGAGCCAGGCTTCACCGCCGGGGGCCATACCTATTGGGGCGGGTGGTCGAAGTGGCGGTTCGACTGCGTCGCCGAAACCGCCGACCGCCTGGATTTCGCCTCGGTGCGCGAGGGCGGCGTCGAGGGGCCGACCACGCCGGATACCGCACCGTCCTATCACGCCGATCCGGGCGGGGATGCCGCCGAACTGCTGGCGGTAGCCTGTTCGACCGACGCCCGATCGCCGGATGTGTTCACGCTGGAAGAGGCCGTGACGCTGGGGCGGGCGGCTCTGGCCGAATAAAATAATCCGTTCGTCCCGGCGACCCGCAGCTAAACCGGGACCCCGCGCTTTGGGCGATCATCGTTGAAATCTGGCGCGAACCCCGATCCCCGACGCCGTGCCTCACTTAAGGACTGGGTCCCGGCTTTCGCCGGGATGAGCGGAAGAGCTGGAGTTCCAATCCAGACGGTCCCTGGGCAGGGCCTCCGGGCATTCATCGCGCATGAAGGCCATCAGCTTCTCGCGGATTTCGCAGCGCAGGTCGAAGGCGATCGGCGCGGAGCGGGCGCTGGCCAAGCAGCGGACCTGCATGACGCGTTCGGTGATGTCGGTGACCTGCATCACCTGCACGTCGCCGTCCCACAGCACCGAGGCCCGCACGATCCGCTCGAACGCCTCGCGCAGCCGGTCGATCGGCGCCTCATAGTCGACATAGAACATGGCCGTGCCGATCAGGCGGGCGTTCTCGCGCGTCCAGTTTTGGAACGGCTTGGTGATGAAATAGGACAGCGGCAGCACCATGCGCCGCCAGTCCCACAGCTTGACCACCACATAGGTCGAGGTGATCTCCTCCACATTGCCCCACTCTCCCTCCACGATGACGGCGTCGTCGATGCGGATGGGCTGGGTCAGGGCGATCTGGATGCCCGCGACCATGTTGGTCAGGATCGGCTGCAGCGCCAGACCCGCGATGATGCCGACCACCCCAGCCGAAGCCAGCAGGCTGACCCCCCATTGCCGGAACCCGGAAATGGTCATCAGCGCCAGGCCGATTGTGACGATGACCAGCAGGACCTTGGCCACCCGTTGCAGGATGCGGGTCTGGGTCAGGTGCTTGCGCGCGATCAGGTTGTCCTCGACCGCCACGTTGAACTTCTTCAGATGCACCGCCGTCCACATGTCGAGCACGCCGGACGCCAGCCAGCCGAGGGCCAGGATCCAGGCGAACAGCAGGACGGCGCGGACCTGTTGCGACGGACCGGGGTCCAGCGGCGAAACGCTGACCCCGATGCCGATGCCGATGATGATCACCAGCACCCGCAGCTTGGCCCGCGCCCGCTCGACCACCCCGCGCCAGAAGACGTCGCGGTTCTTCACCAGGCGGCGCAGGACGGTGAAGGCGGCGGTGTGCGCGAGCCAGCCCGCGCCGACGAAGGCGATAAGGACCAGTGCGATCACCGCCCATTCAGGCAGCCAGTCGAACTGCCGCCACAGGCGGGTCGTTTCGCGGGTCAGGTCGGAGATGAAGGGGGGCATCCTCCCTCAACGCGCAACGGCCAAGGTTGTTCGCGTTATCGATCCCTCTCCCGATGGGAAGGGGAGGCTTCCACCATGTCCGCCAATCTGCGCGCCGCGTCGGGAATGGCCACGCCCTTCGCCGCCGCGCTCATCGCCGCCAGCCGGGCCGGATCGGACAGCAGCGGCAGCAGCGCCGCCGTCAGGGCCTCCACCGTCACGTCATCCTCCGCGATCACTACCGCGGCCCCGACGTCGGTCAGGGCCCTGGCATTCAGGGTCTGGTGGTCGTCGGTGGCGATCTTGAGCGGGATCAGGACGGACGGCAGGGCGGCGACGGCCAGTTCGGCGCAGGTCGAGGCCCCGGCGCGGCCGACGACGAGATGGGCCTGCGACAGGCGGGTGGCCATGTCGCGGAAGAAGGGCGCGACCGCCGCCTGGATGCCGGCCTCCAGATAGATCTGTCGCGCGCTCTCCAGCGTCTCGGGCCGCGACTGCTGCTGGACACGGAGCCTGGCGCGCAGCCCCTCGGGCAGGGCGGCCAGCGCCCGGGGCGTGGTTTCCGACAGGATCCGGGCGCCCTGGCTGCCGCCCGTGACCAGCACATGGATCGGCCCGTCGGCGCTTGGGGCCACATAGGCGCGGTCGAACAGGGCACCGATCTCTGCGCGAACCGGACTGCCCACCACCTCGGCCTTCATCCCCTCGGGCGCGCGCTTCAGTGTCGGGAAGGAGGACGCGATCCGGCCGACGCGCCCGGCCAGCAGCCGGTTGGTCCGGCCCAGCACCGCGTTCTGTTCATGGATGACGGTCGGCCTCCCTTGTGTGATCGCAGCGATCAGGGCGGGCGCGGACGGATAGCCGCCGAACCCGACGACGATGGCCGCATCCAGTCGGGTGAACGCCGCCCTCGCCTGAACCACCCCCCGCGCGATGGCGATCCCGGCCTTGATCAGGGCCACGGGGCCGGAGCCGGTGGCGGTGTCGAGATACAGTTTCTCCTCGGCCGGAAAGTTCGCGGCGTATTGCTCACCTCGATGGTCGGTGGCCAGGACCACGCGCCAGCCGCGCGATGCCATCTCGCGGGCCAGGGCCTCGGCGGGGAACATATGACCCCCGGTACCCCCGGCGGCGACGATGCAGACTTTGTTGGGCATGACAGCTTCTTTGCCCCAAGCGCCACCATGCGTCATCCCTACTTTCGTCATCCTCCGGCAAGCCGCTCTTGCGGCGCAGACCGGGGGACCCAGCGGCGCCGATAGGCGATCTTTTCAGGCAAGATGTTCGACGCCGGTTGTATGACAGGTTCGCGCTCTCGCGCGCCTCCCCCGGTCAGGCTTCGCCTGCCGGAGGATGACGAAAGGGTTACGGCAAAATCCGGCGACGGTCCTGCAAGGTCACCCCCGGCTCATAGGCCCCCGGCCTGCGCCGCGTCAGGGCGAGGGCCAGACCCATGGTCAGGCCCATGGCCAGCATCGACGAGCCGCCATAGCTGATGAAGGGCAGGGTCATCCCCTTGGTCGGGATCAGGTTCAGGTTCACCGCCACATTGATCGAGGCCTGCAGCCCGATCAGGACGAACAGCCCCGCCGCCGCCGTCTGTTCGAAGGGGTCGTTCAGCTTCATCGCCCGCCGCATCCCGCGCACCACGATGAAGGCGTACAGGCCGATGATGGCCAGGCTCAGCATCAGGCCGAACTCCTCGGCCCCGACCGAATAAATGAAGTCGGTGTGCAGGTCGGGCACGTGGCGTTTCATCACGCCCTCGCCCACGCCGCGCCCGACCAGGCCGCCAGCACTGATGGCCTCGCTGGCGCGGTCGATCTGATGGGTGTCGGTGGTCTCGGGATTGGTGAAACGGCTCAGGCGATCGCGCATATGACCGAACATGAAATACAGCGACACCACGCCTCCTGCGGCGGCGGCGGCCAGCACGGCCATCCACTTCAGCGGCACCCCGGCCATGAAGAAGACGCACATGAAGGTGGTGGTGATCAGCAGGGTCTGGCCGATGTCCGGCTGGATCAGCAGCAGACCGACCGTCAAGGCCCAGAAGCCGAAGGCGATGCTGACGCCGGGCACCCCCTCGCCCTTCTGGCCTTCGGCGAACATCCAGGCGGCGAAGACGATCAGGCTGGGCTTGGCGAATTCACTGGGCTGCAGGCTGAAGGGCCCCAGGTTGATCCAGCGCGCGGCGCCCTTCACCTCGTCGCCGATGAACGGCAGCGCCGCCATGACGACGATGGCACCCAGCAGGCCCAGGACGGCGATCCGCCGGACCCCGCGCGGCGACAGCAGCGACATGGTCAGCATGGCCCCCGCGCCCCCCATGGCCCAGACGATCATCCGCCACGAATAGTGGAACGGGTCCGAGATCGATTCGTCGGCCAGGATGGCGGCGGGCGAGGAGGCAAAGCTCAACGCCACCCCAAACGACATCAGCAACAGGGCCGCGCCCAGCAGGGCCCGATCGACCGTCCAGAACCACTGGGCGATCGGGCTCTGGTCGTTGCGCGAAAAGGCCGGGTTATAGGCCGGACGATAGGGCTCTGCGGTCATGGTTTCCCATTCATGAACGCAAAGGGGTAGCGCCTTGGTTAAGAACCGCCGCCCGGAACGCCTCTCCGCGCGCCTCAAAGTCGGGGTACTGGTCGAAACTGGCGCAGGCGGGGGAGAGGAGGACGATCTGGTTGCCGCCAGCCGTGGCGGCATCGGCGGCGGCGGCGGTGACGGCGGCCTCCATGGTGCCGGTGATGACATGGGGCGTGTCGCCGAGTGTCGCGGCGAATTCCTCGGCGGACTGGCCGATCAGATAGGCTTTGGTCACGCGCGGGAAGAGGTCGATCAGGCCGTCTATGCCGCCGTCCTTCGGCACACCGCCGGCGATCCAGAAGACGGACGGATAAGACGCCAGGGCCTGCCTCGCTGCATCGGCATTGGTGGCCTTGGAGTCGTTGACGAAGCGGATGGGGCCCAGATGCCCGACCGTCTCCATCCGGTGGGCCAGACCGGGGAAGGTCAGCAGCCCCTCGACCGCAGCATCATGCGATACCCCCACCGCGCGGGCGGCGGCATAGGCGAAGGCGGCGTTCTGGGCGTTGTGGCGGCCGGGCAGCGACCGGGCCGGGGAAAGGTCCGCGATGGCGATGCCGTCGGCGACGATCCGCCCGCCGGTGGCATCCACGATGATGAACCGTCCCTGCTCGAAGGCGGGAACCTGATCCGGCAGGCGCTCCTCAAGTTGGTCTACGGGCACACCGCCGCTGGGATCGACATACTCATGCGGCGTCCGGGTCGTAATCGTCGAGACCCTCAGGCGACGGTCGTTAAGGGCGTTGACGACGCTCCAGCCCCAGTCATCATCGACCCCGATCAGGGCGACCTTGTCCGGCGTCATGACCTGGAACAGCCGCCGCTTGGCCGCGACATAGCCCTCCATGCCGCCGTGCCGGTCCAGGTGATCCGGCGACACATTGGTCAGGATCGCCACGTCGGGCGCGAAACTTGTGGTCAGGTCCAGCTGATACGAGGACGTCTCGACCACATAGACCTCGACCTCGGCCGGGGCCGGCAGGGCCAGGACGCCGATGCCGATATTGCCGCCGATCGCGACCTTGAGCCCCGCCTGTTTCAGCACCCAACCGATCAGGGCCGTGGTCGTGGACTTGCCGTTGGTGCCGGTGATGGCGATCACCCTGGGCCTGAGCGAGGCCGGGACCGTATCGATGGCACGGGCGAACAGTTCGATGTCGCCGATGACAGGGACGCCCGCCGCCTTGGCCTTCTCGACCGTCCAGTGCGGCTTGGGATGGGTCAGGGGCGCGCCCGGCGACAGCACCAGGGCCGCAAACCCGGACCAGTCGGCGGTCGTCAGATCCTCGACCGCGAACCCCTCGGCCTCGGCCTGCATCCGGCCCGAGACCCCGTCGTCCCAGAGGATCGGCACAGCCCCGCCCGCCTGCAGCGCCCGCGCCGCCGTGATCCCCGACCGGCCGAGGCCGAAGACGGCGACGCGGCGACCCTGGAATCCGGGAACGGCGATCATGGCGTCAGCGGAGCTTGAGGGTCGCCAGCCCCAGCAGGGCCAGCATGGCGGCGACGATCCAGAAGCGGATCACGACCGTCGACTCCGGCCAGCCCAGCTTCTCGAAATGGTGGTGGATCGGCGCCATCAGGAAGATGCGCCGCTTGGTCAGCTTGAAATAGCCGACCTGGATCATGACCGAGGCCGCCTCGATGACGAACAGGCCGCCGACGATCCCCAGCACCAGCTCGTGTTTGGTGGCCACGGCCATCGATCCCAGAGCGCCGCCCAGCGCCAGAGAGCCGGTGTCGCCCATGAAGATCTTGGCCGGCGGGGCGTTGTACCACAGGAAGCCCACGCCCCCGCCGATGATGGCCGCGCAGAAGATGGCCAGCTCGCCCGCGCCCGGCACGTGGTGGACGCCCAGATAGTCCGAGAAGATGAAGTTGCCGACCAGATAGGTGATGATCCCGAAGGCCGCCGCCGCCATCATCACCGGCACGATCGCCAGCCCGTCCAGCCCGTCGGTCAGGTTCACCGCGTTCGAGAATCCCACGATCGTGAAGGCGGCGAAGGCCACGTAGAACCAGCCCACGTTCAGCAGCACGTCCTTGAAGAATGGAAACGCGATCGAGGTCTCCAGCCCCGGCGAGGTCGGCGACTGGGTCATCCAGAGCACCGTCAGGACGCCCGCGATCACGGCGATGACGACCTGGGCCACCAGTTTCTGTTTCGACGTCAGCCCGGCCGAGGTCTGTTTCGTGACCTTGGCATAGTCATCGACGAAGCCCAGCACCCCGAAGGCGGCCGTCACGAACGACACGATCCAGATATAGGGGTTGGTCAGGTCGCCCCACAGAAACACGGCCACGCCGATGCCGGCCAGGATCATCAGCCCGCCCATGGTGGGGGTGCCGACCTTGGACAGGTGGCTGACGGGTCCGTCCTCGCGGATCGGCTGGCCCCGGCCCTGTTTGGCGCGGATCCAATTGATGAAGCGCGACCCCATGGCCACCGCCACGATCATCGCTGTCGCCATCGCCAGCGCCACCCGCACCGTCTGGTACTGGATCAGGTGAAGGAGCGGATAGTCCTTCGCGACGTCGGCGAACTGCAGGTAAAGTAGATAAAACATCGGTCCCCCTACCGCGTCGCGTCCAATGACGCCAAGGCCTTCGCGACCAGCGAGGCCTTGGAGCCGTTCGATCCCTTGACCATGACGATGTCCCCGAACGCGGCCAGATCGGCGGCCTGTTCGGCCAGCTGTGCGGCGGTCTCGGTCCAGACGCCGCGTCGGCTTTCGGGCAGGGCGTCGTACAGATGGCGCATCTGCGGGCCCGCCGCATGGACGAGATCGAGCCCCGCCGCCTCGATGGTGTCGGCCAGCCCGGCGTGCAGCGCCACCGACTGATCACCCAGTTCCAGCATGTCGGTCAGCACCACGATCCGTCGCCCGCCCGTCCGCACAGGGCGCGCGCCGAGGCTCAAGAAGCCCGCCCGCATGGACAGCGGATTGGCGTTGTAGCTCTCGTCGATCAAGGTGAAGGCCCCACGCGGCCCGTTCACCGAGCGGATCTCGCCCCGACCCGCCAGGGGCTGAAAGGTCGCGAGCGCCTCGAACGCCGTCTCGACCGGCACGTCCAGCGCGTCCAGCATCAGGATGACGGCCAGGGAGTTCAGCCCCCAATGGAACCCCGACTGTTTCAGGGTGAAGACGTGGGTCCGTCCCCAGATTTCCGCCGTGACACGGGCCCCTTCCGGACCGGGCACGAAGTCCAGCAGTCTCGCGTCCTGTTCCGGACCCGACCCGAACTGGGCGATCCGCGCACCCTGACGCAGGGCGCTCTCGCGCAGCATGTCGACCCAGGGATTGTCGCCGTTGATGACCGCGACCCCGCCGGGGCCGAGGCCCTGAAAGATCGCTGCCTTCTCGCGCGCAACCCCGGTCTCGCCATCGGAGAAACCCTCGATATGGACCGGCCCGACCGTCGTGACACAGGCGGCGTGGGGCAGGACCATCTTGGACAGGGGCGCAATCTCGCCCGGCGCATTCATGCCGATCTCGAACACCGCCCGCTCGGTGTCGCGCGGCATGCGGGCGAGCGTCAGGGGCACGCCGATATGGTTGTTGTAGCTCTTGATGGAGGCGTGGGCGGGCCCGGCCAGATCGAGGCCCGCCTTGATGGCCTGGGTCACGCTGGTCTTGCCGACGCTGCCGGTGACGGCCCCGCGCCGGACCTGGGGGGCGCGATCGCGGGCGGCGGCACCCAGCGCCTCGAGCCCCTTAAGCGTGTCGGGCACGATGACGTGCGGCCCGCCCTCGACGGCGTGTTCGACCAGGGCCCCGGCAGCCCCTGCGTTGAAGGCGGAGGCGGCGAACTCATGACCGTCGCGCGCGCCCTTCAGCGCCAGGAACAGGTCTCCGGGCACGATCTCGCGGCTGTTGTAGGTGATGCCGTGGACGTCGAAGTCGCCGCCTGTAAGGCGGCCGCCGGTGGCCATTTCGATTTCAGCGGATGTCCAAAGAGGCGTCATCATCCCTTCCCCCCTTGCGGGGGAAGGTGGCTCGCGGAGCGAGACGGATGGGGGGTAAGACACCCATCCGTCCCCTGATCATCTGCTTCGACGAGACTGCCGG
>NZ_JAEMRD010000011.1:24115-45506 GCF_016463485.1 Brevundimonas sp.
GAGCGAGACGGATGGGGGGTAAAACTTGGTGTCGAACTCAGGACGTCGCTCACTCCGAGCATCGAACGGTGCGAAGCACACCCCCCATCCGTCAGCCTCCGGCTGCCACCTTCCCCCGCAAGGGGGGAAGGACCGCGCTGTCTATCCATTCTCGGTCTCGAACATCATCGCTTCGGCGGCTTCGGTGGCGTCGTCGAAGGGGTGGGTCACTCCGGCGACGATCTGACCCTGCTCATGCCCTTTTCCGGCGATGACCACCACATCTCCGTCGCGCATCGTCGAAATCGCGTGGCGGATCGCTTCGCGGCGGTCGCCGATCTCGAGCGCGTCGGGGCAGCCTTTGCGGACGTCAGCGCGGATCGCCGAGGCCTTCTCGGAGCGCGGATTGTCGTCGGTGACGATGGCGACATCGGCCAGCCTTCCCGCGATGGCACCCATCAGGGGACGCTTGCCCCGGTCCCGGTCGCCGCCCGCGCCGAACACCACGATCAGCCGGCCCGTCGCATGGGGCCGAAGCGCGCTCAGCACAGTCTCGAGCCCGTCGGGCGTGTGGGCATAGTCGACATAGACCTCACCGCCCCTGTCGCCCCCGGCAACGCGCTGCAACCGGCCCGTCGCGCCGGTCAGCCCTTCGAGCGCACCCAGAACCCGGTCGGCGCTTTCGCCCGCCGCGATACACAGTCCCGCCGCGACCAGGGCGTTCGAGGCCTGGAACGCTCCGGCGAGCGGGAGCAGGATGTCATGAACCTGACCGCGCACATCGATCTGAAGGCGCTGGCCCTCGGGCGTCGCCGTCCGTGCGATCAGGGCCAGGTCGCGGCCGCGCTGGCCTACGCCCATGATGCCCAAGCCCGACATGATGCTGGCCGAGGCGAAGCTGGAATAGTGATCCGAGTCCGCGTTGAGCACGGCAGTCCGGCCGCGCGCCAGCAGGGTCTCGAACAGCCGCAACTTGGCGTTGCGATAGGACTCCATCGTGCCGTGATAGTCGAGGTGGTCCTGGGTCAGGTTGGTGAACCCCGCCGCCTTCAGCGAAACCCCGTCCAGCCGCCGCTGATCCACGCCGTGCGACGACGCCTCCAGGGCCAGGTGGGTGACCCCCTTGGCGGCCAGTTCCGCCATTAGCCGCGCGGCGTCGGCGGCATCAGGGCTGGTCAGACCCGCGCCGGTCAATGTGTAGGTCTTGTCGCCCTTCTGGCCGACGACGCCCAGGGTGCCCATGCTGGCGGACTTGAGGCCCAGGGACGCCCAGATCTGGCGACAGAAGGTGGCGACAGACGTCTTGCCGTTGGTGCCGGTGACGGCAACGCAGGTCGACGGCTGGGCACCGTAAAAGCTGCGCGCCGCCAGCGCATAGGCCCGGCGCACGTCGCCCGAGGTGACGAGGACGGGCGCGGAGCCTTCCGGCGTATCGACGGGTGCCAGGACAGCGGCGGCACCCTGGGCCAGGGCCTGGGGGATGAAGGCGCGACCGTCGGCGACACTGCCCGGCAGGGCGACGAACAGCGAGCCCGGCGCGACCTTGCGGCTATCGGCGGTGACCCCCGTGATGACCGGGTCAGACGACAGATCGCGGCGCAGCAGGTCGGACAGGTGGATGGCGCTCATCGTCCATCGCCCTCCACGTCCTCGAGCGCGGGGACCTTTTCGCCCAACGCGTCGCGCCAGGCGTCTGCACCGCGCTGGACACCCAGGAAGGGCGCGATTCGGGCGGCGATCCGGCCCACGGCGGGCGCGGCGACGAAGCCGCCGGTGCGCGGATAGGTCTGGGGCTCGTCCATCAGGATCAGGATCGAATAGCGCCGCGTGTTGATCGGCCCGTCGGTCGGGAAGACGGCGGCGAAGGTGCCGACCGCATGGCTGGCCTGATAGCGACCGTTGACCAGCTTGTTGGCCGACCCTGTCTTGCCGCCGACCCTCAGACCGGGCGCATCGGCGCGGGTGCCCGACCCGTTGACGACGTTCCTCCGCATCAGGTCCAGCATGGTCAGGGAGGTCTGTTCCGAGATCACCCGGCGCGGCTCGACATTGGGCGCGCCGCCCTTCCTCAGGCTCAGCGGGACGTAGCGGCCGCCGTTGGTCAGGGCCCCCATGGCCGCCGACATCTGGGCCGGGGTGATCGAGATGCCGTAGCCGAAGGACAGGGACGCCAGGGTGGTGTCGGACCACTCGCGCGGGCGGATCGGACGGGCCGATTCACGCAACTCTATCGGTGCCTTGGCCAGCAGGCCGAAGCGGGTGAAATAGTCCCGCATCACGTCGCCGCCCATGCCGACGGCCAGTTGCGTCGTGCCGATGTTGGACGAGTGCAGATAGACCTCTTCCAGCGACAGCACACGGTTGGTGGCGTGGAAGTCCTTGATGGCCCGGTTGCCGATCATATAGGCCTTGGACGCGTCGATCATGGTGTTCATGTCGGCCCGGCCGGTGTCGACGGCGGCGGCGATGGTGAAGGTCTTGAACACCGACCCCATCTCGTAGACCGAGGCCACGGCCCGGTTGACCTGACTGTCCTGCGGATAGCTGGCCATGCCCAGGACCTCGCCGGTCGAGGTGTCGGCGATGATCCCGACGGCGCCCTTGGAGCCGTTCTCGCGGGCGGCGGCGTAGAGTTCGTTTTCCAGCACGCCCTGGACGCGAAGGTCGATCGACAGGGGGAAGTCGCGGCTGACGGCTCCGGCCGCGCGTATCTCGTCGTTAAAGGCCAGTTCGGCACCGGTGATGCCCATGCCACCGCTGTCAGCCTGGCCGATCACGAAGGTCGCCGACTGATCCATCGGATAGACGCGGCGATCCTCGGGCTCGAACGAGATGCCCCCCAGGGCCAGGGCGTGGACGGCGGCACGCTCGGATGGTGTCAGGCTCTGGGCGACCAGGGCGCGACGCTCGCCGAACAGCACCGTTCTCAGCCTGTCCGACTTGATGCGCGGCAGGGCCCGACGCAGTTCACGGATCGCCAGGGCCCGGTCCCAGACCTCGGCCGGATCGATATAGAGGCCGTAGTGAGTGATGTTGGTAGCCAGCAGAACGCCGTTGCGATCGACCAGGTCGGCGCGGATAAGGGCGTCGGGATTGCCGGCCGAACCGACCCCGCTCTTCTCGACGAACAGGGCGGCGTGGACGGCACCGATACCGAGCCCGACGAACACGACCGAGAACACCGCCATGACCAGGAAGATGCGGACGCGGGTGTCTTCTTCCGGCCGGGCGTCGGCGCGGGCACGCTCGAAGGCATGCTCGACCCACCAGACGGCCGACGCCGCCCAACGCAGCCACGGCGACAGGGCCCGGCCGATCGGCTCGGCGCCGGGGGTCGGACGGAAATGACCGCGATGATCCTGAACGCTCACTGCGCCACCTCGTCGGTCTCGCGAGGCACGGACGGGACGACGGGGACCGCTTCCTCGACGACAGGTGCCGTGACTGCGGCGGGAGGAACGACCGCAGGCTTCAGCGAGGTCAGTTGGCTCTCGCTCGCCTGGCGATGGACATCCACGGGAGCGAGGCCCGCCGCATGCGACAGGGCCTCCAGACGGCTGGGCTGTTCCAGGCGTGAAATCTCGGCGCGCAGCAGCCGGACCCGCTGCCGGGTTTCGGAGATCTCGTCCTCCAGCCGACCGATCTCGGTGCTTTCGCGGGCGGCGGCGGTCTTGGCGACATAGACAGAGAAGACCATGGCGGCGACGCAGACCCCGCCGATGATCTCGATCCAGCGGATACCGCGCACCTTCCAGTCGAACAGACGCTGCACAGGGTTCGACCGGGGTCCGTACGCGGTCATGCGGCGGCCCTCCACACAGGGGCGTCGGTGCGGACACCGGCGCGCAGCTTGGCCGATCGGGCCCGGGGGTTGGCCGCGCATTCCGCGTCGCCGGCCTCGCGCGCGCCCTTGAACAGAAGGGTGAAGGACGGTTTGCGGGTCTCGATCGTGACCGGCGCGTGGCGCGAACCACCCGGCGCATTGCCGCTACGCTCGGTGAAGAAGGCCTTCACGATCCGGTCTTCCAGCGAGTGGAAGGTCACGACCGCCAGACGCCCGCCAGGCGCCAGCGCGCCTTCAGCCGCCGCCAGTCCGGCTTCCAGCTCGCCCAACTCGTCGTTGACCGCGATGCGCAGCGCCTGGAACGTCCGCGTCGCTGGATGGGTCGGAGCCCCGCGCCGTCCGCCCAGAGCCTTCTCGACCACCTCAGCCAGATCCAGCGTCCGAGTAAAGGGCTCGACCTGGCGACGACGAAGGATGGCGGTGGCGATCCGCCCCGACTGACGCTCCTCGCCGTACAGTTTGATCAGATGCGCCAGCGGGCCGTGGTCATAACCATTGACGATGTCGGCTGCGCTCTGGCCCTCGCTCGACATCCGCATGTCCAGCGGGCCGTCGCGCATGAAGGAAAAGCCGCGCTCGGCCTGATCCAGCTGCATCGACGAGACGCCGATGTCGAACACGGCACCGTCGAGCCGGGATTTGCCGGTCGTCTCGAAAGCTTCGGCCAGACCCGAGAACGGGGTCCGCACCAGTCTAAATTTGCCGGGGAAGTCGTTGGCGACGGCATCCGCATGAGGCTGCACCGTCGGGTCGCGATCCAGGCCGATGACCTCGGCCCCTGTCGCCAGGATCGCCCGTGTATAGCCGCCCGCGCCGAAGGTGGCGTCGATCACAACGTCGCCGGGTTGTGGCGACAGGGCCTCGATCACCTCGGCCAGCAGGACAGGAGCATGCGGCGGCGTCATACGCCCTCCGCCCGTTTCATCTGGGCCGCCAGCTTCTGGGCGCCGATCTGGGCCATCGAGGCCTTGGCCAGGGCGCGCTGTTCGGCCCGGCGCGCGGCGTGGGCCGCCTTGTTCCAGATCTGGAACCGATCGCCCAGGCCGACGATGACGACGTCCTCGCCCAGACCGGCCTCGGCGCACAGGCTCTCGGGCAGGGTGATGCGCCCACCGGCATCGAAGGCCAGCCGCGTCTGCTCGCCCATCACCTGCCACTCCAGCGCCGAACGCTCGGCCGAGCCGAACGGCAGGTCCTGGATCATGTCGGTCAGGGTGGCCAGCAGACGGTCGCCGCCCGCCTCCAGGCAGTCGGCTTCGATGGAGGGAAACAGGAAGACAGCGGTCTCTGCGCCGTTGTCGGCGGTGCGGTAGTCCTGCGGGATCAGGAGGCGGCGCTTGCCATCCAGCTGTTTCTCGTAGGTCTGACGAAACAACCTAAGCCCACTCGAACCTGTCGGCTCGCCCCTGATTGCCAAGGCGTCAGACGACGCCGATCACCCCCGGATCACCGATCTGGGATAGCATGGGATGAACTGGGTCTCAATGGGATGGTTGACGCGTTTTAACCACGATTGAGAAGATTTCGACGCCCTAGACAGTTCACAACCGGAACATACAAAGAACGTCATAAGTATTAACAGGCTGTGGGTGCATCGCTGGTCCCCTTTCCGCCCAAGGCGTTAACCGATCATTGACGGTGGAAAAGCCGCCCTTCAGGGCCAGGCGACGGTCGGCGGCATGGAACTGAGGATTGAATCCACATTTCCTCCGGTCTTCAGTCCGAACATGGTGCCGCGGTCGTAGAGCAGGTTGAATTCGACGTAGCGGCCGCGCCGCACCAGCTGCTCCTGACGCTCCTGCGCCGTCCACGGCTCGACCATCCGCCGCGCAACGATGGAGGAATAGATGTCCAGAAACGCCGTCCCGACGTCGCGGGTGAAGGCGAAGTCGGCGTCGTGGTCGCCACTGTCGTGATGGTCGTAGAAGATGCCGCCGATGCCGCGCGGCTCATTGCGATGCGGCAGCCAGAAATACTCGTCGCACCACGCCTTGAACTTGGGATGATAGGTCGGGTCATGCGGATCGCAGGCGGCCTTCATCGCCGCATGGAATGCAACGGCGTCCGGCGCGTCCTGATGGCGGTCGACGTCCAGCACGGGCGTCAGATCCGCCCCTCCCCCGAACCAGCTCCGCGTCGTTGCGATGAAGCGGGTGTTCATGTGGACCGCCGGAATCCGCGGGCTCCACGGATGGGCGATCAGGCTGATCCCGGTGGCGAAGAACCGCGGATCCTCGGCCGCACCGGGAACACCCTTGGCGTAGTCGGCCGGAAAGGTCCCGTGGACCGTCGAACAGTGGACCCCGACCTTCTCGAACAACCGGCCGTGCATCATCCCCATGACCCCGCCGCCGCCTTCTGCGCGGGTCCACGGCGTGCGCACGAACCGGCCGGGTTCGCCGGGAAACAGATCGGCGGGCGCAGCGTCCTCCAGCGCCTCCAGACCCGTATGGATGCGGTCGCGCAACACCTCGAACCAGGCGCGGGTCTCGGCCTTCTTGAGGGCCAGGGGGTCGGTGGTCACGTCGCTCATGGGAGGGCTTTAGCGCCCATTCCCCGACCCGTCATCCTGGGATGAAAGCGATCAGGCCGCGCGCTTGATCGCGTTCTGGTCGTCCAGGAGCACCACGGTCGGCGACCACTGGCGGGCCTCTTCCTCGGGCATCTGGCCATAGGTCACGACGATGATCCTGTCGTTCTTCTGGACCAGACGCGCCGCTGCACCGTTGACGCCGAAGGTTCGCGAGCCGCGCGGGGCCTCGATCGCATAGGTGGTGAACCGCGCGCCGTTGGTAATGTTCAGCACATCGACCTGTTCGTGCGGAAAGATGCCCGCAGCATCCAGCAGATCGCCGTCGATGGCGATCGAGCCTTCGTAGTCCAGATCGGCCTGGGTCACCGTCGCGCGGTGAAGTTTGGCCTTCATCAGGGTGACCAGCATAGGCTTGTCGTCCCAATCGTGACGCGGGGCGTGGGCCCCCGCTCGCAGACGGCTCATATAGGGACTTACGCGGTCCCCATCAATCGCGTTGCTGCAATGCAGCGAAGGCGCGATGAATTCGCTCGCGCGTGAAGAGACCTTCATTTGACCGCGACCGCGCGCGCACTATGGTCGCCGTCGAGGCCACGCCGGTCCTCGACGGACCGCCAGACGCCCATGAAACAGTTCTTCCTGACCGTGC
Organism: Brevundimonas sp.; assembly: GCF_016463485.1. Classification (GTDB taxonomy): domain Bacteria; phylum Pseudomonadota; class Alphaproteobacteria; order Caulobacterales; family Caulobacteraceae; genus Brevundimonas. The sequence continues at coordinate 31,121 of NZ_JAEMRD010000011.1, forward strand.
TCGGGGTCTTCACCGGACTGGTGCTGTTCCTGGTGGTGGTGCCGATCGTGCTGATCAGCGCCGCGGCCGCCTCGTCCTCCAAGCCCGCGACCCCGGCCAATGCCGTTCTGGAACTGGACCTGCGCGAGGGGCTGACCGACCAGGCCCCGACCGATCCGTTCGCCATCTTCGGCGGGTCCGGCCTGTCGACCATGAAGATCGTCGACACCCTGGCCCAGGCCGAGAAGGACGACCACATCAAGGTCCTGCTGGTGCGCCTGCCCGAGGGCGGCGTGACTCCGGCCGCCGCCGACGAGGTCCGTCAGGCGATCCGCCGCTTCCGCACCGCCGGCAAGCCGGTCATCGCCCATTCGCAAGGCTTCTCGCCCGTCGGCACGGTGATCTCCAGCTATATGGTCGGCGCCGCCGCCTCCGAGCTGTGGATGCAGAACACCGCGTCCTTCCAGGTCTCGGGCCTGGCATCCGAAGAGATGTTCCTGGGTCGGGCCTTCGACAAATACGGCGTCCGCGCCGATTTCGAGCAGCGCTACGAGTACAAGAACGCCGTCAACCAGTTCACCCAGTCCAACTTCACCGAGCCGCATCGCGAGGCGATGACAGCCTGGATGACCTCCATCTATGACGCCGCCCTGGCCAGCATCGCCAATGACCGCAAGACGGCGGTTCCGGCCCTGCAGACCACGATCGAGGCCGGCCCCTATACCGCCCAGCAGGCCCTTTCGCTCAAGCTGATCGACAAGATCGGCCAGGCCGAGGAGGCCGAGGCCGAGGCCAAACGCCGCGCGGGCAACAACGCCGACATCCTGGAGTTCGACGACTATGCGTCGTCGCAAGGCGAACGCACCGGGTCGGGCAGCGACGCCATCGCCATCGTGGGCGGCGAGGGTGCGATCGTGACCGGACGCGGTGGCTCCACCGGCTTCGGCGGCGGCTCGTCCATCCACTCCGACGTCACGGCCAAGGCCATCTATGACGCGATCGAGGACAAGGACGTGAAGGCCATCGTCTTCCGCGTCTCCTCGCCCGGCGGTTCGCCCGAGGCGTCCGAACAGATCCTGGCCGCCGTCCGCGCCGCGCGAAAGGCCGGCAAGCCGGTCGTCGTCTCCATGGGCGAATACGCGGCCTCAGGCGGCTACTGGATCAGTTCAGAGGCCGACTGGATCGTGGCCCAGCCCTCGACCATCACAGGATCGATCGGCGTGTTCGGCGGCAAGTTCGTCATCGCCGACGCCTTGGCCCGGTTCGGTGTGGATGTGCGAGGCATCTCGGTCGGCGGCCAGTACGCCGACGCCTTCTCCTCGACCGAATCCTTCACCCCGGCCCAGCGCGCCGCCTTCTCGGCCTCGATGGACAAGACCTATGAGGAGTTCGTGACCCGTGTTTCGACCGGTCGTCGCCTGCCCGTGGCCCGGGTGCGCGAGATCGCACGCGGCCGCGTCTGGACCGGTGCCCAGGCCAAGACCCTGGGCCTGGTCGATCAACTGGGCGGGGTGACCGAGGCCATCTCCAAGGCCCGCGAGCTGGCTCGCATCCCGGTCGACCGGTCGGTCCGCTACAAGCGGTTCCCGGAGGCCGAATCGCCGTGGGAGGCCCTGTCGTCAGCCTTCGGCGTCTCCAGCGAGGCCGCCCACGCCCTTGTCGCCATCGGCGGCGTCATGGCCGACCCCCAGGCCCAGGCCATGCTGCAACGGGTGGACGCCGAGCGGATGCGGTCGTCGGGGGCCGTGGTCCTCGCCGATCAGCCCCTGCCCTGAGGATCGTTCCGGCACCTGCGACAAGGGCGCACCGTTCCGTGAACGGCCTGTTCCTTGACGATAGGCGTCATTCGACCGACATTGAGCCCTGAGGCGTGATCCATCGCGCCTCAAGGCCCCGGCCGCCAAGGACCAGCATGACCCAGGATCGCGTCGCCTCCCTCGGTTTCAACGCCCGCCGCTCGAACGGGGGTGTGCTCGCGCCGCTTCTGTGGCTGGCGGGACTGATCGCGACGGTGGCGGCCCTGACCGTCGGAGCGATCCTTGCCGTGTTCACCGCCGCAGCCGTGGCGGTCATCGCCCTGATCGCCAGCATCCTGGTCTTCTTTGCCGGCTTCGCCATGCGGACCCGTCGCAAGGTGACCGTGCAACGCCGCCGCGACGACGACGTCATCGAGGCCCAGAAGGTCGGCGACACCTGGGTCGCCTATGGCTGGGAGCGGCCCGGCCGCTAAAGCCGCGCCGGCACACGATGCCGCTCGACCTGATCGACGCGCCCTCCCCCAATTTCGACCAGCGGCGCGCGCCCCCCGACATCCTGGTGCTGCACTACACCGGCATGCAGACCAGCGAAGCCGCCCTGGCCCGTCTGCGCGACCCCGAAGCCGGCGTCTCGGCCCACTATGTCGTCGAGGAGGACGGCCGCATCTTTTCACTCGTCCCTGAGGAGCGCCGCGCCTGGCACGCGGGCCGTGGCGTCTGGCAGGGCGAGACCGACGTCAACGCCGCCTCAATCGGCATAGAGATCGTCAACCCGGGCCATGAGTTCGGCTACCGCGCCTTTCCCGACGCCCAGGTCGCGGCGGTCATCACCCTGATCGACGACATCCGCACCCGCTGGTCTATCCCCGACGCCCGCATCATCGCCCACTCGGACCTGGCCCCCGACCGCAAGGAGGACCCCGGCGAACTGTTTCCGTGGAAGGCTTTGGCCGGGGCCGGACACGGCCTGTGGTTCGAACCTGCCGCCGAACGCATCGCGGCGCTGGGTGGCTTCCTTCAGGTCGGCGACGAGGGCATCGGCGTGGTCGTGCTGCGCGCCGGCCTGCATCGGCTGGGCTATGGCCTCCAGCCCGGATCCACCTATGACGAGGACACCGCCACCACCGTCCGCGCCTTCCAGCGCCACTGGCGTCAGAGCCGAGTGGACGGCGTCGCGGACGGGGAGACGCGCGCGACCCTGATGGGGGTGCTGCAACTGGCGACGGCCGAGAGCGTCACGGGCGTGCTGAACTAGGGCTCAAGGGTTGAAGGTCGTCGTCGTGTTTGTGGTCGAGGTTGAGTGGCTGGAGTTCATGACCCGATCTCCAGCAAAGCGTATGATGAGTTCTGTTGACGACACGACTGCGTCCGAAGGCGCACCGGCCTTCTCGTAGACCCACACCGTATTGCCGTCGGCGTCGAGAAAACTGCGCGTTGGCGATCCAAAAGCCATTTCGACTTGGCCCTTGGTCATGCCCGGTTGAAGCGGGGCATATCCACCGTCCCAGGGTATCGTGGTCGCGCAAGCCGAAAGGATCAACGCAGCGGCCATGAACGCGGTGACGGTCATCGATCTCATGGGGCTTCCTTGGCGCATTGCGCACGACATCGTCACAAGATCGAACGATCTTGAAAGGGACCGAACACACGGATGATACGGACCTGCATCGCCGTCTCGTCGATCCGATAGACGATCACATGGCCTTCGACGACCCGCTGACGAACTCCGGGATGAGCCCCGACAGGCCAACGGTCAGGCCTGAACTGAAGCTCTGTCAACGCGCGACCGATGCGAACGACCTTGAGTCTGGCTTTCAGCCCACTGCCGGGCTGCGTGAGCCATCTCTGCGCGGCGTTAAGGTCCCGACGCGCTCGCGCGGAGAAGAAGACCAAATACTCAGGCATTCAGGCGATAGCCGGATCTTCCAGTTCCTCGCCGGCCGCCCATCGATCGAGCCAGTCTAGGGCCTCTTCACCACCGATGACGCGACCCGCAGCGAAGTCGGCGTCCCCTTCAGCGATGCGCTTACGCTCCCATGACAGCCGCGCCTCCCGATCGGACGGCGTCTCGAAAGGATGTTCCGACAGCGGATGTGCAGCGGGCTCGGCCATGGCTCCACCCTACCACAAACATGCATCTCGCACACCTCGCGGTTGACCCTCCGCCCCCCCTGCTCCACAAGCCGCTGCGTCAGACGGCCGGGCGGTCGCGGCGGGGGCTTGCCCCTGTCGAGGAAAGTCCGGGCTCCACGGTGAGAAGGCGGCGGGTAACGCCCGCCCGGGGCGACCCGAGGGATAGCGCCACAGAAAGCAAACCTCCGGACCTGCGGGACCGGTAAGGGTGAAAGGGTGGGGTAAGAGCCCACCGCGGGCCTGGCAACAGGAACGGCATGGCAAGCCCCGCCTGGAGCAAGACCGAATAGGGACGTCGCGCACGGGTTCGCCCGCGCAGGGTTCACCGCCCGAGACGTCCGGGTAGGTCGCGAGAACCGACCAGCAATGGTCGGTCCAGAGGAATGATCGTCACCGGTCTTCGGATCGGGACAGAACCCGGCTTACAGGCCGTCTGACGCTTTTCCCCGGCTACGACGACGATGATCCGATTGTCATGGTAGGTCAGGGCGATAGGTCTTTGCGACAGCGTTGCAGTATGGCTTAGTGGAGACTGTCGCTGGTCCCCCGGCGACCGGCGGCCCGACCTCCCCGATACCGCAAACTGTCGGGAATGTTGGGCCGCCACCCCCAACTCAGATCTCAGCGTGAGCCGAGCAAGGCGCCCTTGTGCCGCCAGCCGCCCTCGGTCGTACGCTCCAGCACGGCATGGATGACGGTGTCGGTCGGGGTGGCACGATAGGCGACCAGCACCGTATCGTCGTGAATCTCGGGTCGCCAAAGCTGGACCGCCGGTCCGGTGTTGACCAGCCGCACCTCGGTCAGCGGACAGGACCGCATCGAGATCGGGCCGCTCGCACGCTGTTCCGGCCGTTGCGGCTGGAACGACGGCGTCTCCAGTTGGGCAACCTCCATGACCGCCAGGCCCGACCCGTCGTGGGGCCGGTCGAACAGCTCCAGCGCTACGGCCAGGACTGCGCAGTCCTCGTTGGAGGCCAGGGGCGCGGACGGCGCTGACCCCGCCCCCGGCCGGGCCGCCGTGGTGCCACAGGCCGCCGCGCCGAGCGCGAGCAGCAGGATGGATGCAAGGGTGATCTGTTTCATTCGGGGGCCTCCGACGCCGCCCCCTGCATATCAGATGCCACTGCCGTCGTCCTCGACCGGCGGCGGCGTGACCATCAGAAAGGCGCGGATCCAGGCGGTCAGAACGGCCCGGTCATTGGGTCGCGCCAGGGTATCCAGCGCCTCGTCGGCGAGCGCCTCGGGGATGCGATGGCCGCGTCTCTGGCGGACTAGGGCGGCGGCGTACTCGGGCTGGAATTCCGGATGGCACTGGAAAGACACGGCCGGCTCGCCCTCGTGACGGTCCCAGGCCAGGGACGCATAGGGGGTGAAGGCACTGGACGCGATGACCCGCGCGTCGGCCGGAGGCTCGATCACCTGATCCTGGTGCGACACGGCGATGGTGATCGCTCTCGAGCGGGGGAACATCCACGGCTCCTGTGAATGGACCTCATAGCGATGCGAGCCGACGCCCCAGCCGCGATCCGACTTCTCGACCCGTCCGCCGAAGGCCTGCGCCATGGCCTGATGCCCGAAACAGATGCCGACCAGCCGCGTCCTGCCCCGCGCCGCGCGCAGCCAGTCCAGCAAGGGTTCGATCCACGGCAGGTCGTCATAGACCCCGGCCGCCGAGCCCGTGACGATCGCCCCCTGGAACGCGGCCGGATCGTCCGGCAACCGCCCCGCCTGGACGTCGAACCGCACCGTCGGTACCCCCTCGCCCAGCAGGGCGCGGAACCGTGCCGGATAGTCGTCGAACGAGTCCGCCAGGTCGGCGGGCGGCTTTCCAGTCTCCAGGATGGCGATGGGTTTCAAGACAGGCTCCGGGGTCGATCCTCCTCTGCCGTTCCGCGGCGCATGAGGAAACCCCATCTGACGCGATGAAACCTCAGGCCTTCGTTAAGCCTGTCTGATGACCGGGCGTTGAGGCCTGATGGCGCACAGTCCAGCCATGGCCGACAGTTCCACATTCATCGCCGCCCGCACCGGACCGGACCGCAGAGACGACTCGCGCCCGAACTTCCGAAAGGCCCGCCGCACCGACGAGCGGATCGTGCTGCTGGGCCAGCCCATCGACCTGGTGAAGCCCGAGGAGGTGCTGCATCACATGCAGCGCTGGATCCTGGAAAAGAAGAAAGCCATCGTCGCCAACCATAATCTGAACAGCCTGGCCCTGATGCGCCGGGTCCCGGAGATGCGCGCCTTCTACGAGCGGGCCGACCTGATCGAGCTGGACTCCACTCCCCTGGTGCATTTCGCCCGCGCCCTGGGCCTGAACAGCCGGCCCTTCCACCGCTGCACCTATCTGGACTGGCGCGACCATTTCTGGAGCCTGGTCAACCGGAACGGCTGGCGGGTCATGTACGTCGGCGGCGCGGCAGACGTCGTCGAGGTGGCCCGCGACCGCCTGCTGGCCCGCTATCCCCGCGCCCGCATCTCGGTACGCGACGGCTTCTTCGACATGACGCCGGGCGCGGACGGCAATCAGGACGTGCTGGACCAGGCCGCCCTGTTCCAGCCCCACATCCTGTTCGTCGGCATGGGCATGCCGCGCCAGGAACTGTGGATCCAGCAGAACCTCGACGCCCTGCCCGATTGCGTCATCTTCTCCGTCGGCGCCGCCTTCGACTACGAGGCCGGCGCGCAGAAGGCCGCCCCGCGCTGGATGGGCCGGATGGGCATCGAATGGCTGTACCGCGTCACCGCCGACCCCAAACGTCTGTTCCGCCGCTACTTCATCGAGCCCTGGAGCCTGATGGACCTGATCGTGGCGGACGTGGCGGGGGCGGCGAGGCGGCGGCTGGGCCGGGGCTGATATCAGCTACTCCCGATCACGTCTGACGACCGCAAGGCAGATGCGCGGAAGTTCAGCGTTGGGTGGCGGACGGGACGCAGATCAAGGAAGTCCTTACTAGCCGAGCAACATCTGATGTTGCCCCACCGTTTCTCAAGGACAGGATCGACGAGGTCCGGACGCCACCGGCGGAGCCGCGGCTGTCACCAACATCTCCGTCTTGCGTGGCTTGGCTGCGGGTTGCGCGGCGAAGAGCTGATTCCTCGCTGTCGGCGTGAGCGTCTCGATTGCTACGCTGTTCCAGCGCTGACCCTCGTCGTCCTCAATCGCAAGGATGAAGCGACCGCCCTGAGTGGCCGCTTCCAGAAGTCCCGGAGTGGCGGGCCCGCCGTAAGCATCGCTCCCGCTACCACCGCTGGACCAGTACTGTGGATGGTCTGGCCCCGCAGGAACGAAAACGCGATAGCCGCGCCAAACCTGTCCCGAGGGACCGACAACCACGGACTGAACCCAACTGTCACGGTTGCGGCAATAGTTCCGGAATCCAATACCCCACGTCACTGAATTGGGAGTTGAAAGATCGGCGGCATCATTTTCAAAGCCAATAAGAAAGCCAAAGCCCGAGACATCGACATAGTCCCCAGCCCTGAGCGAAAGCTCTCCGGTCGGCTCAAGCCTGACGGTTTCCACGCGGATCTGCCTTTCGACAGGGGCAGGCGGCGTCGAGCAGGACGAAAGAACGAGGGCTGCGAAAGCGAGAAGTAGCTGCCTCATTGTTAGCTCCCAATGCCCCGGAAACAGTGATTGGTCGGAACAGATCAAGTCAAGGCAGACCGTCAAACAGTGTCAGCTCGTCTGCTGTCCAATCGTTTGCAGCGGCGGGGCGGCTTGCCCAGTGACGACGAACGCCGCTCGCCGAAGCCTGTGACGTCAGGCCGCCTGCGAGTGCGGCTGCGCCTCCGCCCCATCATCCCCCGCCCCCATCGCCGCCTCGATCGCGGCGAACAGGGTGGCCAGGGTGATGGGTTTGGCCAGGTGGCCGTCGGCGCCGGCCTCCCTGCCCGCCGCGACGTGTTCGGCCAGGGCATTGGCGGTCAGCATGACGACCGGGGTGCGCGCCCGCCCCGTTCCGGCCTCCAGCGCACGGATGGCGCGGGTGGCGGACAGGCCGTCCATCACCGGCATCTGCATGTCCATCAGCACCAGATCGAAGGGCTCGACGGTGAAGACGTCCAGCGCCTGCTGTCCGTCCTCGACCATCGTCAGGTCGACGCCGCTGTCGCCCAGCATGATCTCGACCACCTTGCGGTTGGCCGGATGGTCGTCGGCCAGAAGGATGCGCAGGCCACGCGCGTCGGTGTCGGCGACGACGTCCGTCGCCTCCGCCAGGGCCATTTCTGGCGCGGGCTCCAGCGGCATGTCGAACCAGAAGCTCGCCCCCTCGCCCGGCCGGCTGCGGCAATCCAGCGCCCCTCCCATCAGTTCGGCCAGGTCGCGCGAGATGGCCAGGCCCAGACCCGTGCCGCCGAACCGGCGGGTGATCGATCCGTCCGCCTGCTGGAAGCGGGCGAAGATGCGGGCCTTCTGGGCGTCGTCGAAACCGACCCCGGTGTCGGTGACGGTGAACCGCATCCGGCCGTCGCCGGTCGGCGCGCCTTCGATACGCACCGAGCCGGTCTCGGTGAACTTCAGGGCGTTGGAGGTCAGGTTGGTCAGGATCTGACGGAACCGTACCGGGTCGCCGATCACGGCGATGTCCAGCGCCGGATCGAGGTTGATCGCCAGATCGACCCCCTTCTCGGTCGCCTTCGGGCCCCACAGCATGCCGATGCTGCGCACAGCCTCGCCCAGGTGGAAGGGTATCGGCTCGATCGTGACCTGACCGGACTCGATCCGCGCCGTGTCGAGGATGTCGGACAACAGCCGCTCCAGGGTGATCCCCGACGACCGGATGACCCCGACCATCTCCTGCTCGCGCGGCGGCAGGACCGACCGGGTCAGGGTGTCGGCCATGGCCACGATGCCGTTGAGGGGCGTGCGGATCTCGTGGCTCATATCGGCCAGGAACTCGCTCTTGGATCGATTGGCCAGGTCGGCGCGGCGTCGCGCGGCGCGAAGGTCGGCCGACAGTCGGAACTGCCAGACCATGGCCCCGCTGACGAACAGGAAGAAGACAATGCCGATGCCGAACATCCAGTTCTGGGACCGGATCACGTCGCGTTGCAGGCTCGCGTTGGCGCGCACGGTCTCCAGCTGGGCGCGGCGTTCGTCGAGCTTTTCCTGCATGTCGCCGGTGACTTGGCGGATGCCGGCGCTGAACCTCTGGGCGATCCGCTCGGCGTCGGCCCGGTCATAGGCGCGCAGGGTTCGGTAGGCCTCGGCGGACTGTCCCCGGGCGAACAGGATCTCGGCCTCGACCAGCGGCAGTTTCGACGCACCGTCCTCGCGGAACGCGCCCGAGGCCTCTCGGCGGCGGATCTCGGCCAGATCGGCCTGGGCCTTGGCCACCTGCCCCGTGCGGGCATAGGCGATGGCCCGCATCGGCAGCAGGCTGCCCGCCAGAAAGGCCGCGTCGCCCAGGTCGTGGCCATAGGGCTCCAGGCAGTCCAGCACGCCGCGTGCGTCGTCACCGGCCTGGGCCACCATGGCGCACAGATTGGCGTCATAGGTCGACAGGCTGGGCAGGTTGGCCCGCTCGGACAGCCTGTGGTGCGAGGCATAGAACTGACGCGCCAGATCGGCATCGCCCAGCTGGGCCGCGAGCCGGGCAAGATTGTACAGACTGTCGAAATCGGGGCGCGGATAGGCCGGGTCGGCGAAATCGATCTCGAACCGGCCGAAGGCGGTGGCGGCACCATCGAAATCGTTGAGGTCCATCAGGCCCATCCCGACCATTTCCCATACCCCGGCATGGGCGGTGGCGGCGTACCGGTCACCTTCGGGGATCAGGGTATCGACCTCGGTCAGCATCTTGAGCGCCTCACCGATCCGGTCCTCGTCGATCAGGGACAGGGCGTGCAAGCGCGTCGCATGGGCGCGGGTGAACCAGTCGCGCTCGGAATTCGCCAGGACCGCCATCTGGCCCGCCGCCGTCGCGTCGCCCTGGTCATAGCGGACGGCCAGATCATTGAGGTGGGCGATCATCACATAGCGGCCGTCGTCCAGCCGCCGCGCCGCCGCCTCCAGCCGCCTGTTCCACAGGATGGCGTTGTCGAAATCCCCCTGGTTCAGGAAGATCCAGGCCACGTGATACAGCCGGTTCAGCCCCTCGCGATCGTTGCGGGTCATCGCCGCCTCGCCGAACGCGGCCAGGCTGGCGAAATTGGTCGCACCCGCACGACGCTCGACGGCCGCCGCGAGCTCGCGCGGGGATCGCTGCGGAGCAGAGGCCCAGACGGGACCGCCGATCAAAACGCCCAGCAAGAGAGCGACAAGGACAAGACTGAATCTGGGCATCTAGAATCCGGCTACCGGACAGCCATGACACAGGTTTATTGAACAAGGCTTAGCGGTATCCGCTCTCTTGCTGCGGTGCCGAAGGGCTTGGCGCGCGCGCTTGGTGTGTCATGGTGGGCGAATGCCGACGATCACGCTTCCCGCCCGCCCCGACCCGCTCCAGATCGATCCGGCGACCACGGCGGTGATCGTCATCGACATGCAGAACGCCTACGCCTCGCCGGGGGGCTATCTGGACCTCGCGGGGTTCGACATCTCGGGTGCGGCCAGGGTTATCGCCAACACCAGGGGCGTTCTGGAGGTCGCGCGGGCGGCCGGCGTCCAGGTCATCTATTTCCAGAACGGCTGGGACCCCGACTATATCGAGGCGGGCGGACCGGGCTCCCCGAACTGGCACAAGTCCAATGCGCTCAAGACCATGCGCGCCCGGCCTGAACTGCGCGGCACACTGCTGGCGCGGGGGACATGGGACTACGAGCTCGTCGATGAATTGCAGCCTCAGCCCGGCGACATCTGCCTGCACAAGAGCCGCTACAGCGCCTTCTTCAATTCCCAGCTCGACAGCGTGCTGCGCTCGCGCGGCATCCGCACTCTGGTGTTCGTCGGCATCGCCACCAACGTCTGCGTGGAATCGACCCTGAGAGACGGCTTCTTCCTCGAATATTTCGGCGTCGTGCTGGAGGACGCCACCCATCAGGCCGGGCCGGAGTTCGTGCAGCAGGCCGCGCTCTACAACATCGAAACCTTCTTCGGCTGGGTCTCCAGCGTCGCCGACTTCAAGGGCGTCGTGGGCCAGATCGCGCCCCACTCACAGGAGACCTGACCATGCCCAAGACCGTCATCACCCCGCCCGGAACCCAGACTCCGATCGCTCCCTTCTCGCCCGGAACCCTGGCCGACGGTGTGGTCTATGTGTCCGGCACCCTGGCCTTCGACAAGGACAACAACGTCGCCTGCGTCGGCGACGCCGAGGGCCAGACCCGCATCGTGCTGGAGACCATCAAGTCGGTGATCGAGACGGCCGGCGGGACGATGGACGACGTCACCATGAACCACATCTTCCTGTCCGACTGGGCCCACTACGGCGCGCTGAACAAGGTCTATGCCGAGTATTTTCCCGGCGACAAGCCGGCCCGGTTCTGCATCCAGTGCGGCTTGGTCAAGCCCGACTTCCTGGTCGAGATCGCGACCATCGCCCACATCGGCAAGCGCGTCTGACCTTGGCGAGCGGAACCGCCGACGGCCTGTACTGGGAGGTCCACGACGGCCCGGCCGATTCGCCCAGCGTCATCCTGTCCGCAGGCCTCGGCGGTTCGGCCGCCTTCTGGGCGCCCCAGATGCAGGCCCTGACCGAGCGGTTCCGCGTCATCCTCTACGACCATCGCGGCACGGGCCGCAGCGACCGCAGCCTGACGCCCGATCATTCCGTCGCGGCGATGGCGCAGGACATCGTCACCGTCCTTGACGCCACCGACACAGACCGCGCCCACCTCGTCGGCCACGCGGCGGGCGGCAACGCCGGGCTGCAACTGGCGCTCGATCACCCCGACCGGCTGGATCGGCTCGTCGTCGTCAACGGCTGGTCGCGGCCCGATGCCCACGTCGCCCGCTGCTTTTCCGCCCGCACCCGCCTGCTCGAAGCCTTCGGCCCCGCCGCCTATGTGGAGGCGCAAGCGTTGTTCCTCTATCCGCCAGACTGGATCAGCGAGAACGACGCAGCGCTCAGGATCAGCGACGCTCACCACGTCGAGAACTTTCCCCGCCCGGACGTCATGCTGGCCCGCATCGACGCCCTGCTGGCCCTCGACATCGACGACCGGCTGTCCGCTATCCCACACCCTGTCCTGATCAGCGCCTCCGCCGACGACATGCTGATACCGCCGCGCCTGTCGCGCCGACTGGCCGAAGGACTGCCGAACGCGACTCTCGCCGTCGTTCCTTACGGCGGTCACGCCTTTACGGCGACGGTTCCGGATGTCTTCAATGCCCGTCTGATCGCCTTCCTCCTCGGCGACGTCTGAAAGGTCACCTCATGGAAGTTGGCGTCTTCATTCCGATCAACAACAACGGCTGGCTGATCTCGGAGACCTCGCCGCAGTACATGCCGTCGTTCGAGCTCAACAAGACGGTGGTCCAGGCCGCCGATCGCTACGGCCTCGACTTCGCCCTGTCGATGATCAAGCTGCGCGGCTTCGGCGGCAAGACGGGCTTCTGGGAACACGGCCTGGAAAGCTTCACCCTGATGGCGGGCCTCGCCGCCGTCACCGAGCGGATCAAGATCTTCGCCACCGCCGCCACCCTGACCATGCCGCCCGCCATCGTGGCCCGCATGGCCGCGACCATCGATTCCATCGCGCCGGGCCGGTTCGGCATCAACCTGGTCACCGGCTGGGCCGAGGCCGAATACAGCCAGATGGGCCTGTGGCCCGGCGACAGCCACTACAAGGATCGCTACAAATACCTGGCCGAATACGCCCAGATTCTGCGCGACCTGTTCGACACCGGGGTGTCGAACTTCAAGGGCGACTATTTCACCATGACCGACTGTCGGGTCAGCCCCCGGGCCACCGACACCAAGCTGATCTGCGCCGGGTCGTCGGGCGAAGGCCTGGCATTCACGGCCCAGTACGCCGACTATTCGTTCGCTCTGGGCATGGGCACCAACACCCCGACCGCCTTCGCCTCGGTCAGCCAGCGGCTCATGGACGCCAAGGCCAAGACCGGCCGCGACGTCGCCGCCTACATCCTGTTCATGGTCATCGCCGACGATACCGACGAGGCCGCCATGGCCAAGTGGGAACTCTATCGAGACGGCGTCGACAAGGAGGCCGTGAAATGGCTGGTCGGTCAGGCGGCGGCGAACACCGGTGAGGACACCAACACCAGACAGCTCGCGGCCGAAAAGGCGGCGGTGAACCTGAACATGGGCACTCTCGTCGGCTCCTACGCCTCCATCGCCCGGATGCTGGATGAGGTGGCCACGGTGCCGGGCACGGCCGGGGTGCTGCTGACCTTCGACGACTTCGAGAGAGGCATCGAGGACTTTGGCCAGAAGATCCAGCCGCTGATGGAATGCCGGAAATCGTGAATCAGAAATCCGCTCATCCCGGCGAAAGCCGGGACCCAGTGCTTTGGGCGACAGCCATCAATAGGGCTCGATGATGGATATCCAGCGCACTGCGTCACGAAAGAACTGGGTTCCGGCTTTCGCCGGGATGAGCGGGATGTGCAGGTTCAGATGACCGCCCTCACCATCCGCCCCGACGACCTCACCAACGACCAGACCCGGGCCCTGCTGGCCCTCCATCTCGCCGGCATGCACGCGAACTCTCCGCCCGACCACGTCCGCGCCCTAGACCTGACCGGCCTCCAGACCCCCGACATCACCGTCTTCACCGCCTGGCGCGGCGAGGCCATCGCCGGCATCGGCGCGCTCAAGGCCCTGCCCGACGGCACCGCCGAGCTGAAGTCCATGCGCACCCACCCCGACCATTTGCGCACCGGCGTCGCCGCCGCCCTGCTGGAACACCTGATCGCCACCGCCCGCACCCTGGGCTACCGCCGCCTCAGCCTGGAGACCGGATCCGGCCCCGCGTTCGACCCCGCCCTGATGCTGTATCGCCGTCGCGGCTTCGTCGACGGCGAGGCCTTCAGCGACTACGAACGCAGCGCCTTCAACCAGTTCCTGCATCTGGATCTATGACGTCCTGTCAGCAGCGAACCCAAACCGACCTGCGACGTTCGAATGTCCTCCCCCAACCGCGAGACCCACCATGGCCGACGTCGCCGAAACCCTGTCCCAGTTCAATCTCGCCGAGACCGACGACGGCTTCCTGCTGGAGATCGGCGGAGACGGCGGCTCGCTGCTGACGCTCAAGGCCTCCGTCGAACAGATCGACGCGATCGTCGAGGCGCTGGACGCTCTCCTGTCTGAAGACGACGCCGCGATCGAAGAGGTTGCCGACGAGTCGTGATCGTCAGTCGTCACGCCCGGGGGTGATGCACGGCGGACAAAACCCCTATATGACGCCGGTTCGCCCGCGTCCGCCTCCCCGAAGAAGACCCGCCATGACCACGCTGAAACAGATCCGTTCGACCTTCCTCGACTATTTCGCGGCCGACGGTCACACCAAGGTCCACTCCGCGCCCCTGGTGCCCCAGAACGACCCCACGCTGATGTTCGTCAACGCGGGCATGGTGCCGTTCAAGGACTATTTCACCGGCG
>NZ_JAEMRD010000227.1 GCF_016463485.1 Brevundimonas sp.
GCCCCGACACGTCCCGAAGCCCGCGCCCCCAGAGGTTTCGCCGACCGCCGCGGCACTGACCTGGTCGCCCAGCGCCGGATCGTGGCCCGGGTGTCGGAGGTCTACGAGCGCTGGGGCTTCGAACCGCTGGAGACCGGCGCGTTTGAATACGCCGATGCGCTCGGCAAATTCCTGCCCGATGCGGATCGTCCCAACGAAGGCGTCTTCGCGCTCCAGGACGACGACGACCAGTGGATGGCGCTGCGCTACGACCTGACCGCGCCGCTGGCCCGGTTCGCCGCCGAACAGTGGGAGACCCTGCCCAAGCCGTTCCGCCGCTATGCGTTCGGACCGGTGTGGCGCAACGAAAAGCCCGGCCCCGGCCGGTTCCGCGAGTTCTGGCAGTGCGACGCCGACACCGTCGGCTCCGACCGCCCCGAGGCGGATGCCGAAATCATCGCCATGGCCTGTGCGGGCCTGAAGGCGGCGGGGCTGGAGGACGGTCAGGCCGTGGTCCGGGTCTCGAACCGCAAACTGTTCGACGGCCTGTTCGACGCGGGCGGCGTCACCGATCCGGTCCAGCGGCTGACGGCCCTGCGCGCCGTGGACAAGTTCGATCGGCTGGGGTGGGAGGGTGTCTCGGCCCTGCTCGGCGAAGGGCGGCTGGACGAAAGCGGCGACTACACCAAGGGCGCGCGGCTGCCGACGGCGGTCGCCTCGACCATCCAGGCCTTCCTGGCCTGCGCCGGCGACCCGACCCTGACGCGGTCCCAGACGCTGGACGCCGTGGCCGCGACCGGTGGCCTGGGTGAGGCGGGCGAGGCGGCGCTGGCCGAACTGTCCGGCATCGACACGGCCCTGACGGCGATGGGCGTGGCCCAGGATCAGGTGCGGTTCGACCCGACCATCGTACGGGGGCTGGAATACTATACCGGTGCCGTCTTCGAGGCTGAGTTGTTGCTGGACACCACCGACGAAAAAGGCCGTCCCGTGCGGTTCGGCTCGATCGGCGGCGGCGGGCGCTATGACGATCTGGTCGCGCGGTTCACAGGACAGCCGGTCCCG
The DNA here is from genome assembly GCF_016463485.1 of Brevundimonas sp. GTDB lineage: Bacteria > Pseudomonadota > Alphaproteobacteria > Caulobacterales > Caulobacteraceae > Brevundimonas. Next base: position 1,045 of record NZ_JAEMRD010000227.1, read on the forward strand.
GCGACAGGGTTCTCGTTCGGGGTGTCGCGCCTGGCGTCGGCCCTGCGCGCGGCGGGACGGGTCGATGCGGCCCGGCGCGGCCCCGTGGTGGTCATCGTCTTCTCGCAGGACGACATGGCCCACTACCTCGATGCGGTGGCGGAACTGCGCAACGCCGGCATCGCCGCCGAGCTCTATCTCGGCCGCGCAGGCATGAAGGCCCAGATGAAGTATGCCGATCGCCGGAACGCTCCGGCCGCCATCATGCTGGGCGGCGACGAGATCGCGGCCGGTCAGGTGACGATCAAGGATCTGGACGCCGGACGCGTTCTGGCCGCCGGCGTGGCCGACAACGAGGCGTGGAAGGCGGCACGCCCGGGACAATCAACGGTGGCTCGCACAGAGCTGGTGAGAACCATTCGCACGATTATCGACGAACCCTCGATAAATACCCCGCCTCACGGATGAGTTATCGACGATTACTCACAAAAGAGCCTGATTTCGCTTGAGGCTTGATTGACCCGGATCAGGCATTCGGGTCATTTCCCCTCACACCGGACGGCGAGGCGCGGAAGCGCACAAACGCTGGATGGAGGCGTTTCGGGGAGGAAACGTCCGCTCCACAGAGAGCGTGAAAGCCCGCTGCGATGTATCCCCCGCAGCGGGCTTTTTCGCGCCTTGTGCTTGGCCCGCGAGCGCGCCGGGCGGCTTCGCCGCCGCGCTATCGCTCGGCTCGCGGAGCCTCACTACTTGAGCGCAAGACTCATTCAGTTGCTCCTTGCGCGATGACCTGGGGCTCAAACAGTGAGCGACCGCGTCGCGAGCGGTAGCCACTCACTCCAGCCTGTCCGCCTTCCTCAAGCCTGGGAACATCGCCGCCCAGATGCCGGTGGCCGCCAGGGCACCGACGCCGCCGACCACGGCCGCCCCGACCGCGCCCAGGATCCGCACCATCACGCCCGAATAGGCCTCGCCCAGTTCGTTGGACGCCCCGATGAACAGCATCGAGACCGACGAGACCCGGCCGCGCATATGATCGGGCGTGGCCAGCTGGATCAGGGTCTGGCGGATGTTGACGCTGATCATGTCGGCCGCCCCGCCGACGAACAGGGCCGCCGCCGACAGCCAGACGATCTTGGACAGACCAAAGGTCAGGGTGGCCAGGCCGAACACGGCGACCGCCGCGAACATCCAGACGCCGCCGTGCCGGACGATCGGAAACCGGCTCAGATAGATGGCCACGACCATGGCCCCGACGCCGAAGGATGCGCGCAGCAGTCCGAACCCCTCCGGCCCCACATGCAGGATGTCGCGGGCGAAGATCGGGGTCAGCAGGGCCACCCCCGCCATCAGCACGACAATCAGGTCCAGCGAGATCGCCCCGAACACCACCTTGGTCTGCCAGACATAGGCCAGCCCCTCCTTGACCGATTCGAGCGGTGACAGGGGGTTGGTCTGGGGCGCGGGCTTGCCGCTTGTGCGGATCAGGATGAAGGCGGCGGCGCCCATCAGGAACAGACCCAGCGACACCGCATAGGCCAGGGGCACATTGACCCCGACGATCACCCCGCCCAGGGCCGGCCCCGCGATGGCACCGGTCTGAAAGGCGATCGACTGGGCCGCGATCGCCGGCGGCAGGGCACGACGGCCCACGACCATGGGCAGGAAGGCCTGGCTGGCGGGGGCGAGGAAGGCCCGCGCCGCCCCGAACAGGGCCGCGACGGCCAGCAGTCCCCACAGCGGCGGATTGCCGTGCAGGGCCATCATGAGGAAGCTCAGGGCGCAACTGGCCTCGACCAGAACCGAGATCCACACCGTCATCTTGCGGTCGCGCCGATCGGCCATGGCCCCGGCCGGCAGGGTGAAGGCCAGAAGCGGCAGGAACTGGCACAGTCCGACCAGACCCAGATACAGGCTGGCCTGCTCGACCGGATGGTCCCTGCGCGCGATCTCATAGACCTGCCACAGCAGGGCCGAGGACTGGATCTGGATCGCC
>NZ_JAEMRD010000228.1 GCF_016463485.1 Brevundimonas sp.
GCATTGAGATCCTGTGGGGGCGGGGAGGCCTTAGGCTGTCAGCGGGATAGGCCTTGTGCGCTCCAGGATCAACGGGTGGAGGGCCGGAGCCGAGCAAACCAGGCTGGCCTGGCGGGGATCGGGGCGGTTGAAGACCCAGCCGTGGCCGTGATGGTCCGTGACCCGCGCTCCGGCCTCGTGCGCGATCAGGTCGCCGGCGGCGATGTCCCAGTCCCATTTGGGCGAGATGGCGATAGCGGCGTCGAAGGCCCCGGCCGCGACGAGGGCCATGCGGTAGGCGATGGCGTTGCGCTTTTCCAGCCGCATGGGCGGCCAGGGCTCGGCCCAGCGCGGGCTCTGCATCAGCATGGCGTCGGCGAGCATGGAGGCGTCCTCCAGCGCATCGGTATCCGAGGCCGTGATCGGCTGGCCGTTCAGGCGCGCGCCGCCGCCGAGGGTCGCCTCGAAGGTCTCGTTCAGTTGCGGCGCATGGATGACGGCGGCGACCGGTCGGCCGTTCTCAATGACGGCGATGGGCACGCACCACCACGGCTTGTTTTTCATGAAGGCCACGGTGCCGTCGATCGGGTCGACTACGAAGATGCGCTCGCAGGAGAGACGCGCGGGGTCGTCGGGGGTTTCTTCCGACAGCCAGCCGTAGTCCGGACGGGCCGAGAGCAGACGGCTTTTCAGCAGCTCATCGACGGCGATGTCGGCCGAGGTGACGGGGGAACCGCCGTCCTTGGCCCAAGTCTTCACGCCCCGCTCGCGCTCGGACAGGGCCAGCGCCCCGGCGGCCAGGGCCGCGCTGCGGATCAGGTCGAGGTCGGCGTCGTAGGAGGTCATTTGCCGGCGATGGCGACGGCGTCGAACAGCAGGGAGGGGCTGTTGAACGAGCCCCGGAACTCCAGGTCCGACCCCGCCACCATTCGCGCCCACAGGGCCTTCAGGTTGCCCGCGACGGTGACCTCGCTGACCGGATAGGCCAGCTCGCCGTCCTCGAACCAGAAGCCGGACACCCCCGCCGACCAGTCGCCGGTGTTGGCGTTCAGCGACGGACCGAACATGGAGGTGACTATCAGGCCGGTGCCTGCGTCGGCCCGCAGGCCGGCGGCGTCGCGGTCGCCGGGGGTCAGGTGCAGGTTGTGGGTCGAGACGCCGGGAGGACCTGCCAGACCGCGCGAGGCGTGGCCCGTGGACGCCTGTTTCATCTGCCGGGCCGAGGCCGAGTTGTGCAGCCAGGTGGTCAGGACGCCGGCGTCGACCAGACGGCGCGCGACCACCTCGACCCCCTCGTCGTCGAAGGGGGCGGAGCCGAGGCCGCGCATCCGGAACGGGTCGTCGATCAGGCTGAGGTGGGTCGGCAGGACCGCCTTGCCCATATCGTCCTTCAGGAACGAGGTGCCGCGCGCGATCGAGGGGCCGGAGATGGCGCCGAGCAGGGGCGACAGGATCTGGGTGGCGACGCGGTTCTCGAAGATGACGGGGGCGGTCGTCGAGGCGATCTTGCGCGGGCCGACGCGGGCGACGGCGCGGCGACCGGCCTCCTCGCCGATGATGCCGGCGTCGGGCAGGTCCGACAGGTGGCGGGTCGTGCGGCTTTCGCCGCCGCGCTCCATGGCCCCGTCCTTCTCGGCGATGACCCCGACGCCGAGCGAGAAGGCCGAGCCGGAATAACAGCCCTCGAACCCGTGGGAGGTGACCAGCCGCCATTCGGTCGAGGAGGTTGAGGCATGGCCGCCCTCGGAGCGGACGACGCCGGGGATGGTCAGGGCGGCGGCCTCGGCCTCGATCGACACGGCTTCCAGCTCGGCGGCGCTGCGTTCGGAGGCGTCCATCAGATCGAGGTCGCGGAAGGCGCCCCGGTGAAGGCGATCCTCGGGCGCGAAGCCGGCGTAGGGGTCTTCGGGAGCCAGCCGGGCCATGGCGACGACCCGCTCGATCAGGCGGGTCCGGGTGGCCTCGGAAAGGTCGGAGGCGGAGACCGAGGCCTGCCGCTTGCCGACGAAGACGCGCAGGCCCAGGTCGCGCGATTCCTCGCGCTCGACATCTTCGAGGGCGCCGTTGCGCACCCCGACCGACAGGGCGGCGCGTTCGGCGGTGACGGCCTCGGCGGCGTCGGCTCCGGCCTTCAAGGCGGCGGCGACGAGATCATGGAGCAGGGCGGCGGAGGCTTTGACAGTCATGCCCCGATATGGCGGGGGCGGTGCTGCGGTGCAACCGGTCGTCTCAGAGGAATGGACAGATGACGAGCATGACGGCACAGATGATCAGCGAGGTCCAGGTCAGCGCCATGCCTGCGACCCGCAGGGGATGGACGCCACCCGTCGCCTTCAGCCCGAAGGGATGGATGATCCGTCCCGCGAGCATGAGCCCGCCAACCAGCTGGATCGCCCATGGCGCATAGCCAAGTTGCGCCAGCAGAATGATGGCGGCGATCCCTGCCGGGATGTATTCGGCAGCATTGCCGAAGCTGCGGCTGGCCACCGACATGGCGGCATTGCCGCCGTCGCCCAGAAGAACGCGATGCTTGTTGCGGCCGATCACGACATGGATCGACAGTGCGACTAGCACCAGGATCAGGGCCCCGCTGAACAGCGCAGCCCAATGCAAGGAGTCGATTTCGGTCGGCATCGTTTTCCCCCGGAGATGATTGCGGCCGTCAGTCCTCTCGGCCGACCGGGTAGAGCCGGTAGCGGTCATCATAGAACGGTGTGCGCTCATAGAACCAGCCCAGGCGGGCGTCGCCGTCGGCGGCGAAGGCGGGGTCGGCGGCGAGTTTGGCCTCGAACTCGGCCTTGAGCGCGGGGGCGGCGGCCATCATCCGTTCGGCCAGGGGGGCGATGGCGTAGCCCTCGATATATTCGACGCGGTTCAGGATTTCGGGGAACAGGCCCCAGGCAAAGAAGCTCTCGGACGACTGGGGCTCCAGCAGCAGGACGACGATGTCGCCCAGCGGCTGGTCCGTCGGGACGCGGACCGAACCGAGGGGGAAGGTCCAGTCTCGGCGTTCGACCTCGACCGTCCTGACCGTGG
>NZ_JAEMRD010000103.1 GCF_016463485.1 Brevundimonas sp.
CCTCCACCCCTTCGGGGTCCCCTTCCCCACCCGCCAAGCGGCGAACGGGGAGGAAACTGATGGACACTCACGCTGGCACCCTGGAACGTTTCACGTGCGACAAAAGGGCGGTCAGGGCGCCGGGCGTCATGCCCTCGATCCGGCCCGCCTGGCCCAAGGTTGTGGGCCGCACCAGCGTGAGCTTCTCGCGCAGTTCGTTCGACAGGCCGCCGATCGACGCGTAGTCGATGTCGTGACCCAAGGCCAAAGCGTCTTCCCGGCGCAGCGCCGAGGCATCGGCCGCCTGGCGATCGAGATAGCCCGCGTAGCCCGCGTCGATCTCGACCTGCTCACGCACGGCGGCGGGCCAATTCGTGATCGAAGGAAAGGCCCCGGTGAAGGCCGACAGGTTCACGCCGGGGTAGGCAAGGAGAGCGCGCATCGATCGACGCTGCCCATCCGGATTGACGGTGATGCCCAGCGCCTGCGCCTCCTTCGGCGTGAAGGTTGTTTCGCGAACCAGGGCCGAGGCCTCAGAGAGGGCGGCCGCCTTGTCCCCATATCGTGCGGCACGGTCGGACGACACGATTCCGAGACCGATTCCGAGCGCCGTCAACCGTTGATCGGCGTTATCGGCCCGAAGCGTCAGACGGTACTCCGCGCGGCTTGTAAACATCCGGTATGGCTCGGTCACACCGCGTGTGACCAGATCGTCGATCATTACCCCTATATAAGCCTGGTCCCGCCCCAGCTGGATTTGCGGGCTGCCGGCGGCCGAGCGCGCGGCGTTCAGCCCGGCAATCAACCCTTGACTCCCCGCTTCCTCATACCCGGTCGTGCCGTTGATCTGACCGGCCAGAAACAGGCCCGGCCGGCGCTTGACCTCCAGCATCGGCGTCAGCTCGCGCGGATCGACATAATCGTACTCGATCGCATAGCCGAAGCGGAAAACCTCGACCGATTCCAGACCGGGCATGGTCCGCAGAAACGCCATCTGGGTCTCGGGCGAGACTGAGGTCGAGATGCCGTTGGGATAGACCGTCGGATCGTCCAGCCCCTCGGGTTCCAGGAAGACCTGATGCGAAGTCTTGTCGGCGAACCGCACAACCTTGTCCTCGATCGAGGGGCAATAGCGTGGGCCGCGTCCGGTCAGGTGGCCGCCATAGACGGCGCTTTCCCCCAGGTTGGCGGCGATGATGTCATGGGTCGCCTGGGTCGTGTGGGTGATGCCGCAGGCGATCTGGGGCACATCGATCCGGTCGGTCAGGAAGCTGAACGGCACGGGGACGTCGTCGGCCGCCTGCATCTCCAGACGGTCCCAGGCAATGGTGCGCCCATCGAGCCGCGCCGGGGTGCCGGTCTTGAGCCGCCCCATCAACAGGCCTGCGCCATAGAGGTCGGCGGCCAAGCCAGTCGAGGGCGCGTCACCGCGACGGCCAGCGGGCGTCCGCTCGTCGCCGCAGTGAATCACGCCGTTCAGGAAGGTCCCCGTGGTCAGGACCACGGCCCCGGCACGGATCGTCACCCCCTCCCCCGTCGTCACCCCGACGACGCGGTCGCCGTCGAGGACCAGGCCCTCGGCGGTGCCCGCCATCAGGGTCAGGTTCGGGGTCTGGGCCAGCTCGGCCTGCATGGCCTCGCGGTACAGGCGGCGATCGATCTGGCTGCGTGGCCCCTGGACGGCAGCCCCCTTGGACCGGTTCAGCAGTCGGAACTGGATCCCCGCCTTGTCGCCGATCCGGCCCATCAGCCCGTCCAGAGCGTCGATCTCGCGCACCAGATGCCCCTTGCCCAGGCCGCCGATGGCCGGATTGCAGCTCATCTCGCCGATGGTCTCGAGCTTCTGGGTCAGCAGCAGGGTGCGTGCGCCCGTCCGCGCGGACGCGGCCGCCGCCTCACAGCCGGCATGGCCACCGCCGATGACGATGACGTCGAAGGTTGAAGGGGAGTTCATGGCCCGGGACATAGGGGAAACGGCCGGGAATTTCCACGCTATGTTCTCCTCCCTGTCGGCGCAGCCGATGGGGAGGTGGATCCGAGCGCCTCCGCGAGGAGACGCCGGGGCCGACTCGGTGGTCGGCGTTCAGGCGTCAGAACCCTCAGCGTCGAAAGCGTGTCGCCCCTCCGTCACGGCGCTGAAGGAGCGCCGCGCCACCTCCCCATCCTGCGGATGAGGAGGAGACCCGTTCCTACTTCCCGATGCAGAAGGTGGAGAAGACTTCGCCCAGGACGTCCTCGACACCGATCGCGCCCGTGACGCGGGCCAGGGCGTCGGCGGCGCGGCGAAGGTCGTCGGCGGCCATCTCGGGTGCGATGTCGAGGGCGACGCGGCTCGCCTCGACGGCGGCAAGCGCCTCGGTCAGGCGCAGACGATGACGTTCGCGGGTGACGGCGGGGAAGTCGGTGCCCGACAGGTCACGGGCGAGGCGGGCGGCGATCCAGTCGTGAAGGTCTACAAGTCCCTGACCCGTGGTCGTGCTGAGCCTGATCGCGGCGTGGTCGGGCGACGGTCCCGGCACGGCAAGGTCGGCCTTGGTCAGGACCACCAGATCGTCGGGACGGGCGAAACCGGCGGCCACCCCCTCGGGATCACCGGGAGCCCGGACCCACAGACGCAGGTCGGCGTCGGCAGCTCTCGCCCTCGCCCGCCGCACACCTTCGGCCTCGATCGGGTCGTCGCTGTCGCGCAGGCCAGCGGTGTCGGACAGGGTGACGGCATAGCCGCCGATGACCAGTTCGGCATCCAGCACATCGCGGGTGGTGCCGGCGATCGGGGTCACGATGGCTGCTTCACGTGAAACAAGGGCGTTGAACAGGGACGACTTGCCGGCATTGGTCTCGCCGATCAGGACGATGCGATAGCCCTCCCGCACACGACGCCCCCGATCGGCGTCGGAGAGCGCGGCCCGCAGGTCGGCGATCAGCCGGTCCAGCACGGGCCCCGCCGTACGGGCCAGGTCGTCCGGGATCTCTTCGTCCGGAAAATCGATCTCAGCCTCGACCAGAGCCAGGGCGGTCAGCAAGTCGCGTCTGAACCCGCCGTAGGTGGCGCTGAGCGCGCCGTCGAGTTGGCCGAGCGCTTGCACCGCCTGGGCCGTCGTCTCGGCGTCGATCAGGTCCGCGACAGCCTCGGCCTGGGCCAGGTCCATGCGGCCGTTCTCGAAGGCGCGGCGGGTGAACTCGCCGGGGTCAGCGGGGCGTAGGCCGAGCGCGATCAGCGCGTTCGACACCGCCCCGACGACCGCACGCCCGCCATGCAGATGCAGCTCCGCACAGTCCTCGCCGGTGTAGGAATTCGGAGCAGGGAAGCGGAGTACCAGCGCCTGGTCGATCGACGCGCCGTTGTGGGTCAGGGTGCGCAAGGACGCAAGGCGGGGTTTGAGCCTGCCTGCCCCAAGAGCGGCGAGAGCGGCGTCCGTCCCCGGCCCCGAAAGACGCAGGATCGCGATGGCCCCGCGTCCCGGCGGTGTGGCGAGGGCGAAGATTGTAGAGGTCACATCGTTCCTCCCCATGGAAATGGGAGGGGGACCCCGAAGGGGTGGAGGGCCTCTATCAGCGCACGCGATCGCTGACAGAGCCCCTCCGTCTCCTCGCGAAGACCTCGGATCCACCTCCCCATCGCCATGCGATGGAGAGGAGACCTTTGCATCACGGCTTGGTCACCGACGTCGCCGCCGCCTGCATCAATTGCCGGAACTGGTCCTGGGCCTGGAGTCCGAAGCTGGTCCAGGACTTCATCAGTTCCTCGGGCTGCATGGCCGACATATTCGCGTCCATCCGCTTCTGCATCTCGGCGACCAGGTGGTCGTTGAGCGGCTCGACATTGGGCAGGCCCAAGAAGGCGCGCGCCTCGGCGGGTTCGCACTCGATCTCGATATTGACTTTCATGGCGGCGCTCCGACCTAGAGTTCATGCGTTCTTAGGCCGATCCGGTCCCCGAAAGGAACCCGCCAATGCCCACCTCGCACCCCTCCATCGCCGGGAAGCTGATCTGATGCGCGCCGTCAGGATGCAGGCGCCCGGCGGGCCCGAGGCGATGATCGTCGTCGATGTGCCGACCCCCGAGCCCGGGCCCGGTCAGGTCCGCGTCCGGCACGAGGCGATGGGCCTGAACTTCATCGACATCTATCAGCGGACAGGCCTCTATCCCCTGCCCTGTCCGACGGGTCTCGGTCTGGAGGGGGCAGGCGTCGTTGAGTCGGTCGGTGGGGGCGTGACGCGGTTCAAGGTCGGCGACCGCATCGCCTACGCCAGCGGCCCGGTCGGTGCCTATTCAGAGGCCCACGTGGTCGAGGCGGCCCGGGCGGTCCATGTACCTGACGATATCCCACTCACGGTCGCGGCCGGCGTGATGCTCAAAGGCATGACTGCGGAATACCTTGTTCGGCGAACGTTTCACGTGAAACAGGGCCAGGTCATCCTCGTCCACGCCGCCGCCGGCGGCGTCGGTCAGATCCTGTGTCAGTGGGCCAAAGGCCTTGGCGCGACCGTGATCGGTACCGTCGGATCGCCTGAAAAGGCCGACCTGGCCCGGACGCGCGGCTGTGATCACACTATCCTCTATCGCGACGAAGATATCGCCGCGCGGGTCCGTGAAATCACGGACAGCGAGGGTGTCGCCGTGGCCTATGACTCGGTCGGGGCCACGACCTTCGAGGCGTCGCTGGCGAGCCTCAGCCGGCGCGGGATGCTGGTGATCTTCGGCAACGCCTCCGGTCCGGTCCCGCCGTTCGATCCATTAAGACTGTCGCGCGGCGGGTCGTTGTTCGTCACCCGGCCGACCCTGTTCGACTATGTCGCCACGACCGAGGAGCTCGACGACAGCGCCGCCGCCCTGTTCGCCGAGATCGCCTCTGGACGGGTCAAGATCGAGATCGGACGGACGTTCAGGCTGGAAGATATCCAGGAGGCGCACCGTACGATGGAATCCCGCGATACAACGGGATCGAGCATCCTGGTTCCGTGAGTCTCGTCACTGTCGCGCAGCGATGGGGAGGTGGATCGAAGCGGAGCGACGGGCCGGAGGGGCTCTCGCCCCAGACGCGGTGCGTGTGGACTAAGCCCCTCCACCGCTTCGCGATCCCCCTCCCCGTCACAAGTGCGACGGGGAGGAGACGTAGCCTTACGTATTCATCGACTGGAAGAAGTCGGCGTTGTTCTTGGACTGGCGCAGCTTGTCGAGCAGGAACTCGATCGCATCCTGCGGGCCCATGGGGTTCAGGATGCGGCGCAGGACATAGGTCTTGGTCAGCTGGTCCTTCGGCGTGATCAGTTCTTCCTTGCGGGTGCCGGACTTCAGCACGTCGATGGCGGGGAAGATGCGCTTGTCGGCGACCTTGCGGTCCAGCACGATCTCGGAGTTGCCGGTGCCCTTGAACTCTTCGAAGATCACCTCGTCCATCCGCGAACCCGTGTCGATCAGGGCCGTGGCGATGATCGTCAGGGACCCGCCCTGCTCCACATTGCGCGCCGCACCGAAGAACCGCTTGGGCCGTTGCAGGGCGTTGGCGTCGACACCGCCGGTCAGGACCTTGCCCGACGACGGGACGGTGGCGTTGTAGGCCCGGCCCAGACGCGTGACCGAGTCCAGCAGGATGACGACATCGCGCTTGTGTTCGACCAGGCGCTTGGCCTTTTCGATCACCATTTCGGCGACGGCGACGTGGCGGGTGGCGGGCTCGTCGAAGGTCGAGGCCACGACCTCGCCCTTCACGGTGCGCTGCATGTCCGTCACTTCTTCGGGGCGTTCGTCGATCAGAAGGACGATCAGGAAGACCTCGGGGTGGTTCTTCTCGATCGACTTCGCAATGTTCTGCAGCATCACCGTCTTGCCGACGCGCGGCGGGGCGACGATCAGGCAGCGCTGACCTTTGCCGAGCGGGGCGACGATGTCGATGACCCGGCCCGAGCGATCCTTCAGCGTCGGATCCTGGATTTCCATGTGCAGCCGCTCGTCGGGATAGAGCGGCGTCAGGTTATCGAACAGGACCTTGGTCGAGACCGTCTCCGGGTTCTCGAAATTGATCGTATCGACCTTGAGCAGGGCGAAGTAGCGCTCGCCTTCGCGGGGACCACGCACGGCACCGTGGACGGTGTCGCCGTTCCTAAGGCCGAAGCGGCGGATCTGCGACGGCGAGACATAGATGTCGTCCGGGCCAGGCAGATAGTTGGCGCCGGGGCTGCGCAGGAAGCCGAAGCCGTCGGACAGGATTTCCAGAACCCCGTCGGCGATGATCTCGACCTCCTCGTCGGCGAGGGCCTTGAGGATGGCGAACAGCAGGTCCTGTTTGCGCAGGTTGCCGGCATTCTCGATCTCGAGCTGTTCGGCGAAGGCAACCAGGTCGGCCGGGGTCTTGTCGTTCAGTTCCTGAAGGGTGATCCGGCCGGACGGGACGACGGCATCGCCCTCCTCCTCGTCCTCGGCTTCGGCGGCCTCGATGGCGCTGTCGGCGGCGGCGATCTCTTCGGGGGTCGCGTCAGGCGACTGATCTTCCGACGAAGGCGTGTCCAGGGCCTCAGCCTCGGAAGCGGTGGACTCGGTATCGTTGGTGTCGGTCATGTGGGGATAGCACTCGGCCGCGCGCCCGGACGCCAGGCGGCGCGGGACGGGAGGCTTGGAAAAGATTGGCCTTGCGGGCCGGAGGGAGGACGTCGGGTCCGGCGGCGGCTTAAGAAGCCAGGCGCACCGGTCGGCGTGAAGAGAAGGGCAGCGCAGCCGAGACCACGCCTCACGCGCAGCGAAACCACGGAACGGGGGGTTGGGTCAAGCGGGGCTTGCATCTCCTCCCCGAGCCAAAGGCACGGGGAGGTGGCGCGGCGCTTCTTCAGCGCCGTGACGGAGGGGCTGTAAAATCAGATGCAGTGCGGGTTCTGACAGCCCCTCCACCGCTTCGCGGTCCCCCTCCCCGTCCGCCAAGCGGCGAACGGGGAGGAAATCACAACGTCCACTCCGTCGTCACCGACAGCACCATGACCATCGCCAGCAGGAAGGGAATCTCATTGGTCATGCGCCAGAACTTCGAGGTCCGCACCGACGTCCCCGCCAGGATGCGCTTGCGCTCTGCCGACAGGAAGCCATGCCAGCCGAACAGCAGGACAACGCCCAGCAGCTTCACGATCATCCAGGGCTGGGCGAGGAACTCAGGCCCCCGCATCTGGATGTCGAGATGGATCAGCCAGGCCCCGAAGATCAGCGACAGGGCCGCCGCCGGGTTCAGGATGATCTTCAGAAGCCGCCCCTGCCAGGCGCGCAGCAGGGTTCGCATCTCGGTCCTAAGCGGTGCGGGCTTGTCGGCCTGTTCGGCGTCATAGGCATAGAGGCGCGGCAGGAACAGCAGGCCGGCCATCCAGGCGATCACCGCCAGGATGTGCAGGCCACGGGCGATATCATAGGCGTTCATGCGGCGCGGCCTTCCAGCTCGGCCTGATAGGGACAGGCCTTCCAGCGTGCCTTGCAGCCCTGACCGCAGGGGGCGGTGACGATCGAGTCGCGACCCATAGCTCCGGTCACCGCATCGGCCAGCTGGCCGATGAAGGGGCTGGCCAGGCTGACGGTCGGGGTGCGCAGATAGGGAGCGACGCCGAGGCCGTGGGCCAGTTCGCCGTACTCGATGTCGAGTTCGACCAGGGTCTCGATATGTTCGGACACGAAGGCCACAGGGACCACGATGACACCGACACCGTCGCTGGCCGCCTGGGCGATGCCGTCGGGTGTGGTCGGCCCCAGCCACTTCATCGGCCCGACCCGGCTCTGGTAACAGAGGACATGATCGACGCCCTCGCCCAGCCCGGCCATCACGGCCGCGACGGTGGATTCGACCTGTTCCTGATAGGGATCGCCCTTCTTCAGGACCAGGCTCTCGGGAATGCCGTGGGCCGAGAAGAGCACCCGCACGGGCTCATCACCGGCCTGGGCCAGGGCGGCCCGGATGCCCTCGACCTGGGCTTCGATCCAGCCCGGCGCCTGCGGATAGCAGCAGACAGCCCGAACACGGCCGGGTCCTGAGTAGGCGGCGTTCCACGCCTTGAGCGAAGACTCGGTCGTCGTCGTCGAGAACTGCGGATACAGCGGCAGAAGAACCACTTCGTCCGGCGCGAAGTCAGCTACCTCGGCAGCGGCCTGCTCGGTCAACGGGTTCCAGTAGCGCATGGCGATGAAGGTGCGGACCTGATCGGCTGGCAAGGTGGCCCCCAGCACAGCCTCGAGAGCCGCCGCCTGTTTGCGGGTCTCGGGCAGCAGGGGTGAGCCGCCGCCGGCGTCCATCATCGCGTAGTTCGCTTGGGCCGAGGTCTCGCGTCGCGAGGAGATCAGCCGCGCGATGAGGGACCTTAGAAACCCGGGCAGGCCGATGATGGCGGGATCGCTGAACAGGTTGAACAGGAAGGGCTTCACCGAGGCGGCGTCATCCGGCCCGCCCAGGTTGAACAGGACGACGGCGATCCGACGCCCTTCCCGGATCCCGGTCATTGGGCACCGATCCGCTTCAGCACCTGTTCGACGTGGGCGATCGGCACATCGGGCAGGATGCCGTGGCCCAGGTTGAAGATCCACGGCCCGTCGCCCCAGGCCTGCATCAGCTGATCGACCCGCCGGTCCAGCAGGTCGCCGCCCACACGCAGCAGTAGCGGATCGAGCGCGCCCTGGATCGGCTTGATCGCCTGGACGCGCTTTCCGATCTCCAGCGGACAGGCTGTGTCGAGCGCCACGGCCTGGACGTCGACCTCGCGGGCATAGCGTTCGGCGTGGGCCGCCGAGCCGCGCGGAAAGCCGATCAGGGGCACGGTGACGCCGAGCTCGCGCGATCGGGCGACCAGCCGCTTGTGGGGCTCCAGCACCAGCCGGTCGAACAGGTCGTCGGGCAACCCTTCCGCCCAACTCTCGAAGATCTTGAGCACCTGGGCGCCAGCGTCCTGCTGCATCCGGAAATAGTGGGCGGTCGCCTCGATCAGGACGTCGAGCAGGCCATCGACCTTTTCGGGCTCCGCGTAGGCATAGGACCGCGCGGTGGCGCGCTCGCCCTTGCCGATCCGGTTGTGGTGGCCGTCCAGCATATAGGTGGCCACAGTCCAGGGCGCGCCAGCGAACCCGATCAGGGCCCGCTCGGGCTCCAGTACGGCGCGAACCCGGGACAGGGTCTGGCCGATAGAGGCCAGGTGTTCGCCGGCCCCCGCCGCCAGCTCCGCCATTCGGCCGACGACCGGCATTTCGCCCAGTCGCGGCCCCTCCCCCGTCTCGAACCAGACATCCTGACCCAGGGCCTGGGGGATCAGCAGGATGTCGGCGAAGACGATGGCGGCGTCGAAGCCGAACCGCCGCATGGGCTGAAGCGTCGCCTCGGCCGCCATTTCGGGGTTCATGCAGAAGGCGATGAAATCGGGGGCCTCGGCCCGCAGAGCCCGGTACTCCGGCAGGTAGCGCCCGGCCTGACGCATGAACCAGACAGGAGGACGGGGCGTAGTCTGTCCGGCGAGGACTTGGAGCAGGGCAGGCGTTGTCATGACCCGGCTCTACGAGACCCCCGCTTGCGTCTCAAGCCCCGCTCTCAAGCCTGACCCTCCCCTTCACCTGATCAAGAATAGAAAAAATATGGAGGCAGAAGGTAGGGCCCGGGATGACGGGGATCATATCGCCACATCGCCATGAACGTAAACAGAACCTTAACAGCCGCGTGACGGTCTCTGCGCGCATTCATCGCACCCTGTCGAAACCGGGGATAATCCTTAACCAATCCTTAACAGGCGGGGGTTTGAGCAGCGATCCGGCCGTTGACAGTGGCGGGCGCCGTTTACCTTTCGTTAAGGCTTTCCCCATGCGGGCGAACGAGGGGTCTCACGCGTGGGATAGTCGGTGCCACATCCGCTCCAACGGCGCCCGCGATCCCGTCTCGCCGTCCCGAGGGCGCGGCGCTATAGAGAACGGCGCCCCGGCAATGGGACGTTTCGACCCGACTTGAACGCCTCGTCCCAGGGGTGATCCACAGGAAGCCACGGATGCATCCCCACCTCAGTTTGCGGACCCCGTCGTGAGCCCGGCCCCGGCCGAGGGTGCCGCCGGACGGGGGCCGGGAGCATCCCGTCTCGCGACCTATTTTCACGTCCACCTGGTTTCGGACTCGACCGGCGAGACCCTGAACGCCATGGCCAAGGCGGTGACCGCCCGTTTCGACGGCGTCATCCCGATCGAGCACATCTATGCCCTGGTCCGGTCCTCCAAACAAATGGAGCGGGTGCTGGAGGAGATCGCCGTGGCCCCGGGCGTGGTTCTGCACACCCTCGTCGATCGCGACCTGCGGGCCCAGCTCGAGAAGGGCTGCCGGACCCTGGACATGCCGCACATCGGGGCGCTGGATCCGCTGGTTGGGGCTCTGTCCCGCTATCTGGGGGCGGCCCTGTCGACCCGGATCGGGGCCCAGCACGCGCTCGACCATGAATATTTCAACCGCATTGCGGCGCTCGATTACGCCATGGCCCATGACGACGGCCAGGGGACGCTGGAGCAGCTGGAAGGCGCCGACGTGGTCCTCTGTGGTGTCTCGCGCACCTCAAAGACCCCGACCTGCATCTATCTGGCCCACCGCGGCATCCGTGCCGCCAATGTCCCCCTGGTGCCAGGTCAGGAGGACGGAGAGCGGCTGGTGGCTCTGCGCAATCCGCTGGTGGTCGGCCTGACGGTATCGCCTGATCGCCTGATCCAGATCCGCAGGAACCGCCTTGATGGGCTCAACGCCGACCGGTCCTCGGCCTATGTCGATCACGACGCCGTGCGCGATGAGACGGTCAAGGCGCGTCGGGCCTTCGAGCGACGCGGCTGGCCTACCATCGACGTCACCCGCCGCTCCGTCGAGGAAACCGCCGCCGGTATCGTCAACCTGCTCAGCGAAAAACGCTCCCGCCGCCTCGGAGCCGCCTGGTGACGGGGGGAACGTCCCCCCGTGAAACCCTCGTACTCGCGTCGGGCAGCGCAGCCCGAGCGTCGATGCTCGTGAACGCAGGAGTCAGGTTCACGGTCGAGGTCGCGGGGGTGGACGAAGACGCGATCAAGGTCGCAATGTCGGACGCAACTCCCGAGGCCCTCGCGATGGAACTCGCCTGTGCCAAGGCCCTCGCCGTATCCCGCCATCGGCCCGAGGCCTGGGTGCTGGGGGCGGACCAGACTCTGGCCTTCGACGGTGGCCTGGTGTCCAAGGCCGGATCGGTCAAGGAAGCGCGGGCTCGACTGGCGAGGATGCGTGGTCGGACCCACACCCTGCATTCCGGCGCGGCCCTGACCAGGGACGGCGCGGTCGTCTGGTCCGGGGTCGATACGGCGCGGATGGTGATGCGCCAGACGTCCGACGCCTTCCTTGATGCCTATGTCGCCGAGGAAGGCGAGGCGATCCGGTCCTGTGTCGGCTCCTATCGGCTGGAGGGGCTGGGAGCCCAGTTGTTCGAGCGGGTAGAGGGCGACTATTTCACCGTCCTGGGCCTGCCGTTGTGGCCGGTACTGGCTGAACTGAGGCGCTGCGGCGTGTTGAGCCAATGACCGGCAAGTCGGCGAGCCGCCTGATCACCGGCGCGGCCAGACTGGGTGGCATCGTCGGCCGGCCCGTGGCCCATTCGCTGAGCCCCGTCATTCACAACGCCTGGATCGAGGCGGCGGGCATTGACGCCGTCTATGCGGCCTTTGCGCCGCCCGATGAGGCCGCGTTCGAGACCCTGGTCGCCTTTGGCCGGGCCGGGATGCTGGCCGGGGTCAATGTCACCGCCCCGTTCAAGGAACAGGCCTTCGCCCTGGCCGACACGGCAAGCGCCGAGGCCACCGCCTCCGGCTCGGCCAATGTGCTGGTTTTCGAGGACGGTCGGGTCCACGCCGAGTCCACCGACGGGTTCGGCCTGCTGGCGGCCCTGGCCGATCAGGCACCGGGGCTGACGCTTCAGGGGGCCGTCGTGGTC
>NZ_JAEMRD010000229.1 GCF_016463485.1 Brevundimonas sp.
AGCGCGCTGCGGTCCCCCTCCCCCTGCGCTTCGCTAGGGGGAGGAATAGATCAGGCCTTCGCCTGGATGCCGCTCTCAGCCAGCCATTCGACGATCTTGCCCTTGGGCATGGCGCCGACCTTGAGCGAGGACAGCTGGCCGTCGCGGAACAGCATAAGGGTGGGGATACCCTTCACGCCCAGCTTCGACGGGGTCATGGGGCTGTCGTCGATATTGACCTTGGCGATGGTCACCTGACCGGCCAGTTCGTCGGCGATCTGTTCCAGGGCCGGGCCGATCTGTTTGCAGGGGCCGCACCATTCGGCCCAGAAATCGACCAGAACCGGGGTCGAGGATTTCAGGACGTCGGCGTCGAAGCTCTCGTCGGTGACCTTTATTGTCGCCATTTCATGGCTCCTTTTTGGGGCGCTAACGCTCGCGACACGGTCGCTCGCTGCTTGAGCGCGATTGGTGTGCGCTGTCCCTTCGCCTTGGCGGCGTCGATCTCGCGTTGGGGCAGATGTGGGGTGATTCCCCTCAAGTTCAACGGGGTTCAACGGGCGTTTGCGAGCGCAGCGTCCATGCGATCGGCCGGGACCTCCATCAGGTCGGGGCCGTCGGTCCAGACCAGGGCCGCCTCGACGGCGCGGTCGGGGTACAGGCGCTTCAGCACGGCGACGTAGATAGCCAGTTGCAGCACGTAGGACGGGTCCGCCGCCTCGATCGTCGGGGGTGCGGGCCGGTTGGACTTGTAATCGACGACCAGGACGCGGTCGGGCGTGACCACCAGCCGGTCGATACGTCCGGAGATCGAGACACCACCGGGCAGACCAGGCGCGGAACCCGTCAGTGCCACCTCTGCCCGCGATCCCGGCCCGAACACCGGCGCGAACCGGGCATCGTCCAGCACGCCGAAGGCCGCCGCGATCATCTCGCTGCGTTGGGCCTCATCGAGGTCGCGTTCGCGGGCCAGGATCCGGACGGCGGCGTCCGGCCGGTCCACAGCCGCGATCTCGGGCAGCCGCTCCAGCAGCCGGTGGATCAGGTCGCCGCGCCGGAACCGGCCGAGCGGCTTGTCAGCGCCTGTCGCGGACACGGCCAGCGGTGACGGCGCAGGGATACGCAGGGCCTCGTCCATCCGCGAAGGGGCGGCGATCCGGAAACCGGGAGCGGGCGTGGCAAGCTGGCGGGCCCAGTCGGGAACCGTGACCGAGGCACCCGGCCCGCCCGCCGTCTTCGCGCCGAGGACGACGAGGTCGGGCCCGATCCGAAGGCGGCCGTCGCCGATATCGCGGGGGTCCAGACGCCCGAAGGTCTCGGTCAGGACGTCCCACCAGCTGCCGTCGTCATAGCCCTGTTTGGACTTCGCGCTGCCCCGGCCCAGGATCACGATCCGGTCGCGCGCGCGCGTCAGGGCGACGTAGAGCAGGCGCAGGGTCTCCGCATTCACCCGGTCCTGGCGGGCCGTGCGGGCCAGGGTGGAGGCGTCGCAATCCTCCTTTTCCGACCCCGGACACATCAGCCAGGCCTCGGAGCCGTCGGCCTGTTCGACCACCATCAGGGTCGGCCCCTGCGCCTTCGCTACCGCCGTCGTGTCGGGCAGGATAACGATGGGTGCCTCGAGCCCCTTGGCACCGTGGACGGTCATCACGCGGACCTCGCCGCGCGCGCCTTCCAGCTCGCGCTTAACCTCGACGTCGGCGGCCTCCAGCATCGACAGACAGGTCTCGAGGACGGTCGCGCCGCGCTGTTCTGCGGCCAGGACCTGGTTCAGGGTCTCGTCGAGCGCCTCCTCGGCCTCTCGCCCCAGTCGGGAGAGGACCCGCGCGCGGCCCGAGACGCCGGTGTCGTCGATCCGGTTCAGCACCCCGGCGAAGAAGGCGAAGGGATCACGGTCGCGGGCGGCGATCAAGAAGGTCATCAGATCGCGCGCCCGGCCCCACTCCGGCCGTTCCCCGGCACGGCGGGTCAGTTCGCGCCACAGGCCGCGACGGTCCGGATCGCCCCCCGCGAGGTCATACAGACTGTCCTCGTCGATGTCGCAGAAGGGGCTGCGCAGGGCCTCGGCCAGGCTCAGGTCGTCGTCGGGGAAGAGGGCAAACCGCGCCAGGACGATCAGGTCGTCGAAGGCGATGTGCGACGACAGCTTCAGCCGGTCGGCACCGGCGACGGGCACCCCCGCCGATTTCAGCGCGCGGATGATCTCCTCGAAGGTGGCGTCGCGCCGCCGAACCAGGATGAGGAAATCGCCGTAGCCACAGGGTCGCAGAGTGCGCTCGCGGCGGTCGTGAACGGCGACGCCTGCCTCGACCTGGCGTTTGATATCGCGGGCGAGGTCGGCGGCCATCCGCTTGCGCGCGCCCTGCGTCGGTTCCTGATCCAGCGGATCGTCCCAGGCGTC
Source organism: Brevundimonas sp. (assembly GCF_016463485.1). Taxonomy (GTDB): domain Bacteria; phylum Pseudomonadota; class Alphaproteobacteria; order Caulobacterales; family Caulobacteraceae; genus Brevundimonas. The sequence continues at coordinate 2,381 of NZ_JAEMRD010000229.1, forward strand.
GCGCTCGGGCGGTTTCTCGTCGGCATAGAGGGGCCACAGGTCGATGCAGCCGGGGTCGCCGGTCCGCATGGCGATGTGTTTCGGGATAGCCGCGACCTGTTCGCCGACGAGGGCCGAGGTCCGCGCCGGACCTTCGAATACCGCATCGACGAAAGACAACACTTGCTGTGTCGAGCGGAAGGATGTTGCCAGCTGAACGCCCTGGAACGCGAAGCCCGCGCCGGTGACCATCACGTCATAGCGTTGCGACTCCTGATTCAGCCGCTCGGGCCGGGCACCCTGGAAGGAATAGATCGACTGCTTCTCGTCGCCGACGGCGAAGACGGTGCGTTCGACCTTGCCGGCCCCGAACCGCTTCGAGCCCGCGCCGGAGAAGAAGTCCTCGGTCAGGGCGCGCAGGATGTCCCACTGCTCGGGCGCCGTGTCCTGGGCCTCGTCGACAAGTACGTGCTCGATGCCGCCGTCCAGCTTGTACAGCACCCAGGCGGCGCTGGATCGCGTCGTCAGCAGCTCGACCGTGCGGGCCACCAGATCGCCGAAATCCAGCGCGCCGCGCGCCGCCTTGGCCTGGTCGTAGAGGGCGCCGTGGGCCTGGGCCAGGGTCAGGACGTGGAC
>NZ_JAEMRD010000104.1 GCF_016463485.1 Brevundimonas sp.
GGGTTGTTGGGGGTGAGGAGGCCGCGCTCGTGAGCCCCGCTATCCCCCACCCGCAGCAGATTTCGTGGCGGCCTCTCGCCGTGTCATGACTATGTCGCGGCCCGTAGCCGCTTGCCGAGAACCCGCCGTGCCCAGCCTGACCCATCTTCAGCGGCTGGAGGCCGAGAGCCTCCATATCCTGCGCGAGGTCGTCGCCGAGGCGGAGCGGCCGGTGATGCTGTATTCGATCGGCAAGGATTCGGCCGTGATGCTGCATCTGGCAGCCAAGGCCTTCTATCCCGCCCCGCCGCCCTTTCCCCTGCTGCACGTCGACACGACCTGGAAGTTCCGGGACATGTACGCCATGCGCGAGGCCTCGGCGACGCGGTACGGCATGGAGCTTCTGGTCCACAAGAACCCGGACGCCGTGGCCCGCAACATCAATCCCTTTGACCACGGCTCGGCCATGCACACCGATCTGTGGAAGACCGAGGGGCTGAAACAGGCGCTGGACCTGCATGGCTTCGACGCGGCCTTCGGCGGGGCCCGACGTGACGAGGAGAAGTCGCGCGCCAAGGAACGCATCTTCTCCTTCCGCTCGGCCCAGCACCGCTGGGACCCCAAGGCCCAGCGGCCCGAACTGTGGAAACTCTATAATGCCAGGAAAAACCCCGGCGAGAGCATCCGCGTCTTCCCGATCTCCAACTGGACCGAGCTGGATGTCTGGCAATACATCCACCTGGAGAACATCCCGATCGTGCCCCTGTACTACGCCGCGCCGCGCCCGGTGGTTGAGCGCGACGGGATGCTGATCATGGTCGATGACGACCGGATGCCGCTGCGGCCCGGCGAGACGCCGGAACTGCGATCGGTGCGGTTCCGGACCCTGGGCTGCTATCCCCTGACCGGCGCGGTCGAGAGCACCGCCGATACCTTGCCCGCCATCATTCAGGAGATGCTGCTGACCACCACGTCCGAACGTCAGGGCCGGGCCATCGACCATGACCAGGCCGCCTCGATGGAGAAGAAGAAGCAGGAGGGCTATTTCTGATGGCCCTCGATACCAATCCGTCCGTGTACAGACCGTCTGATCTGATCGCCGCCGACATCGACGCCTATCTGACGGCACACCAGAACAAGTCCCTGTTGCGGTTCATCACCTGCGGCTCGGTCGACGACGGCAAGTCCACCCTGATCGGGCGGCTCCTGTACGACTCCAAGATGATCTTCGAGGATCAGCTGGCCCAGCTGGAGGCGGACTCGAAACGCGTCGGCACCCAGGGGTCGGCCATCGATTTCGCCCTGCTGGTCGACGGCCTCGCCGCCGAGCGCGAACAGGGCATCACCATCGACGTCGCCTATCGGTTCTTCGCCACCGACCGGCGCAAATTCATCGTCGCCGACACGCCCGGCCATGAGCAATACACCCGCAACATGGTCACCGGCGCCTCGACCGCCGACCTCGCCGTTATCCTGATCGACGCCCGGAAAGGCGTACTCACCCAGACGCGGCGCCACCGTTTCCTGGTTCATCTGATGGGCATCCGCCACGTCGTCCTGGCGGTGAACAAGATGGACCTGGTCGGTTACGATCAGGGCCGGTTCGACGAGATCGTCGCCGACTATTCCGCCTTCGCCGGAAGACTGGGCATGGCCGATGTGGTCGCCATCCCGATATCGGGCGTCGCTGGTGACAACATCGCCTCGGCCAGCCCGAACACGCCCTGGTATTCCGGCCCCACCCTGATGGAGCATCTGGAGACGGTGGAGGTCGACGCCGATCGTCTGCAGTCCCAGCCGTTCCGCATGCCGGTCCAGTGGGTCAACCGCCCCGACCTGGACTTCCGGGGTTTCGCCGGCCTGATCGCCTCAGGCACCGTGCGGCCCGGAGACGCGATCCGGGTCGAGCCCTCGGGCCGCGCCTCGACCATCGCGCGCATCGTCACCCAGGGCGGCGACCTCGACGTCGCCGTCGCGGGCCAGTCCGTGACCCTGACCTTGGCCGACGAGGTGGATTGCTCGCGCGGCGACGTGATCGCGGGCGTAGCCTCGCCCCCTCAGGTCGCCGACCAGTTCGAGACCACCCTCGTCTGGATGGCCGACGAACCGCTGCTGCCGGGCCGCTCCTACTGGCTGAAGATCGGCGCCCAGCGGGTCGCGGCCCAGGTCACCGAAATCAAGCACCGCATCCACCCCGACAGCCTGGAACAACTGGCTGCCCGCGAACTGGCCCTGAACGAGATCGCGGTCGCCAACCTGTCGCTGGACCGTCCGATCGCCTTCGATCCATACACGGATGTACCAGACACAGGCGGCTTCATCCTGATCGACCGGATGACCAATGCCACGGTCGGCGCCGGCATGATCCGCTTTGCGCTCCGCCGCTCCCAGAATCTGCACTGGCAGGCGCTGGACGTGTCCAAGGCTACGCGGTCATCGGACCTGGGCCAGAAGCCGGCCGTGATCTGGCTGACCGGCCTGTCCGGCGCTGGCAAATCCACCATCGCCAACCTGGTCGAGAAACGCCTGCGGGCCGAGGGCAAGCACACCTATCTGCTGGACGGGGACAATGTTCGCCACGGGCTGAACCGCGACCTGGGCTTCACCGACGCCGACCGGGTCGAGAATATCCGCCGCGTCGCCGAGGTGGCGAAACTGATGCTCGACGCAGGCCTGATCGTCCTGACCGCCTTCATTTCGCCGTTCCGCTCAGAGCGCCGCGTCGCCCGCGACCTGATGGGGCCCGGCGAATTCTTCGAGGTCCATGTCGACACCCCCCTGGCCGAGGCCGAACGGCGCGACGTCAAGGGCCTCTACGCCAAGGCCCGCGCCGGCCGACTGGCCAACTTCACCGGCATCGACAGCCCGTACGAAGCGCCCGAACACCCGGAAATCGTCGTCGATACCGCCTCCATGACCGCCGAAGCCGCCGCCGAGATGATCGTCGACCGCCTGCGCGACGGCGGCTATCTCAGGGCCGACCCCCTGTTCTCGGAGGGCGGCGGGGTCTGATCGGGCGCTATTGCGCCAGCATCCCGCCGTCGATCTTGAGCTCGGTGCCAGTCACGAACTTGCTCTCGTCCGACGCCAGATACAGCACCGCATAGGCGACGTCGTCCGGCTCTCCGATCCGCTTCAGGGGAATGCCGCGCGCCAGCCGTTCGTGGGCCTTGGCCTCGTCGCCGTGGGCCATGGCGATGAAGGGGTCCAGGATCGGGGTCTTGATGAAGACCGGGTGGACCGAGTTGACCCGGACGTTCCACTCCATCTTGGCGGCCTCCAGCGCGACGGTCTTGGAATACATCCACACCCCGGCCTTGGTGGCGTTATAGGCGCCCATGCCCGGTGCCCCCGCCAGGCCCGCGATCGACGAGATGTTGATGATCGAAGACGGCGCGGCGGCCCGCAGATGCGGCATCGCATGCTTGCAGCCGAACATCACCGATCGCAGATTGATCTCATACTGCCGCTGCCAGTTCTCGGCCGTGTCCTGCTCGGAGAACAGCAGCACGTCGCCGACGCCCGCATTGTTGATCAGCACCGACATCCCGCCCATGTCGGCGGCGGCGCGGGCGACCACATCGATCCACTGGTCCTCGGACCGGACATCGTGGGCATAGGCGAAGGCGGACCCGGCCACCTCGGCGTTGATGGCGTCGGCCAGGGCCTGGGCGCGGTCGCCGTCCACGTCGGTCAGGGCGACCCTGGCCCCCTCGCGGACCAGCATCCAGGCCATGGCCTCGCCCAGCCCCCCGGCCGCGCCGGTGATCAGGGCCGTCTTGCCCGCGACGCGTCCTTGTTTTTCGGCCGTCATGTCGTCACTCCCATGTCCTTCGCGGCCTCGTCGATGAAACGGGCCATCTTGATATCCAGTTCGGTGACGCCGCCCGCGTCGTGGGTGGTCAGCAGCACCTCGACCCGGTTGTAGACGTTCGACCACTCCGGATGATGATCCATCCTGTCGGCCATCAGGGCGACGCGGGTCATGAAGCCGAAGGCGGCGTTGAAATCCTTGAATATCAGCCGCCGCTCGATCGCCGGACGATCCCCTTCCGACGCCTGCCACAGGGGCAGACCGGTCAGAACTTCCGCAACGTCAACAGGGGCTTGGGCCATTTTCGATCCTCTTTTAACCGGCGTAGCGCGCCCCGACGCGGCTCACAAGCACCCGTCACGTGTCGCGCGATCACGGCGGGAACGCATGGCCAAGCTTGAGCGTTAGCAAGCGTCGCTGTTCACAGGAGACCCCGATGGACAATCTCTGGATCGCTGCTCTCAGCCCTGCCGATCGCAAGCGGATCGAGCCTCATCTGAACGAGAAGGCCTTCGCCCAGGGCCAGATGCTGTACGACGCCGGCGAGGAGGTCGATGAGGTCTGGTTCCCGCTCCAGGGGGTGGTCTCCCTGATGACCGTACTGCCCGACGACAAGATGATCGAGACCGCCGCCATCGGCCGCGAGGGCCTGGTCGGCGTCACCTGCGGCCCCATGAACGCCCGCGCCTCCAGCCGCGCGATCGGCCAGTCGGAGGGCGTCGCCGCCTGCCTGCCCAACGACATCTTCTCCGACGCGCTGGGCAAGAGCGAATCCATGCGGATATCGCTGGCCAAATTCACCGAGAGCCTGTTCGCCCAGGTCCAGCAGACCGCCGCCTGTAACGCCCAGCATCGGCTGGACGAGCGGCTGGCCCGGTGGCTGCTGACCATCCACGATCGCTCCGACAGCGACCGCGTCAAGCTGACCCAGACCGACATCGCCGGGATGCTGGGCGTGCGGCGCGCCACGGTCAGTGAGGTCGGGGCCCAACTGGAAGGTGAGCATCTGATCCGGCGCGGCCGGGGCTGGGTCGAGGTGCTGGACCGCAAGGCGCTTGAGGCCGCATCCTGTGGCTGCTACGGCCTGATGCGCGGAGTCATGAAGGATCTGGGCGTTCCCCGTCCGCGCGCCGGCTGACTCACCGAAACCTTCGCGCCTGCGTTGCGTCCTGGCGATCCAGGAGCGATGTTACGGCAGGCTTTGGGGGAATCGACATGATCGAAATGGTGATCGACGCGCGGCGCAAGGATCTCGGCGGGTTCGAGGTCGGGCGTGTCCTGCCGTTTCCGACGCGACGGATGATCGGCCCCTTCATCTTCCTGGACCAGATGGGTCCGGCGGAGTTCGCACCCGGCGCCGACGCGATCAACGTCCGGCCCCATCCGCACATCGGCCTGTCGACCCTGACCTATCTGTTCGAGGGCGAGATCATGCACCGCGACAATCTGGGGGTGACCCAGGCGATCCGTCCGGGCGAGGTCAACTGGATGACGGCGGGCAAAGGTATCGTCCATTCCGAACGCACCGACCCTCTCAAGAAATCGACGGGCGGTCCCATGCACGGGATGCAGGCCTGGATCGCCCTGCCAGACGGCGCCGAGGACATCGACCCCAGCTTCGACCACCATGGCGAAGACGACCTGCCCGCCTATGAGAACGGCGGCCTGTTCGCGCGGCTTGTAGCGGGCGAGGCCTATGGTGCCGCCGCCAAGGTCAAGACCTCCTCGCCCCTGTTCTATGTCCACTGGGAGATGCAGGAGGGCGTTCGCACCGCTCCGCCGCCCGGCAAGGGTTCGGGCGGGATGAGCGAACGCGCGCTGTTCGTTGCCAAGGGATCGATCGAGGTCGCCGACCGGACCTTCCACGCCGGCCAGATGATCGTGTTGGAGCCGCATGCCGAGCCGACCGTCAAGGCGCTGGAGGGCTCAACCGTCATGGCCTTGGGCGGCGAGCCGATCGGCGAGCGGCTGATCTGGTGGAATTTCGTCGCCTCGTCCCAAGCGCGCATCGACGCCGCCAAGGCGGACTGGAAGGCCGGCCGCATGGCCCTGCCGCACGAGGACGATCTGGAGTTCATTCCGCTGCCGGAATGAGCAGGTGAGGGTGTTTTACCCCTGAGCGGGACGCAGGCCTTCGGCTGAAGCCACCTGGGCCGCGCCGATCTGACGCTTCTCGCCGCCCGAGGCGATGATCCGGTCGATCCGGGCCTTTTCGGCGCGGAAGGCGTTCAGGTCGGCACCCGCCAGGACGGTCCCTTCGGAGGTACGGATACCGGCCGGATTGATCCGCTGGCCACCGCGCCAGATTTCGTAGTGCAGGTGCGGACCGGTCGAGGCACCGGTCGAGCCGACGAAGGCGACGACCTGTCCCTGGGTGACCCGCTGGCCGGCGCGGATGCCCGACCCATAGCGGGACAGGTGGCCATAGCCGGTCTCGAGCCCGTTGGCGTGACGGATGCGCAGCCAGTTGCCGTACCCGCCCCATCGACGCGCCTCGACGACGACGCCGTCGGCGGGGGAGACGACCGGCGTTCCGGTGACGGCCGCATAGTCCATGCCCTGGTGCATCTTGCGATAGCCCGACAGCGGGTGGACCCGCACGCCGAAGCCCGAGGACACGCGGCGGAAGCTCGACAGCGGTGCCCGCATGGCCGTGGTCCGCAGATTGCGCCCGGCCGCGTCGAAATAGGCGAACTCGCGCGCGCCGGCGGGCTTGAAGCGATAGAAGGCCTGGCCCTTGAGCTCGGCATACAGCAGGTCGCCGGTCGCGACCGTGCGGCCCTGTTCAGTGACCGAGCGATCGAACACCAGAGTGAACTGGTCGGCGCTACGGACGTCGCGGCCCATGTCCAGCTTGCCGGCCAGAACCTGGGTGGCGCGGCGGATGATGGCCGAGGTGGCTCCGAAGGCCCCGGCCGACGAGGCGAGCGAGCGGTCGATCGTGCCGCGCGCGACGACGGTCTCGTGCGTGACCTTCTCGTCCAGCGCCCGCAGGCGCAGCGCGCCGTCGAAGCTGCGGGACACGGTCAACTGGCTGGCCGGGCCCGTCCGCATTGTCAGGCCGATCAGGCGAGGTTGGCCCATCCCGCCACGGGGCTTGGAAATGGCGGTCTCGAACTTCAGACCCGCGCCCATGGCGTTCAGGTCGAAGGCGTTTGAAATGGTGGCGGCGACGGCGTGGGCCTCGGCGGCACCGATACCGGTGCGGACCATCGCCTGTTCAAAGGTCTCGCCCTTGCGGATCTGGACGGCGACGTTTTCGGGGGCGGTCAGTCCGGCGGGGGCTCCGGCAGCGGCGAAGGCGCGCGCTTCAAGCGCATCGACCTGTTGTTGGGTCAGTTCGGGAACTTCCTGCGCCTGGGCGGGTTGGTATACCCGACCGGCGAGCAGCGCGACCGACAAGGCGGCCGTGGCAGTCAGCAAGTGCGGTGCAAAACGCATTGGCTGACGGCGTGGATCGAACTGAGCCATCGGTCCCCGAAAAATGACGACGCCCCACAGCGCCCCGGAAATCTAAGTCTGAAACGCCAAGTCTGCATAAGGCTATGCAAGGATCGCGCCCGATGTACCCCGGTGTCGCGAGACAGGTCGTATACCTCAGCAAGACCACAATGGAAAGAAGGGCGTTACAAACCGTTAACCGCCGTGATCCCGGGGGAGCCTCCCGCCCGGGCGGGGCTTTTCGCCCTTCGCGCGATCAGTCTATGACGAACCTCATGACCCTGCGGCTCCAGGCCACACCCCCCGCCTATTTCCGATGACGGATCACTCAGCGCCGGCGCACGCCGATCCTGAACCCTCCCGGACGCCGACGCCTCGCATGAGACGGACGGGTCGCAGGGTCGCGATCGTCGCCCTGATGGCCACGACGGCGCTGGGCCTCGTGATCGGCACCGCCTGGCTGAACCGGCGGGTGGTGGCGCGCGAGGTTCTGGTCGGCTGGCTCGACGACCGCGGGGTGCCTGCGACCGTGCGTGTCGATCGGCTCGAGCTTGACGGCTTCGTCGGCCGGGTCGTCGTCGGCGATCCCCGCGATCCCGATTTCTCCGGCGACGTCAGCGTCGATTATCGCCTCATCGGTCCGTGGTCGGGTGCCGGGTTCGGTGTGACCCCCAGCCGCATACTGCTGACCCGGCCGGTGCTGAAGGCCCGCTGGTCCGACAGTCGCTTCTCCATGGGCAGTCTCGATCCGGTCATTGAGGAGTTCACCGGCCGGCCTCCGCAACCCGACAGCCGCTCGCCTCTGATCATCGTCCAGGGCGGCCGCCTGAACCTGGCCACAGACTACGGGCTCGTCACCGCTTTCGCCGACCTGACCGTCGACAACGGCAAGCTGATGCGGCTGAAGGCCTGGACCCCCGATCTGGGCCTGGCCCAGGCTGGGACGCGGGCTGCGGGTCTGGCCGCCACGCTCGACCTGACCACCACCGGCGACCGCGTGGCGCTAGGGCTGAACCTGCGCGCCGCCGACCTGTCAGGCCCGGTAATTTCGGGCCGCAATGCTCGCTTCGGCCTCGTCGCCGACCTGCCCTATCCGGACATGAAGACACGTCGCGCAGATGGCCGGGCCTCGTTCGATCTGGCGCTGACGGGGGACGCACTGGGCGTCGGCGGTGTGGCCACGACCTCGCCCGATGCGCGCCTGACGTTCAGCGGCCAGACCACCGGCTGGATCGAGACCTTCCGCATCAGGGGCGACCTGACCGGCAGCTTGCGCGCCGCCGCTGTGACCGCGCAGGGGGTATCCACCACCACGCCGAACCTGACCCTGACCGAGACCCGGCTGGACCTGTCACGCCAGAACTCGGGCGACATCGGCTGGTCCGCGACCGGCCCGGCGACGGTGACGGCAACCCGCGCCTCTGCGGGTGAACTGACCCTTTCCGATCTCGCCGTCCGGTCGTCGGCGCTGGCGCTCGGCGGGCGCGGTGCAGGTTTTGAGGCCACCGGCCCCCTGGTCCTGACCGCCGCGACGGCCACCTTCGCCGACCTGAAACTGACGGGTCTTAACGGCACGGCCGATCTCGGATTGGTCCAGGGGGAGCAAACCCTGATCCAGGCCACGGGCGCGCTCAGGAGCTCCGGCGGTCGCTGGCCACTGTTCGGACCGATCGGATCCGACGATGTGCCAGAGCTCGCCGCCATGAAGGCTGCGTTGGGCGACTTCTCCGTTGCCCTGCCGTCATTCCGTCTCAGCGCGGGAACGGCCGGAACCCGGATCGACCTCACCGCCCCGGCCCGTCTGACGCCCCGCAACGGCGGCGTCCTGACGGTTTTGCCTGTCGCCCGCCCGATCTTTTCTGCCGCGCCGGGCGACCTCGGCGGCGGTGCCCTGAAAGTCACGGCGACGCGCGGCCGGGGCCTGCCCGAGGCGACCTTCGACGTGCCCGACTGGCGATTGACCCCCGGCGGATTCTCGGCCCGGCTGGACGGCCGTGCCCGCCTCGACTTCGGCCTGGCCCAGGGCCTGACGGTCACGACGGCCGGGACACTGGCGACCGATAGTGGCGTCCTGACCTATGTCGCTGCCCGCTGCCTGGACGTCGCGGTCGAGCGGCTCGAACTCGGCGAAAACGACGTCTTCGATGTCGCCGGTCAGGCCTGCCCCGCGAACACCACGGCGGGCCGCCCCCTGGCCGAGATTCGCGACGGCCGCTGGCGCGCCGATCTGGGCCTGAAGGCCTTCTCGGCCAAGGCCCCCTTCCTCGCCCTCGACGTCGATCGCATAGAGGGAACGGCGGCCGTGACGGGTTCGCCCGTCGGCATCGGCCTGACCGCCGACATCGCCTCGGCGCGCGTCACCGACGCCACCACCCCGCGCCGCTTCAACCCCCTGTCGGCCTCGGGTTCCGCCACCCTCAGCGGCGAGAGCTGGACCGGCGGCTTCGACCTGACCTCGGGCCAGACCCTGGTCGCCCACCTCGACCTGACCCACGACGGCCTGACCGGGCGCGGCGGCGTGGAGATCGATACCGGAACGCTCACGTTTGCGCCCGGTGGCCTCCAGCCCGCCGACCTGACGCCCCTCGCCACCGGCATCGTCAGCCCGCCCGTCACCGGCTCAGCCGCCTTCAAGGGTCAGCTGGCCTGGGACCCCGCCCTGCCCGAGGGCATCAGTTCCGGCCGACTGACGGTTCCCGGTCTCGACTTCACCTCGCCGGCCGGACCGGTTCAGGGCCTGCGCGGCACGATCGACTTCACCAACCTGGCCCCCCTGACGACGGCACCGGGCCAGATCCTGCATGTGGACAAGCTCGTCACCATCACCGACCTGACAGACCTCGACGTCAATTTCGCGCTCGGCAAGGCCGCCGTCACCGTCTCGGGCGCCGAGATCCAGGTCGCGGGCGGCTTCATCCGGGTCGAGCCTTTCCTGCTGCCGCTCGATCGCACCACGCCCTTCGACGGGGTCATCGTCTTCGACCGGGTCCAGCTGGGTGAACTGGTCAAGGGCGCGGGGTTCGACGACAAGGTGGCCCTGGATGCCGTCGTCTCGGGCCGACTGCCCTTCACCTATGATCCCGTCACCGGCGTCCGCATCCAGGCCGGAACCCTGGCCGCCGTTCAGCCCGGCCGCCTCTCGATCCAGCGCGAGGCCCTGTCGGGGATCGAGGCCGGGGGCGGGGGCGCCATTCCGCCCGGCACCGTCGAGGACCTCGCCTATCAGGCCATGGAGAACCTGGCCTTCGATACCCTGTCGGCCAATGTGAACAGCGAGGGTGACGGCCGCGTCCGGCTGATGTTCGCCATCAAGGGCCGCCACGATCCGCCCGAGCGTCAGGAACTGCGCCTGACGATCCCCGAGCTGATCAGCCGCCAGTTCCTGAACCGGCCTCTGCCGCTGCCGAGCGACACCGGCATCGACCTGAACCTGAACACCACCCTGAACCTGAACGAGGTGGTCGGTGACCTGCTGGCCATCAACCGCGCGCGGAACGCCGCCCCGGCCACGCCATCGGGAACATCGTCCTTACCTTGACCGTTAGACCCGCATAGACGTTCAGATCGCATTCACCGCTCGCGGCGCACTGAAGCCTACGAACCGTCGATCCTGGAGACCCCCCGCCATGACGCCGCCAAAGAGCCTTCCCCGCCGCCTCGCCTTCGCGGCCCTGGCCTCGACCGTGATGGTCGGGAGCCTGGCCGCCTGCACGCCCACGATCCGCCTTCAGGTCGATCCGATCCAGATCAATGCGACGCTGGACGCCAACGTCCGCATCCGCCTGGATCAGGAACTTCAGGACCTGCTGCGCGAAAACCCGAACCTGTTCTGATCGAAAGATGATCACGATGAACCGCAATCTCCTCGCCGCCGCCTTCGCTGTGCTGGCGCTCGGCACGGCCGCCGCCACGGTGTCCGCTTTGGTCCCCACGCCGGCCATGGCCCAGACCTCGGCCCAGAAGGCCATGATCGACGCCGCCAAGGCCGAGGGGGTGGTCGGCGAACAGGCCGACGGCTTCCTCGGCTTCCGCACCCCCTCGTCGGACTCAGGCCTGCGCGACGCCGTTACGACCACCAACTCGGCCCGCCGCGCCGCCTATGCCCAGAGCGCGGCCGGTGCCGGCACCACGGCGGACGTCGCAGGCGTCCGCATGTTCGAGACCCTGATCCAGGCCCGTATCCCCGCCGGCCAATGGTACCGCAACGCCTCGGGCACCTGGGTCCAGAAATAGGACGCTGAGACCCTGACGGCCGCGACGAAGCGGCCGCCGACAGGCCCTGCACGATCTGATACGACGGACGGCATGGATCACCCTGCCGTCCGTTTTCTGTTGCGCCTGCTGCTGGCCATTGTGGTGGCGGCGGCCGGAACCGGTGCCATCGCCGGTTTCTGGACCCTGATCGGCGGTGGCGAGCTGACGATCCACGGCTGGATCGCCCTGACCCTGGGCGTGCTCGGCACCATCGGCCTGACCTGGGGCCTGATGAGCCTCGCCTTCCGCTCCCACCGAGACGGCTGGGACGACCGCGTCGACAACTCGCTCGATCCGGGGCGGGAGGGGGAGGACTAAGGCCTCCCCAGCGGGGGCAGGAACAACTGCTCCGTCAACGCCCGCA
>NZ_JAEMRD010000230.1 GCF_016463485.1 Brevundimonas sp.
CTCCGACGGAGACCTCCTCGAACCCGCGTGCGTCGAGCACCCGCTGATCCACCCCTTCGAACCGGCCGCACAGGACGGTGATCCCGTCCGCCTTGGCCCATTCCTTGACGCGCGCCTGGGTCAGGGGCCGACCGCGTGCGCTCATGTACAAAAGCGGCCGGGACGACCCCTCGACACTGTCCAGTGCCCGGGCCACCACGTCCGCCTTCAGAACCTGTCCGGGGCCGCCACCCGCAGGGGTGTCGTCCAGGAAGCCGCGCCTATCCTCGGAAAAGGCCCGAATGTCAACCAGATCGAGACTCCACAGCCCCTTCTCGCGCCACGCCGTGCCGATCAGCGACACGCCGAGCGGCCCGGGAAAGGCTTCCGGGAACATGGTCAGGACGGTGGCGGTGAAGGGCATGGGCGGTGTTCGACGAGGCGGCGAAAAAACAGGGTCTGAAAGGTCTGAATAGTCTGAAATCCCGGTTCGGACCGGCGCGGAGGCTTTGCACAAACCCAAAGCTGGGGCGACGGTCACTATACCACGGGCCGAAACCATGCGCGGTCGAACGGCCCGAGTATGCAACTTAGATGCCTTCGCCGGACATGTTCAGCTGGCCGGGAAGCGGCCCAGAAAGCGTTCAACGCTTTCATTCCATGAGAAAATCCTGGCTGCTAACCTCTATCCAGCTCTGCCAACATCTCCGTCACCGCGTGTTGCAAGACATCGAGATCATTGCGCAATATGTCTGCGATCACGCGCGGAGCCACCCGGTCGTAGGCATGACGCAGCACATTGCCGATGTCCGCAATGCCTCGCCAGTCGATGTCGGGGTAGCGAGCTTTGGAAACGTCGGAAAGGCTACGACTGGCCTCGGAAATGACCTCCAGACACCGCTCAACGATGGCGCGCTCGTCGGACAATGGACTGGCGACAAGCACCGCATCAGGGTCGAAACGGCGAAGCCGTTCGATGCGATTGAGCATATCGGTGATGGCGGGGCGAGGATCACGCTTCAAAAGACGCGGACCCCCGAAGCGATGATGCGATCTTTCAGCATCGGGTGGAGGCTTTCACGGCTCATGAAATCGACCTTCTGTCCGATCAGGTCTCCGATCTCTCCCGACAGGCCGAAATAGGCGAATCCGAAATGGCGTTCGGGATCAAGATCACCGAACAGATCGACATCGCTGTCGGGGCCCGCCTCATCCCGTGCCGTAGAGCCGAACAGGAACAGGGACACGATCCCCATCTGGCGCAGGCGCGATTCGAGATCACGAAGCCTGGTCAGAGCCTGGTCACGCAAAAGCGGGCGGGTCAGCGTTGCGGCCATGACGAGACCATAGCGCCGATGCCGAAATACCTCAAACGCGAGCCAGCCGAGGAAGCCGGCTCAGGAAATCCAGGTCTCCGCACAACGCTCGACCTGCCAAGGGTCTTGGCGATCGCGGCGTCGCAACAGACAAATCGACCCGGAACCGGCAAGAAGACCACCACTCACCCAGCTCTCAATGAGGGCAAGACGCCCGTCTCTACCAAAGATGGGGCGTGAATATCCGGCACCACCCGGCAAGTCATCCGGTGGGCCTTCAGAGCCTGAAAAGCCAAATGAAGGATCGCAATCCTCCACGCGGCCGATGCTGACCGGGGGTGGCGGACCAGATCGAATGTTGATGATGTCGGCCTGCGCCAAGCCAGGAAACCACGCCCTCAAATCCGAGTCGGGTGGACGAACCGCCGGTGCCAGATCGCCGTAGATCGATCCACCCTGATACCTGACGAAGAGGTGGCATTCCTCATCGTTCAGCGGCTGCCGCGGCAATGCCTGGGGCGTTGTGCATCCTGTAGTGCCCTCAACAAGCACGACGATCAGGACAGTGATCAGATACTTCATCGTGATCAGTGAGCTACGCGCCCCTCAACCCCGTGATCGTCCGGCCCGGTGCGATGTCCTCGGCGGAGGTGATCAGGTGGACGATGGCGGGTTGTCCGGCGTTTCGGGCGGCAGCGAGGGCGGCGGGGAAGGCCTCGGTCGTTTCGCAGCGGATGCCGAAGGCACCGAAGGCCCGGGCGTACTGGACGAAGTCGGGGTTCTTCAGGTCGGTGGCGATGACGCGGCCGGGGTAGTCGCGCTCCTGATGCATCCGGATGGTGCCGTAGGTGCCGTTGTCGACGATGACGGTGACGGTGTTGATCCCGTACTGGACCGCCGTGGCCAGCTCCTGTCCCGTCATCAGATATTCGCCGTCGCCGGCGACGCAGACCACATCGCGATCCGGATACAGGCATTTGGCGGCGACGGCGGCGGGATAGCCGTATCCCATGGCGCCCGAGGTCGGGGCCAGCTGGGTGTGCATGGCGGCGTGCGGGAAGAACCGGTGCAGCCAGGCGGCGTAGTTGCCTGCGCCGTTGGTAATGATGGCGTTGTCGGGAAGGGCGGCCCGAAGATGGGCCATGCACTCGCTCATGTTCGCCGCGCCGGTGACCGGGATCGGGGTGGTGAAGGCTTCCCACGCGGCGTGGCCCGCGTTCGCCTGATCGTGCCAGGTGCGGCCGGGCTCGATCTCCGACAGGGCCAGGGCGGCCAGCGACACGTCGGCGGCGGCGCTCATCAGGGGCGGCCAGACACGGCCAAGTTCCTCGGGGCCCGGGTGGATATGGATCAGGGACTGCGGAGTCTTCTCGCGGTCGAGCAAGGTGTAGCCTTGCGTCGGGTTCTCGCCCAGCCGGGCGCCGACGGCGATGATCAGGTCGGCACCCCTGACCCGCTGGACCAGCAACGGATTGGGACCGAGACCCAGGTCGCCGACATAGTTGGGCCGGTCGTTGGAGATCAGGTCCTTGCGCCGGAACGACAGGGCCAGCGGCAGGCCGATACGCTCGGCCCAGTCGCCGATGGCGGTGGTGGCTTCCTGCGTCCAGCCTGAGCCGCCCAGCACCAGGATCGGTCGTTCGGCCTTGGCCAGATGCGACCCGACCTCGGCGACGAAGGCGGGGT
>NZ_JAEMRD010000012.1 GCF_016463485.1 Brevundimonas sp.
CCGCCCAGCAGCACGTCGACGATCGAATAGATCAGGTTGGAATCGACCGTCAGCAGGCCGTAGTTGTCCAGTTCCTCGGCGCGGAAGACGGCCAGGATCGCCGGCAGGGGAATGGAATTCAGATAGTCGCCGAACCGGATCGACGAAATGTTGTCGAGGCTGACTTCGACGTTGTCGGAGGTGAAGTTGCGCAGGGACGTCGTCATCAGCCGCACCAGGCGGTCGAAGACGATCTCGAGCATCGGCAGCCGCTCGTAGCTGACGAGGGCCGAGTTGATGATGGCCCGGATGCCGGAACGTTCGGAATCGTCCCCGTCGCCGAGGTCGAACCCCAGCAGGTTGTCGATCTCGTCCTGGCTCAGAACCCGTTCGGAGCCCGGCGAGCGGAACTCGTCGGAGGTCGAAGGATCGGTGTCTGCAAAACCGACATCGCTCATTGAACGAGCATCTCTTCGATCAGGACGGCGTCGATCTTGGACGGTGCCGCGATCAGGTTGACGCGGCGCAGGATCTCGGCGCGCAGCTGATAGCTGCCAGACGAGCCGGCCAGGTCTTCAGGACGCAGCTCGCGCAGAAAGCCCTGAAACATGTCCTGCATCCGGGGAGCCTCGGCCTGGAGAGTCGAGGCGAGATCGGCGTCATGCATTTCGAGCGTGAGCTTGAGCTTCAGATAGGTCGGTCGACCATCAGGCGACTGGATGTTCACCGTCATGGGGGCCAGGGTGTAGAAGGTCACGCCGTCCGGCCCCTCCGCGATCACGCCCGCGCCGGCTTCGCCCTCGGCACCCGCGGCCGCACCGTGGCCGGCCTCCTTCTTCTCGCCGTGGCCGCCTTTTTCTTCCTTCTTGGCACCGTGGCCGTCGGCCTTTTCCTCGCCGTGCTCGCCTTCCGCCGCCGCAGGCTTGGGTGACAGGAGGAAGAAGGCCGCGCCGCCACCGCCGCCCAGTACCAGCAATGCCGCAGGGATGATGATGAAGAGCAGAGGAATTTTCTTCTTGGCCGGCGGGGCATCCCCCTCAGCACCCTCGGCGACGGCGAGGGCAGTCGCGGATTCGCCAGCGTCCGCTTT
Source organism: Brevundimonas sp. (assembly GCF_016463485.1). Taxonomy (GTDB): domain Bacteria; phylum Pseudomonadota; class Alphaproteobacteria; order Caulobacterales; family Caulobacteraceae; genus Brevundimonas. The sequence goes on from NZ_JAEMRD010000012.1 coordinate 1,070, forward strand.
CTTCTTCTTGCCCAGCTTCAGCATGGATGGAGGCCCCGGATGATTCCAGCGTCCAGATGCGGCCGGTTTGGTTAACGGGGCGTTGAAATCCGGCAAATCCTGCCGGGTGCCTAAGCCGGGGATGACTCTCAAAAGCCCGCCGCGCCTGCATTAACCCTGTTGGCACGGTCGTTGCGTAGCACCTTGACGAAGGAGCCAGCTCACCGTGGAAAACGCCGCCTACGTCGCCCTGTCCCGCCAGATGACGCTCCGTCGCGAGCTGGACATCGTGGCGAACAACATGGCCAACTCCGATACGACCGGCTTCAAGGTCGAGCAACTGCTCGTCGGTGCCGAGATCGGTGAGCGGGCCCGCAACGAGGCGATCAGGCCCAGCGCCAGCTTCGTGCTCGACAACGGCGTGGGCCGGGATTTCGGTCAGGGAGCCCTGAAACAGACCGGCCGCGATCTGGATTTCGGCATCGAGGGCGAAGGGGCCTTCTTTGTCGTCAATGATGGAAGCGGCGACGCCTACACCCGCGACGGGGCCTTTACGCTCGACCCGGAAGGCAAGCTGGTCACAAAGGCCGGCGACGCGGTCCAGGGCGACGGCGGCGACATCATCCTGGATCCGTCCAGAGGGCAGGTCACGGTCGGTGACGACGGCACGATCTCGCAGGGAGGCCTGCTGGTCGGCAAGCTCAGCCTCGCCCGGTTCGAGACCCTGTCGGCGCTGTCGAAGGACGGCGACGGTCTTTACCGCAACCGTTCCAACGCGGACCCCATCGAAGCGGCCGGTGCCAAGATCCACCAAGGCAGCCTGGAAGGCTCCAACGTCAATCCGCTGATCGAGATCACGAACATGATCGAGATCAGCCGCGCCTACGAGCGCGTCTCCAAGATGATCGAGAACGTCAACGACCTGTCCCGCCGCTCGGTCGAGCGGCTGGGCCGCAGCAGCTAGGACGAGAACCAGACATGCGCGCCTTGAGAACCGCCGCTTCCGGCATGGCTGCCCAACAGCTGAACGTCGAAGTGATCTCCAACAACATCGCCAACATGAACACGATCGGGTTCAAGCGGCAGCGGGCCGAGTTCCAGGACCTGATGTACCAGAACGTCGAGCGGATGGGGGCCCAGTCGTCCAGCGCCGGCACCGTCGTCCCGACCGGCATCCAGGTGGGTCTGGGCGTCAAGGCGGGCAGCGTCTACCGGATCACCGAACAGGGTACGCCCGGCCGCACAGACAATACCTATGACGTCGCCATCGACGGCAAGGGCTATTTCCAGGTGACCCTGCCCTCGGGCGAGATCGGATACACCCGCGCCGGCAACTTCTCGCTGAGCCCCGAGGGCAATCTGGTCACCGAGGACGGCTATGCGATCGAGCCGGCCATCACGATCCCCCAGAACACGGTCGATGTGACCATCTCCAAGACCGGCGAGATGCAGGCCACGATCGACGGCCAGACCGATCCGCAGGTGGTGGGCCAGTTGGAAATCGCCAACTTCTTCAACGAGGCGGGGCTGGAAGCCGTCGGCGACAACCTGCTGATGGAAACCGCCGCCTCCGGTCCGGCCTCCGTCGCCGCGCCCGGAGAGCCCGGCTATGGGCAACTTCTGCAGGGCTATACCGAATCGTCCAACGTCGACGCCGTGTCGGAAATCAGTTCGCTGATCGTGGCGCAGCGGGCCTATGAGATGAACTCCAAGGTCATCAAGACCGCCGACGAAATGATGTCCGTCGCCTCGCAGGTGAAGAGCTGATGCGCGCGCTCTCTCTCATCATCGCCGCTACGGCGTCGCTGCTGGCCGTGGGATCGGCCATGGCAGGGCCGGTCACGCTCAAGGCCAATCCCGTCGACGAGGACGGCCGGGTCACCCTGGGCGACCTGTTCGACGGGGCCGGATCGGCGGCGAACGTCGTCGTGGCCTCGCGTGCCGGTCCCTCGGTGGTCTTCGACGCCGGCCAGCTTCAGGCTGCGGCGCTGCGCTCGGGGCTTCAGTGGGACAATCCTCGCAACCTCGGACGCGTCGTCGTCCGCGCAGGCATGGCGTCGCCCGTGGCCGCTACGGCTGCGCCCGGTACCCCCGCAGCCGCACGGCCGGGCGCGACGGCCGAAGTCCTGACCTATGCTCGCAACATCGCGACGGGCGACATCATCCAGCCCGAGGACGTCGTCTGGACCACGGTCCAGGCCCATCTGGCCACGGCAGGCGGTCCTCGCGACGCCGAACAGGCCATCGGGCTGTCGGCCAAACGGCCCCTGCGTGCCGGGGCGGCGGTCGCCTCGCGCGATCTCGCCTCCCCCCAGGTCATTGCCCGCAACGACATGGTCGAGGTGGCCTATGAGGTCGGCGGGGTACGCCTGACCGTCACCGGTCGGGCCACACGGGCCGCCGCGATCGGCGAGCCTGTGCCCGTGCTCAACACCACCTCGTCCAAGACCATCGACGCCATCGCCACCGGGCCCGGCCGCGCCATTGCGGGCCCTGCCGCCCAATCTGCACGGGCTCTGGCGGCGCGTGCCAACGCCCTCCTCGCCTCCCGCTAAGGACCTGACCCCCATGCGCAAGACCCTGATCCTCACCGCCTGCGCCGCCAGCCTGTCGCTGGGCGCCTGTTCCACAGCGATCGAGGCCGTACGTGGCCCCGAACTGGCCCCGATCGGCTATCCGGCCGCCCTGGTTCCACAGAGCCAGGTCTATCAGCCGTCGCCCGAACAGCAGGCCGCAATGCGCGCCCAGCAGAACGGGCGGATGGCCGCCAGTGCCAACAGCCTGTGGCGCACCGGGGCTCGCACCTTCTTCGGGGACCAGCGCGCCCGTCACATCGGCGACATCCTGACCGTCAACATCGCGATCGACGACAGCGCCCAGACCTCGAACGCCACCAACCGCGCGCGCTCGAATGACGCGTCGGGCGGGGTCACGAACTTCTTCGGCCTCGAGAACAGCCTCGGTCGCGCATTCCCGGGCGGCTTCGATCCGGGGAACTTGGTCGGAACCCAGGGCCAGATCAATGCGTCCGGCTCAGGCTCCGTGAGCCGTTCGGAGAAGGTCGACCTGACCGTCGCCGCCGTGGTCACCGACATCATGGCCAACGGCAACCTGGTCATCCAGGGTCGGCAGGAAGTGCGCACCAACCGCGAGGTTCGCGAGTTGACCGTTGCCGGCATCGTCCGTCCCGAGGACATCACCGCCGCCAACACCATCAGCCATACCCAGATCGCCGAGGCTCGCATCAGCTACGGCGGCCGGGGCGACATCAGCCGGGTCCAGGCGACCCCGGCGGCCCAGTCGCTGGTCGAGCGGTTCAGTCCCTTCTGACCTGAGGGGCATCACCGCTCGGCTCTCGGAGCCTGTGCGGCAGCCGACGTTCGCCGAACGCGCGATATTTTCGTCACACAGGAGCCGACTGTTAACGAAGGTTAAGCTCGGCCGTGAACTCCACCGTAGCTCTCGCGTTGATCGGAGAACGCGAGACCCTGTCATGTTCAAGATGCTTCTCCCCGCCGTCGCCGCCTTGGGCCTCGTGGCGTTCGCCGCGAAAACCCAGCCGGTTGCGCAGTCGGTGCCGAGCCCTGTCGAGGGCAGCAGCCAGGACGGTCTCGGCTGGCATGTGAGCCATGAGGGTGCGATGGCCAAGCTGGCCTACGGCGTGGCGAACTCCGATCAACTGGCCATGATGGTTACCTGCGCGCCCGGCGACGCAACGGCGGCCGTCTATGGCGACGTCCGTCCCACGGTCACCGCTGCGGTTGCGCTTTCGCCTACGGATGAGACCCGGATCGCCGTGAAGGCCAGCCCCCTGCGCAGTCTGGTCAACGATGGACGCATCAACGTCCATGGTGAAGGTGGCGTGCACCGGATTTCGGCGACACCGGTGGAACGGCGCGCCATCGCCGAGTTTCTGGGTTATTGTGCGCGCAAGCAGGCCTGAGTTTGGGCTACGGGGGCGGGCTGAATGATCTCGACAGCGGCTCTTGCCGCACTCGCCCTGGGAATGCAGGCCCCGTCATGGACGTGGACCCTTTACGAAGGCTCCGGTCCCGTCGTTCTGGCCTATGAACGCCCTGACACGCCGGACTTGCGCACCACACTGGAGTGTTCGGCCGGATCCGGCATAGTCCGCGTATCTGTCTACGACTCAGCGCTGAAACCCGGCTTCGCCACAGTCACGTCCGGCGAACAGACGGCGACGATGGAGGCGGCCCCGGGGGCAGACCATGCCATCGTGGCGTCCCTGAGGACCGACCATCCCGTGTTCAGCCGGTTTTCAACCAGCGGCGCACTGTCCATGACGGTCGGCGAGGCGCGTCAGGACATCCAGTTCGACTCCGTCCACCTTGCCAAGCTGCGGCGCTTCGCCGACCTTTGCGGCGGATGAACCCCAGGATGCCCAAGATGAGAATTCCGGCAGCGATCGTCTTCTTGTCGATCCTCGGCCTGGCGGCTACCGGGTGTTCGACCATCGGGCCCGCGGCTCCGACTGTGTCGGCCCCGGCGACGGCTGCCATGCCCAGGCCCGTCGCCGGCTACGACTGGTTCTATCATGCGGATACGGCCGAAGCGCAGCTGGTCTTTGGCCTGGAAGCCAGCGACGACGTGCAGATGGGCCTGTCGTGCGCGGCCGGCACCGGCAAGCTCGACATCTTCGCCATCGCCGACGCCCCGCGGGACATCCACCTGGAATCGGGCGGCGACACCGAACGTTTCAAGGCCAGTGCCGAGCCCTCGGAACTCCATGATGGAAGTACCCTGACCGCCGGGGCCAAGGCGGACCTGCCGGTCTTCCTGCGCTTTCGGCGACTGGGATGGATGGCTTCGTTGCACGATGGCCGGCGCGACATGTTCGTTGCCCACCCGACGACGATGGCCAACGTCGAACGCTTCTTCGACTTCTGCGGCTAGAGGCCGAGGTCGGCGCGGACCTTTTTCGTCAGCCTTGCGGCGACAATAGCATGGGCCGACGCGAAATGATCAGCCAGATCGGCGTCAGTCCAGCCCTCGGCCGGGCCGGGATCGGCAATGTTGACCCATTTTGCCCGGGCCAGATAGGGCGCTGGCCGGGCGCGACCGGTCTCGGTCAGGACCTCATAGGCGATGTCCGAGACCTTGAACGACACGCCGCCCTCCTGGCCGACCATCACGAACATCTTGCCGCCGACGCGATAGGCGTCGTGATGGTCTCCGAAGGGGTGGTCCAGGGTCGCTGCCGGCAGGGCCAGGCAAACTCTGCCGATCGCAGCCCTGTCCATCCGATCAGGCCTCGACGCCGACGCCGATCGGACAGACAACGCCCGTGCCGCCGATGCCGCAGTATCCGGCCGGGTTCTTGGCCAGATAGCCCTGATGGTATCCCTCGGCATAGTAGAACGGCCCCGCGGGCGCGATCTCTGTGGTGATCTCTCCCCGGCCCGCCTTTTTCAGCGCCCCCTGATAGCCGTCGCGCGACGCTTCGGCCTGAGCCTTCTGGTCATCGTTCAGATAGTAGATGGCCGAGCGGTAGGTCGAGCCGACGTCGTTGCCCTGGCGCATTCCCTGCGTCGGATCGTGCCCCTCCCAGAACACCTTGAGCAACTCGGCGTAACTCGTTTCCTTCGGGTTGAAGACCACCTGAACCACCTCGGCCTGGCCCGTCAGGCCCGTGCAGGTCTCTTCATAAGTCGGATTGGGCGTGATCCCGCCCGAATAGCCGACCGCCGTGACCCAGACGCCGGGCAGGGTCCAGAACTTCCGCTCCACGCCCCAGAAACAGCCCATGCCGAAGATCGCCGTTTCGAAGCCGTCTGGGTGCGGCCCCTTCAACGGCCGGCCCGTGACGAAGTGGACTTCGTCGGTCGGAAGGGGCGTCGAACGCCCCGGCAGTGCCGTCTCGGCAGTCGGCAGGTCGTGGCTCTTTCGGAACAGCATGGGGTTCTCCGGTCTTGCAGGGTCGATAAATCGATTTCCTTCCATATGGGAAGACATCCGGCGCTTGCCCAGCGCCCCGCGCTGTTCTATCAGCCTCGCCTCCCGCCGGACGACCATCCGGCGGCTCGACGAGGCCCGCGGGTCTATCGTGGAACGGACAGGTGGCGGAGTGGTCGATCGCGCACGCTTGGAAAGCGTGTGTAGGTGAAAGCCTACCGAGGGTTCGAATCCCTCTCTGTCCGCCATCGTTTTTCTTCATATTTACCAATAACTTAAGACCGCCCCGCTCGGCCCACGCCGTGCGGGCTTTCCCGCGTCCGATGTCCTGCGATCAGGCTATGCGCCAGCGCAAATTCGCGCTCTCACCTGCCTTCAACGGCCGGCCCGTCTCTGGCGGTCGATGATCCGGTGGAGTTTCCCTGCGATCAGGGATTGGAACAGGGATTTTCGCAAGATCTGGAGTAAGTGAGTCCGAGCCGTCCTGACCCCCACTCCCGGTGGGGTCGGGGGTTTGCTGCCCGCTGCCACGACACGAGGCCCGGACCAGGCAGGGAATTTTTGGAGTGCTGATCAGGGAAAATGTCCGGCTGATCAGGGCCAGGATTCAGACTCTGAGGGAGCGGCGTTGATCGTCCCAGCACAGGGGAAAATCTGCGCCGCGCAGATCCTCGAGGCAGAGCCCGGCGTCTTGACGTCCATCGAGGATGGCCGCCTGTAGATCGGGAGCCAGAAAGGCGAGGCGGATGAGATCGCGTTCGTGTGGGGATGACGGTGCCTGCTGAAGTACGCACTCCGCATCGGACCCGCTAGCCACGAGGTGGTGACTGCGCTTCAGCGCCTTGATCAGGGCCTGGCTCATCCGGCTGCGCTTCGGCGCCTCGCCGCTCAGCCACGCTTTCCCGCCCCGGAACTTCAGCCGGCTCGGGATGTGCACCCACAGCCGCTCGCCCTCGACCTGGACCTGCTCGCTCTCCACAAGGGCGCGGCGCAAGCGATCCATCGTGACCGGCAGCCCTCTTGCTTCCGGTGATAACACGGTTCCATTCAGCGCCAGCTGCACCGTATGCTCATGCACCTCGATCCTCGAAAGGACCGCGAGGGGATCATGGTCCGGCGCCAGACGGTGCAGGGTCTCGATCACCCAGCGCTCCACGGGCAGGGCCGGCAGGCGGTAGATGCCGTCGGGTCGCCGCTCGCCCCGGCCGCGATTGACGCTGCTCGACACATAGTAGCGATGCGCAGCCCCTGACTTGCCGTAGGCGTGGGCCCGGGTCATCGAGACACCATCACAATCGAACACCAGCCCTTTCAGGGCGAGCAGGGGTGCCGGACCGCCGCCGAAGCGGGTCTGACAGGTTAAGTTCGCCAAGTTGAAAGGTGCTTTACCCTTCCTGAAATCAGGCAACGGCGGCAGCCCAAGCGGTCGCCGCATCGGCGCGAAGGCGGCGAAGGGTCGGTCTGCTGATCAGATGGCGTTGGATGTTGAAGGTGTTGTAGATCGCTGCATGGGTGGTGAGGGAACGCTGGGCTGACGCCTGGGATTTGAACCGCTGCTGCTGCCGCTCTCGTCGTCGGATCGGTAGGTGGGAGTTTTCGATCCGGTTGTTCTCGCGAAGCCGGCCGGGTCTATGCAGATGCCTCAAGTTCAGCTGATCGAGAGCCGCGCCATATGAGGCCAGGCCGTCTGTCGTGATCGTCTGCGGATCCACCGGCTGGGTCTGAAGGAGTCGCTTGAGCAGCTTCAACGCAGCCTCTGTGTCCCGCCAGCGCTGGACCAGGACGTCTAGGACCTCACCTTCGTCATCGACCGCGCGCCACAGAAACATCCGCTTCCCGCCGATGTTGCAGACCACCTCGTCCAGGTGCCAGCGCGGCGACGGGGGCCACCGCTTCTTTCTCAGTCGTCTGGCGATGAGAGGCCCGAACTTGATGGTCCGGCAGCGGATCGTCTCGTAGCTGACGTCCACGCCGCGAGCCGCCATCAGTTCCTCTACATCCCGCAAACTGAGGCTGAAACGGAACTACAGCCACACCGCCTGACGGATCACATCGGATGGAAAACGATGGCGCTTGAACGAAATGAGCTTCACGAAAAATCATCCTCATCAGCGGCTTAGCCGTCTTAAGTGGAGACAAGTTAGCGTTGGACTGACAGCACCATCGTACTCGCCTCCCCGCTCATGATCCTCTTCTTCCAGGCCTCTGCTCGGGTGAGCGCAGCGATTAAGGTGGGATCGGCTGGCTGACGGACGATGGCCGTCTCGCCGCGCGGCCCAATGGCCCAGCTTGATCGCTCGACCAGGGGTAGATTCCGGCCGCCGAGCGGGGCGATGGCTCGTCTCTCCCGGATCGCGCATGAAAAAAAGCGTCGGACGTTGCCGCCCAGCGCCTCTGTCGTCTCAGCATCTGGGCACAGGACTCATAGGCAGAAGAGCACAGTCGCTGCGAGGGCGATGGCGGACACGAAGACGGTGGGGCGTCGATCACCCTAGCGCTCACGAAAGCCGGTCCCGAAAGTCCGCGTAATCAAACCGGCGTACCAACTGCAGTGCGTCGGTGTCGCTGTTCCATAGGGCTATCGCCGGCAAGGGCACGCCATTGAACGTCGTGGTCTTGACCATCGAGTAGTGGGCCTGATCGAGGAAGGCGATGCGCTTTCCCGGTGCTGGCAGGTCCGCGAAGAGGTAGTCCCCAATGACGTCTCCAGCCAGACAGGACGGGCCGCCGAGGCGCACCGGAACGCCCTGGTCGCCCTCGTTCAGCAAGGCCGGCCGATAAGGGGCTTCAAGCACGTCCGGCATATGACATGTCGCCGAAATGTCCGTGATCGCCACGGCCACGCCGTTGACGAAGCTGTCGAGGATTTCTCCGACCAGAATGCCTGCGTCCAGAGCGATCGCCTCGCCCGGTTCCAAATAGAGATCAATCCCGTAGCGGTCCTTGATTCGGTTCAGGAACGCTACGAGGTCGTCACGGGCATAGTCGGCGCGTGTGATGTGGTGGCCGCCCCCGAGGTTCACCCATTTGAGCCGGGCCAGCAAACCACCGATCATAGGCTCGAGCGCGTCCCAGATACGGCACAAGGGTTCGAAACCCTGCTCGCAAAGGGCGTGAAAATGCAGACCATCGACGCCCCGCAGGTGCTCTGGCTTTAGTTGGGAGACGGGAAAGCCAAGCCGTGATCCGGACGCGCAAGGGTCATACTTGGCGACCGCCGCCTCGCTGAATTCGGGGTTCAGCCGCAGGCCGACCTGGAAGACGGCTCCCTCGGCACGCACCGCAACGATGACGTCTTCGAACCGTGAGATCTGCGCCGGCGAGTTGAAGATAACCGTGTCCGACAGACGCAGGATTTCCGGCAGATCCTCAGGTCGATACGCCGGAGCGTATGTCGTCAATTCACCTCGGTAATGCTGCCTGGCGAGACGCGCCTCCCAAAGGCCGGAGGCGCAAACACCGTGCAGGTATTCGCCGACCACATCGGCCACAGCCCACATCGAGAATGCCTTCAGGGCCAGCAGCACCTTGGCGTCGCTGCGGTCTGCGACGTCCTTGAGCACCAGCAGATTGCGACGGAGCGCCGCTTCGTCGACCACGAAGCATGGCGACGGCACACGGCTGAGGTCGAACCGGGCAAACGCGCCGGGATCGCCGGCCTGGGTTTCCATCTTGCGATCAGAAGTCGAGGGGCGCGCGCAAGTCCTTGACCTGCCATGGAAGGCCTTGCGCGTTCAGCAATGCCATGAAGGGATCGGGATCGAGCTGCTCCATGTTGAAGACGCCGGCGCCGCTCCATTTGCCTGTCAGCATCAGCGCGGCGCCAATCATGGCGGGAACGCCCGTGGTGTAGCTCACCGCCTGATTGCCGGTCTCCGCGAAGGCCTCTTCGTGGTCGCAGACGTTGTACACGTGAACGGTCTTCTGCCTGCCGTTCTTCTCGCCGGTCGCGATGACGCCGATGTTCGTCTTCCCCTTGGTCACGGGGCCCAGCGACGCGGGTTCAGGCAGCAGGGCCTTCAGGAACTGCAAGGGGATGATCTCCACGCCCTGGAACGTTACGGGGTCGATGCGGGTCATCCCGACATTCTCCAGCACCTCGAGATGTTTCAGATAGCTGTCGCCAAAGGTCATCCAGAAGCGGATGCGCTTGATCTCAGGATAAAACTTCGCCAGCGACTCCAGTTCCTCATGATACATCAGGTACATGTTGCGAACGCCCACCTGATCGAAGTCGAACGCCTGTTTTTGGCTCAACGCGGGGCCCTCAACCCATTGACCGTTCTCCCAGTGTCGTGAGGGCGCCGTGACTTCCCGAAGGTTTATCTCCGGATTAAAGTTGGTCGCAAACGGATGGCCATGATCGCCGCCGTTGCAATCGAGGATGTCGAGCGTGTCGATCCGGTCGAGCAGGTGTTTGCGGACATGGGTTGCAAACACGGACGTGACCCCCGGATCGAACCCGGAGCCCAGCACGGCCATCAGACCAGCTTCGCGGAAGCGCTCCTGATAGGCCCACTGCCAGCTGTATTCGAACTTGGCCTCGTTACGTGGTTCGTAATTGGCCGTATCGAGGTAGCTCACGCCGGCCCTAAGGCAGGCCTCCATGATGGCGAGGTCCTGATACGGCAGGGCAAGATTGACCAGGAGTTGCGGCTTCACGACCTCCAACAGCGCGACGGTCGCGTCGACGTCATCGGCGTCTAGTTCGGCCGTCTCGATCGCAATGCCGGTGCGCTGGAAAACCGAAGACGCGATCGCGTCGCATTTAAACCGCCGACGGCTGGCCAGCGTGATGTGCGAGAACACATCGGGGTTCATCGCCATCTTGTGCACGGCGACCGACCCTACGCCGCCGGCGCCTATCACAAGCACCCTGCTCATCTATTCCGCTCCTGACGCATGCACACATACTATCGGACTGATTCACCGGCCAAGCGGCCCGTATGGCAGTTTTGTCGGATGCCTGTAACCGTCGACTCGTCACCATCGGCGATCGTTAGCGCGGGCTCAATCGGTGCTTCTGTTCGCCGACGGGCCCGGTACATCGCCTCCAAGTACACGGTTGTGTGTTGGCGGATTGCAGGGGCTCGTCGCGGCCGCGTCGGTATTGCTCCTCCTTAGGCGGTCCAAGAATGAGGCTACGAAGTCTCGGCTGGCTACTCGGGACCGGGGCGTCCGGCGCGCAGCACAGGTCAACTAGACATGCGCTTTTGGGTGAACCCCAGGCCGACCCTCGCCGAGATTCAGGGTGGCGCGGCTCCACGATCTCTCCCACGGCGGCACCGGGGATTGTGGTGTCCTGGGGCATCGCGGCAACCTCGGCCCACTGGATATCGGTGCAGCACTGCAAACGGCCGTCAAACACCAGCGCATCTCCCAGACCATAGGCCTGCCCCGGGATAATCACTGATTGACGACGGTTCCGGTCGCGCCGGTCGCGCCCTTAATTCGCGCTAGCACCCTGCGGACCAGCGCATCCGTATCCCCGTCGCTGAGGAAACCTTGCGACAGGGCGGCACTCAAGTCGAGCGGCGGATGGTCCATCGGACTGTCGCCATAAGTCGCACGCAGACGCGTTCCGGTATGCCGTTCCAGCGCCTCGACCAGTGTTGCAATCCGCACGACGGTCGCCGGCAGGTTCCAGGCCCGGTGACGCGGCAAGTCGATCTCGGACATACGAGCCGCATGGATCAGATTGTCCGCTAAGATATCCAGGCTCTGAAGCCAGGCATGGGCGTCGGATTTCACGGGAACCGCGATGTCTCTGCCGTCGAGGGCGGCGTGGAACAGGTCACTCATCCAGGCCGTGGCGAACCCGGCATAGGCGTCACGCGGCCGCGCCACGATTCCCGCCGGTCGGACGGTCCGGCCGTCGATCAGCCCGCGTCGCGTCAGATCGGCAAGATAAAGTTCGACCATCGCCTTGTGCGTGCCATAGCCCCCCGTCGGCCGCAGCGGCGTCCGGTCGTCGACGGGCCCGGACGGTGCCCCCAGTACCGCGATCGTGCTGGCATACACGACGACGGGCTTGTTTTTTGCGGCCACGCCGTCGAGCAGGGCCAGCGAACCGTCAAGATTGACCTGTCGGCCCAAGACAGGATCGCGCTCGGCCGCCCCTCCCGGCAGGGAGGCCAGATGAAAGAGGACATCGACCCCCTCTCCCAGCAGTGCGCGACGAACAGACTCGTCAGCATAGCTCCCCGTCACCACGGCGGCCGTGCTGTGCTCGAACGGCTGAACATCATTGAGTCGAAGCTCGGCGACCCGACCAAGCGCGCCACGCATGATGCGTTGCACGACCGCGCGACCGATGAACCCCGCGGCCCCGGTCACCGCCACCTGCAATCCGTCGGCTTGTTTCAAGGCGTTCATCCCTTCGGCCACGCCGGGGTTCTGCGCCTCAGTCCGCCTTGATCTTGCCCCGCGCGATGAACAGCATCGCCGAGGCCGCCAGAGGCGCGATCAGCATCACCGAAAGGGCGTAACGCAAGGCTTCCTGACCATGGCTCGGTGTCAGCGCATCGCTGACCACGCCGATCAGCAGAGGACCGAAAGCGAACGCCAGCAGCGTCTGGACGATCAGCATCAGGGTCGAGGTCATGCCGCGACGCGTCGGCGTGACCAGCGACACCGCCAGGGCGACGCATGGCCCAAGCGAGCTCGCCAGCATGAAGTTCATCACCGCGATGCCGAGCAGCACGACCGGAAGCGTGGGCGCGAACAGGAATACCGCGAACGCCGGAACCGCCAGCGGCAGGGCGACGATGGGCACCAGCAGACCTGCGCCCCGGTTGCCGGTGCGCTGGATCAGCTTGGTCGCCAGGATGCCGGACAGGATACCGCCTGCAATGCCGCCGATCACGGCCGGGGGACCGACCAAGGCCCCGACCTGGGCCAACTCGACACCGTGCGACCTCAGCAGGAAGGTCGGCGACCAGATCGGCAGACACGCGAGGACCATGTTCGACGCACCGTATCCAAAGGCGAGCCAGGCCATTCCGGGCACAGAGAAGATGGCCTTTAGCGTTCCGATGAATCCGCCTGCCTCCAACGTCTGGTTACTCGTCTTGGCGCGTGGGGTCGGACGCATGGTCAGCAGAACGAGCAGGGCGAACACGATGCCGGCGGCACCGAAGACCTCGAACATCGATCGCCAGCCCAGAGCCGCCGCCAGTATCCCGGCCAGGATCGAACCGACCATCACGCCGACCCCCGAACTGGCTTGGAAGATCGACACCGATCGAGACAACCTGGGTCCGGGATAGTAGTCGGCGAGCAAAGACATCGCGACCGGGAAGACCGCAGCCTCGCCGATCCCGACAAGCATCCGCGCTACGGCCAGAGAATAGAAATCCAGGGTCCATCCGGTCGCCGCCGTTGCGGCGGACCAGACAATGATACCGAGGATGAGGATCAGCTTGCGATTGCCGCGATCGACCCACCGCGCCACGGCGATCCCTGCGACGAGGAAGAACATCGAGAAGGCGAGTCCCGAGACGATACTGATCTGCGTATCGTTCAGCAGCAGCTCCTTGCGCATGGGCTCGATGACGATCCCGAGCAGGGCCCGGTCGGCATAGTTGAACACATTGGCCAGGAACAGCAGGGCCAGGGTATAGGCCGCGATCAGCCCACCACTTGGGGGTGCGGTCGCCTCGGTCTTGGTCGTTTCCATCTCAGTCCTCCACAATCGGGCCGAGCCATGCCGGTGCATGGCCACGAGGCTTTGTTTGTCGTGATCTCGCGCTGGGGCCGGTCACCCGGGCACAGCGGGACGGACAGTCCCCGCGCAGATGCCGAAGCCGATGGGCACACGACCCTGCGCATGGGCCATTGCCCGGATGGTCAGGGTGTCGCCGTCCTCAAGCCAGACGCGCCTGGTACCATCGGCGAACACGACCGGATTGGTGCCGCGCTCGTTGCGTTCGGCAAGACACGCCTTGGCGACATTGGCCGGGCCGGACACCGTGCCGCTGCCCAGCAGATCGCCCGCTTCGAGCGGGGCACCGCTGGACGCCTGGTGCGCGACCATCTGGGCCAGGGTCCAGAACATCGTCTCGAAACCCGTCTCGGCGATGACCACCGGTTCGCTGGTCGCGGTCGACAACTCGGCCGTCATGGCGATCTGGATACCGCCCCTGTCCCGATCCTTGAGATCGAACAGGTGGGGGGGCACCTCGGCCTCGTCGTCAACGCGGCCTCGCGCCGGGACCCGGAAGGGGGCCAGAGCCTCCATCGTCACGATCCAGGGCGAGACCGTGGTCATGAAGCTCTTGCCGAGGTGGGGCCCCAACATCGACTCGAAGAACTGGATACCGCGCGCCGACCAGTCGTTGACCAGGCTGCATCCGAACATCATCGCCTCGGCCTCGGCGACCGAGATCGGCATGCCCAGGGCGTTGCCGCCGCGCAGCCAGACGCCGAACTCCAGCTCGTAATCGAGCCTGCGCTCAGGTCCGTACTGAATCTGGCCGCTGGTGGGCGGGAACTCGAACTGTCCTTTCGGTCGAACCACCGGCGTTCCGCTGACGGCCACGGAACTGGCGCGGCCGTTGTAGCTGACCGGCAGCCGGTCAGCACAGGCTGCCACCGGGCGCCCTCCCCCCGCCGCCATGCGGCGAACGTGCTCGATCGAGGAACAGAAGTCCGCAAACGCCGTCGGCCTCATCGGCAACAGCAACTCGGCCTCGGCCATCGGGACAAGCGCCGCCTCGGCCGCCGCTCGCGGCGGTCCAGTGGTACTGTAAAGCGCGCTCAGCGCCGCACGAAACTGCGACAGGGTCTCGACAGGCAGGGACATCAACGGCAGCAGACTCGGCCCAGCCGCCACGCGAGCAACCTCGCCCAACGGCTCGACGAGTTTCGACAGATCGATAATCCGGTCACCCAGAGCGACGCCGCCACGCGGGCCCGACCCTTCGGTCTGGAAAAGACCGAAAGGGAGGTTCTGTATCGGAAACTCGCAACCGGCCTCGTTGGCGCTGGAGAGCCAGCTTTGGAGGGCCGGATCGTGCGTCGCATTAAGCTTCAGAGACATCGACGCACTCTACTTTCTCGGGAGTCCGCCCCACCATGGTGGTTGAGCTCATATTTCCTTTTACCGGAATAACTGCGGAAACGTGAAAGGCTCGGTGCCAGATCGCGTCGCGGACGGATCTGGCACACGAAGACCGAAGTCATCGCCTCCGCCTTCAGCCTAGAAGTTGACGCCCAGTCGGACCCCAAACGTCCGGGGCGGACGATATTGGGCCGTATAGGCACTGGAAGGCGGTCCCGCTGCAGAGCCCCGTGCCGCGCCAGTGCCGGCGTAGAAGGCTGGCACGTCTTCGTCCGTGAAGTTGTTCACATATCCGGTCAGACGCCAGGCAGCACTCGAATCGTAGGTCAGCGAGATGTCGCCAGTCGTGACGGCATCAGCGAGCATGTAGGGCAGGTAGTCAGAAGACCCGACCCAGGACTCCGATCGGTACTGACCGCGCAGATTGGCCACCAGCTCGGCCCCGTTGGATAGCGGGAAGGTCTGTTCGATGCCGAAGGTCGCCGACCAGTCCGGAGCCTGCTGCGCCGGATAGCCGGCGGTGTTCAGGCCCTGGTTGGTCAAAGATCCCGAGATTTCGGTGTCCAGATGCTGCACGTTGAGGGACAGCAGGGTGTTGTCGGTGACGAGGAACTGCGACTCCAACTCCTGACCCAGGATGTCCACCGATCCGATGTTGGTGGTCAGGAAGACCGAAACGGCATAGGCGTTAGGCGTGCCGAACGGCGCGATTCAGTCATCCCGGCCGAACTGCGACAACTGCTGGTCCTTGTACTCGTACTTGAACACTTCAAAGTTCAGCAGCAGACGACGATCGAAGAAGCGGTTCTTGGAGCCGAGGGTGATCGCGTTAACGTACTCGGGCTCATAGGAGTTGCCCACGACCGTCGTCGGCGTGGCCCCCGTAGCACCTGGACCGAAGCCCGCGAACGGCGTCGCGAAGAAGAACCCTCCCGCCTTGTAGCCGCGCCCATAGGTCAGATAGAGTAATGAATCCGGCGCGATGTCCCATTCGGCCCCCAGGTTGTAGGTCACCTCGGACCAATCTTTCTCGGAGTTGATGGTCAGCGACGGTGGGGCCGCGGGGGTGCTGGTGCCGCCGAACGTCTTGTCGTCGTGCGTGTATCGCAAACCGGACGTCAGGCGGATGTCGTCGGTGACATTCAGGCGAGCAGAGGCGAAGGCGGCCCAGCTCTTGGTCGTCGAGTTGATGACCTGCCGGGTCGGCGAATTGTTGGGGAAGTTGATCAGGATCTGGAAGTTCGCGTCATCCGAATCGTCCAGCAGGAAGCCGCCGACGATGTAGGAGAACCGCGCATCCTCGTTCGAGGCATAACGGGCCTCCAGCGTGTAGCTCTCGCTGGATTCCTGGTTGACCAGGTTAGTGCCACCGACAGTGATGGAGTTCAGATCCGTGGTGCGCAGAGCCGGAATGACCGTCAGGGTACCGCCCCACAGATCGACCTCGGCCAGACCGGTCACACCAAAGAAGGTGTTGTCCATCTTCCCGTCGAAGCGGCAGGGCGAGTTGGCACCGGTCGTGTAGAACCAGTCGTCCCAGTCCAACGAGCCGGTCGAGGTCGGGCTGCGATCGACGCCATCGCAACGGTCGTTCACGTCGATCCAGGGATCGCCGCCCAACGGCTTGCCGTCGGTATTGTACTGGCGATAGGGCGGCGGCCCTGCGAGGACAGAGGCAAAGGTCGAATTCAGTAGAGTCGTGCCGCCGCCCTTGCCGCCCTGATGGTGGTAGTCCAGCCCGAGTTGGAGCGTGACCGCCTCGGTCGGCTCGACCTTGAAGATCAGGCGGCCCGACTGGCCGACGTCGTCCGAAAGGCCGCTATTATAGTAACCCTCGCGGTCAATGATGTTGAACGCCGCGCGCATCGCCACACGGTCGTTGAGGGGCACGTTCAGGGCCCCGTTGATGCGCTTGAGGTTGAAGTTACCGGCCTCGACCGTGAGGTTCCCGCTCCGCTCGCCCATGATCGGCGCGTTGGGGATGATGTTGACCGTACCGCCGGTCTGGTTGCGGCCGTAGAGCGTTCCTTGCGGACCCTTCAGAACTTCGACCCGTTGCAAGTCGTAGTACAGGCCGACCGATCCGGCGACGCGGGTGATCGGCACGCCGTCGTAGTTGAAGCCGACGGTCGCGTCCGTGGTCGGGTTCAGCGTGGCGTTGCCGATGCCGCGAATACTGGTCTGGGGATAGACGTTCGACGACTGGAAGAACTGCACCGAAGGGGCGACCCGTGTCAGGTCGCCGGGGTTGGTTCCGACGTTCTGAAGCTCTTCGGCTGTGACCGCATCGACCGAGATGGCGGCGCGCTGGGCGCTTTCAGACCGACGCTGGGCCGTGACGATGACTTCTTCGATCTGGGTCGCGCTGGGCTCTCGCGGAGCGGTCTGCGCCGAGACCTGCGGGGCCGCCATCACGACGACGATGGCCGTCGAACAGGCAAGCAAAATCCTCTGGTTCATTCTCATCCTCCCTCTTGCGTGCTTGTGCACGCCGGACTCTGCGGCCCCTGATCCCCCCGATTGGGGCAATAATCCCGTTACCGGGAATTGCGCCTTTGGGCAACTCGTATTCCTAAATTCAAGAATTCCTCCGGGCACGAATGCACCGGCTCACACGTTAAGCTTAGCAGGTGCTGAGCAGCCATTGATGTTTCGCCCCAACCGCAATGCTTGCGTCCGCAGACTCCCGTCACGTCGAGATGTCCAGCGGCGGCTCTATGGTCGACAGAACGCGGACGTGCTCGACCATCATCGGATAGCTCCAGCCACCCGAAACCTTGATCCGGAAGGTGAAAAGCAGGAACGGATGCGCGCCGGCAGCGAACATGGCCGCGAAATCCCGCTCCAGCAGCTGACGATGCTCCTCGGCCGACAGCTCCCGGCCTTCCAGAAAGGCCTTCGGTGCCTCCATGTAGCGGTCAGCTACGGCGTCATCACGCGCGATCTCCCAAAGCGCCTTGTTCACACCATAGCGGCTCATGCCCGGCCTCCGTTGAGCTGGTCTTCGCTCCATTCGAGCAGGATCATCAGCGGCTGGTTCCGCGAAGCCACATAATCGTGGAAAGTCGGCGGCGCGCCGTCAGCGACCCCGAACGCGAAGATAAAGCCCAGGAACCCCGGCGTGTTGTTGCCTTGGGCGTACATTTCTTCCCAGGAGGAATGGGCCACCAGGTCGTCAACGTCATTGCGGAGGATCGCAGCATTGATCGTCCGGTCCCAGTCGCTCTCGGGCCGTTCGCTATGGCGCAACATATAGGGCCCCCCGACACCGTTGGTCATATGCCCGGTGCAGATCACCGCCACGCGCAGGTCTTCGTCCCAGTCCTCGACGATCTGGCGAACGAGTCCGCCGACCTTGCGATAACGGCGCGCTGGCGGCACCGGTGGCGCGAGAAAATTCAGAAAGATCGGTGCGACCGGCAGATCGGCCTGTGGCCTCATGAAGTTCAGTGGCACCGAAAAGGCATGGTCGACGATGAACTCGTCAGAATAGGCGAAATCCACCTCGTGCTCAAATCCCTGGGTCAGCAGGTGGCGTGCCAGTCGACCCGCGATCGGAGCGTCATAGGTGTCCAGTCGCCAGTCGCGCTGCTCGTATCCAGGGGGCCCCGCGATCCGCTCGGCCTTGCCGATCAGGAAGGGCGGCATGTTGTTGAAGAAGAACTGGCACAGGTGGTCGCTGCCGGCCATGACGATCACATCCGGCCGCGCATCCTCCAGCCCCAGGCGCATGCGGGCGATCCCGTCCAGCAGGCGCTGGGCGTCCGGCGAGGGGGGATTGGAGCCCTTGCTCAGACCCGGCAGGACCGGGTCGTGCGGAACGACCGATAGGTGAACGATCCTGGCCATGCGTCTGTCGTCTCCCGGTACATGCAGGCCGTCGTGTGTGCCTGCCGACCGTCATCGACGGCCTTTCCCTGAATAGGATGGCCCCGCCGGTGTCTGTCCAATCGGCAGTTGGGATAGCTGGTATCGATAAGTCCGACTTGTGACGTGAACCGCCAGAACCGCATTCTTGCGCCATGACCCATGTCCCGACACCATCCGCCCCGACTGATCAGACGGCGTATGCGGAACGGTATTCCAACGTCGCTATCGCCCTGCACTGGTCGATCGCGGCCCTGGTGCTCACCACCCTTCCGCTGGGCATGTTCGGGGCCGCAAACGACAACCCGGCAGGCCAGCTGGCCACCGATATTCACAAGCCGATCGGCATCCTGATCCTGGCCCTGACGCTGGTTCGGATCGGCTGGCGGCTGACGCACAGACCGCCGCCCTTGTCTGACGCCTGTGCAACCCACCTGAAGTGGATCGCGCGGGTCGCGCACGTGTTGTTCTACGTCCTGCTGCTGCTGTTGCCGCTCAGCGGCTGGTGGATGAGTTCTGCGGTTCCGATAGAACGCCACCCGATCAACTTCGCCGGCCTGGAAATTCCCTTCCTACCGGTGCCGCGCGGCTGGCCGTCAGCCGGGCCCGCACGGATGATGCACGGGAACATGGGCTGGCTGATGATCGGCCTGGTCGTGCTGCACGTCCTGGCGGCGCTCCGTCACCAGTTCATCGACAAGGACAACATCCTGGCTCGCATGACGCCACCCGCCGTCAGCGGCAAATTCAGCAATCTTCTCAAGACACCGAATAGAGATTCCTAGATGACCGATTCCATGACCGAGCGCACCGCCCAGGGGCGCGGGCCGCTGCAACAGAAATTCCCGCACGAGCCGGAGCGGATCCGCAAGGCCGCCGAACTGCTGGTGAACATGCGCCGGCGCGAGATCGAAATCCCCGGAGAGGTCGGCTTCCCCGAAGACACCCGGCCGCGCAATCGCGACGAAGCCCAGCTGATGAACGACATGGTCATCGATCTGCTCGGTTGGCCGGTGCTGGGCTGGAAATTCTATATCAACGCCACGATCCAGCAGGCCCCCCTGCGCACTCCGATCTATCATATCTGGGACAGTCCGGCCGCCCTGACCGAGAAGGATTCCCAGCACCGCTGGATCGAACCGGAACTGGCCTTTCGCGCCCTCAAGGACTTCCCGCCCCGCGACAAACCCTACACCTATCTCGAGGTTCTCGACGGCGGCTTCGAGGCCGTGCCCGTGTTCGAGGTCATCGGGCCACGCTTCCGTTTCGATTCCGCCGCCCATATGCGTCAGGTGGTCAACGGCTACCGCATCAACCCCCGCTTTGACGGCCTGGCAGACGGCAATGCCTCGGGCGGCTATGTGGTCGGCACGCCGGTCAAGGACTGGCAGGATCTCGACTGGCTGAAGATGCGCGTGACCATGACGGCGGGCGACCAGACCCTGGTCGATACGGTGGGCGGCCATCCCCTGGTCGACCCGTTCATCTCCATGTTCCCCCTGGTCAATCTGTTGCGCGAGCGCGACGGCATCAAGGCCGGAATGCTGATGGCCACCCACTCCTATTCCGGCTTCCTGCCGGTTCCGGCGGACGCGAAGGTCGTGTCGACCTTCAGCTATTTCGACCCGATCGAGGCTGTCTTTACCTCGGCGAAGTAGCGGGAGCGACCATGCCGTTCGGCCAGGTTCGAGACATTCAGATCTTCTACGAAGTCGTCGGCTCCGGCCCCCGCCTTCTGTTCATCAACGGCACCAACGCGGACCTGCGGCGCCAGCAGCCGTGGGTCGACAGCCTGAACGACCACTTCACCGTTCTGCGCTACGACCAGCGTGGACTCGGTCGGACGGAGAAGCCCGACAAACACTACAGCATGGCGGACTATGCCGACGACGCGGCGGCCCTCATGGACGTCGCCGGCTGGGATCAGGCCTTGGTCCTCGGCGTCTCTTTCGGCGGATCAGTGGCCCAGGAACTGGCGCGGCGGCACCCCGAACGGATCAGCCGCCTGGCGCTCGCCTGCTCCAATCCCGGTGGGTCCTATGCCTATCCCCTGCTCGCGCTGAGCCAGAAGGACCCCGACACAAGGGCCCGGACCATGCTGTCGCTCGACCTGCGACAGTCGGCGGAATGGCAGGCGGCGCACCCCGGCGTGACCGAGGCGCTGCTGGAACAGGGGCGGAAGCGCGGCGGATCGCCCGATCCGATTGCCCAAATGGGGGCCCGTCGCCAGCTCGAAGCCCGCGAAGAGCACGACTCGATCGGCTGGCTGGATCAGATCAAGGTACCGACTGGCCTGTTCGGCGGTCGCTACGACGGCCTGGGCACCATTGCCGCCCAGGAGGCTCTGGCGGCCGGCATCCCCGACGCGACTATGCAGCTGTTCGAGGGTGCCCACAGCTTCCTTGGGGAGGACAAGACCGCCATCCCGGCCATCGCGGCCTTCCTGAAGGCCGAGATCTCCACCTAGTCTCGCCCTGTCCCCGCGGGAACCCCTTCCCCGATCTGTTTCAGCCGCTGGACCAGCCAGGCGATGGCGGGGTCGTTTTTCCGGCGAGACGACCACTGGGCGATCTCACGGATCGGCGGCAGTGTGAACGGCATCTCGAACAGCGACAGAGGCAGGAACTCGGCCATCCGCAACGCCAGTCTGCGGTGCATGGTGGCGATCCGATTGGTGCCCACCAGAAGTCCGCCGACAGAGGTGAAGTCCGCCGCGATGACCTCGACCCGGCGTTCGATCGCTCGCGTCCCGGCCGCCGTCGCCTCATAGCTGGCGGTCTGGCGACCGAACCGCACCGAGACGTGGCCCAGCGTCTGGTACAGGTCCAGGGTCATCGGCCCGGCCAAGAAAGGGTTGTCGCGCCATCCCGCGATCACGAAATCCTCGGTGAATAAAACCGAGTGCGGATGGTCGGTCGAGATCACATTGTCGATGCCGATCAGAAGATCGGCGTGCCCTCGCTGAAGAGCGTCCACCGGCTGTTCGACGATCGGCACCAGCTCGAAGCGGATGCCCGGCGCCTCGACCGCGCAGGCCACGATGGCCGGCCGCATCAAGGTGTCGAACACATAGTCGGTCGCCATGATCGACAGTGTCCGATCCGACGTCGCCGCATCGAACGGCTCGGCCACGACGATAGTGGCGCGAATCTGTTCGAGCACCAGCCGAACCGGCTCGATGAGCTCTTCCGCCCGCGGGGTCAGGGTCATGGTCCGACCGGTCAGTACCAGCAGGTCGTCCCGGAAATATTCCCTCAGCCGGGCCAGGGCGCCGCTCGCCGCCGACTGGCTCATGTTCAGGCGATCGGCGGCCAGCGACACGCCGCGTTCCTGAAGGAAGGCGTCCAAGGCTATCAGCAGGTTGAGATCAAGTCGCTCGAAACGCATGGCCCCTCCGCTGCGATGTGAAACATCGGTCTACAGAGTCTGCCGCTCAAAGGCACCACCGCCCATGTCGCGAGAGTCGCCGTGATCACCGGCGATATGACCGTTGACCTCGCCTCCAGGTCCGTCCACGTTCACGACTATTCTGAAAACAGGAATATGCGTCGGATTGTGTTCTTCGCGGCAAGACGAATAGATTGAGCACATGACAGCAGTTGTAGCATCCAAAGACGTCGTTTCGCCCAAGCGTGCCAAAGGTCGGCCAGTGACCGGCGAAAACGATGTCGGCCGCGAACGCTTGATCACGGCGGCCCAGACCCTGTTGAAGACCCTGCCGCCTGCGCGCGTGACGATCTCTCGCATCGCTCAGGAAGCCGGCGTCGATCCTGCCTTGGTCCGATATTACTTCGGCGACCGGACGCGACTGCTCATGGCCGTGGCAGCGAAGGTAACGGCGCAGGGACCTCATGCCGGCGGACGGACCCTGGCTCCCCAAGCCGCCTTGATCGAGCACATCCGCAAGACCTTGGCCCTGGTCCGTTCAGCCCCCTTCATGCACCGGTTGATGATCGAGGAACTGACCGACGCCGGTACCGAGGACAGCCGGGCGCGGACACGGGGCATGAACGCCGATCTGGTCGAGTTCTACCGCGAACTGCTCGACGCCGACGCCGGTGAGACCCTGCGTGAGGTTAATCCCCTGTTCCTGCACCTGGTCATCCTTGGGGCCAGTGACTTCTTCGTATCGGCCGATCCGATCATCACCCCCCTGGTTCCAGCCGATACCGACAAGGAGGCCCTTGCTGCGGAGTTCAACACCTTCTTGGTCGACCTGCTCCTGAACGGCCTTAAGCCCCGCTAGCAAGCCGCCGACGTTCCCAAAAAGAATTGGATGGGGCCCGCACCGACAGGCGCGGCACCCTTGGGCGTTCGATCACCCTGCGAGTTTCGGCAAAATCAAAGGGCGGCACACTTGCGAATCATTCTCGAAATTCGATTGAGATATATCTTCGGATATGTTCTTCTAGGTCGTCTTTGATGCCGAGGTTTCCATGTCCGATCGCCACGCCGTCGTCCGCACCCGCCATGAACTGAAACGCCGTCGTCTGACCGTGATCGCGCGCGATCAACTGACGCCGCGCATGGTGCGGGTCACCTTCGCCGGTCCTGACCTGACCGATTTCGTCAGCCTGGGGCACGACGACCACGTCAAGATCTTCTTTCCGGGCGAAGGCCCTGCCGTCGAACCAACCCTGGGGCTGCGCGGCCCCGTCTATCCGGAAGGCGTCACCCCGCCGCCCATGCGCGATTTCACGCCCAGAAGCTTTGACCCCGTCACCGGCCTGCTGACCGTCGATTTCGCCCTGCACGAAACGGGACCCGCCACGACATGGGCCGAGACCGCCTCCCCCGGCCAGAGCCTGGCCATCGGCGGCCCGCGCGGATCGATGGTCGTTCCGGACGACTTCGACTGGTATCTTCTGGCCGGGGACGAAACCGCCCTGCCCGCCATCGCGCGCCGACTGGAGCAGCTTCGGCCGGATGCGGTCGTCCTGGTCGTCGTCACCGTGGTGGATGCCGACGACGAGATTTCTCTGCCGACCACGGCAAACACCTCCGTGCGCTGGGTCCATCGCCCCTCCCGACAGGCCGCCGACCCAAGCCCTCTGCTCGGTGCCCTTGCACAGACGGCGTTGCCCGAAGGCGAAGGCTATGCCTGGATCGCGGCCGAGAGCGGTGTCGCCAAGGCTGCCCGGGCTCACCTCGTCGAACGTGGTCAAAATCCCTCCTGGCTAAAGGCGGCGGGCTACTGGCGCGCAGGAGACGTGGCCGTCCACGACCACATCGACTAAGGGTCACCGAGAAACCGTTCTTGCGGAGCCACGCCTTGATTCACGAAATCGCCGAGATCGACGTCATCGAAGGCCACGAAAACGCCTTCGAGGCTGCGGTGGCCCTGGCCGCACCGCATTTCAAGGCGGCCCGTGGGTGCCGCAGCCTGGCGCTGAACCGCTCCGTGGAAAACCCGCAGCGTTATCGCCTTGTCGTCGGCTGGGACACGGTCGAGGATCACATGGTCCACTTCCGTGAGAGCGAGGCCTTCCAGATCTGGCGTGGGCTGGTCGGCCCACACTTCGCCGCCCCGCCGCGCGTCGAACACCTCACGACCGTCATCGACGGCTTCTGAGACCGCAGGATCTCGACCGCGCCTGCCCCGTCTCTAGCGGAATTCGGGCCTGCGTCCCTCGGTGACATGGACGTCCGGCAGGGGCCTGCCGTCCACCGTTGCAGGAGTCGCGTCCAGAAGAACGAACGCGATCCGCGCGACCTTGTCGGTCGTGTTGCGCCAGGCGTGGATGGTGCCGCGCTGGATGACGATCTCGCCCGCCTTGACCACGGTGATCGCCCCGTCGTCGAGGATCAGCTCGACCTCTCCGGTCAGGACGATGCCGTAGTCCAGGCTGCTGGTCCGGTGCATCGGCGAGCACCCGCCGGGCATCATGTCGATGATGCGCAGGACCGACCCGCCGGGCAGGGTCAGCCCACCCGCGCGTTCGCGCCCATGCTCGGCCGAGTCCATGTCGATGGGCGCACCCGAGGTGGTCCAGACCACAGCGGCGCTGGAAACCTTGCTGGGGTTCATCCGCATCGCCAAAGCCGTGTCCTCGGCGACCACGGCACGTCCTTGCGTGTCATGGCCGGTGATGACACAGCGCACGGAGGCGGCCGGCGTTTCGGTCTGCATGGATTCAACTCCTTTGAAGGGTTCGGTCAGAGGGTCAGCTGCCGTCCGTGATCACGGTCCCGCCGTCGACGATCAGCACCTGGCCGTTGACGAATCCTCCGGCAGGCGCGGCCAGAAAGACGCAGGCCCCGGCGATCTCCTCGGGTTGGCCCATGCGACGCAGCGGCGTCATCTGCATCCGCCGGGCCATGACCGCCTCGTCGGCCTTGAACACGTCGGCCAGACCGGTCTCGATCAGGCCGGGCGCGATGGCGTTGGTCCGCACGCCACGAGGCCCCCACTGCACCGCCAGATTGCGGGCCAGCTGCATGACGCCCGCCTTGGCCATGGCATAGGCCTCGATCTTCGCATTGCCGCGAACACCAGAGATGCTGGCCATCAGGATCACCGACGCCCCCGGTCGGCCCTCCATGACCGGCAGGGCGTGTTTGGTCAGCAGGACCATGGACCGCAGGTTGATGTGGATCACTCGGTGGAAGGCCGTCATGTCCACGGGCGATGCCGAGGGTCCGCCCGTCACGCCGGCGTTGGACACCAGGATGTCGATGCCGCCGAACATTTCCGTCGTCTTCGCGACCAGGGCGGCGACGGCAGCGTCGTCACCGACGTCGCAAGGGATACCCGTCGCTCCGAGTGCGCTCGCTGCCGCAGCGGTGTCTTCAGCATCCTCGCTCGACACGACGACCGTAGCGCCATGGGCGATCATCGCCTCGGCAATTGCGTAACCCAGCCCCCGGGTGGAGCCCGTGACCACCGCAATCTTTCCCGACAGGTCGAACAGGTTCGTCATCGTTCCATCCTCAAATCCCTTAGCTATTGCCGGCGGTTATTCCCGATTTACGGAATACAGACGCGACCGACAAGCCAAGAACGAATCCAACGAGAGATATTGCACTCGTCCCTCTTATTCTTTATATTAGGAATAATGACCGCCAAGTGCCATTTCCAAGGGAGACGTCGAACCTAAATCTCTTCGCACCGATGTCCAGGCAACCTGCCTCGCTACCTCACGACGCAATACTGTCGGCGTTCAAGCTACCCTTTGCGGTCCATTACGCGCGACTCTGACCTGCACCGCCCCTTATCAGTGCGGCCTGCCGCGTCTGGAGTTCAACCGCCCCCAACCTCCCAAACATCGAGAGTCTTGCATTTCCTGTTATCAGGAATTATGACCTCGCGAAGCACTCAACCGGATATTCGATCATGACCGCTCAAGTGACAGATCTGCACTACGTCGCACACGCCGTACCCGACCTCGCCTCTGAGCGTAAGTTCTATGGCGAGACCTGGGGTCTGGTCGAGGTCGGCGACGCGGACGGCAAGGTCTATTTCGCCGCCGAAGGCTCGGCCCATCCCTACGTCATCCGCCTGCGCGAGGACGCCGAGCAGAAGACCGACCTCATCGGCTTTTCGGCTGACACCCGGTCCGACGTCGACACCGTCTTCGCCCAGGCCCTGGCGGCCGGGGCCAAGCCGATCCGCGAGCCCGGCACGGCCGACGGTCCGGTCGGCGGCTATTCGGCCCGGTTCTTCGACCCGGACGGAAGGGCGATCGAGGTCATCACCGACACCGCAAAGCGCGTGCCGCGAGAACTGGCCACCGGTGAGGCGATTCCCGTCGGCCTCAGCCACATCGTCCTGCACTCGCCCGACATGGCCGGCCTGCTCAAGTTCTACGAGGACGCGCTCGGCTTCCGCGTGTCCGACTGGGTCGGCAAGTTCATGGTGTTCCTGCGGTGCAACCCGGCCCATCACCGCTTGGCCATCATGGGCGGGCCACCCTCGCTAAACCACGTCGCGTTCGACGTGTCGTCGGTCGATGAAATGATGCGCGGTCTGTCGCGCCTGACCAAGGAAGGCGTGACCCTCAGCTGGGGCCCAGGTCGTCACACGGCGGGCAATAACACCTTCACCTACTACATCACGCCTAACGGCAATGCGGTTGAATACACCTCGGATCTTGAACAGATCGACGAGGCGACCTGGACCCCGACCACCTATCCCATGAGCGGCGACATCGTCGACCAGTGGGGCACGGGACGGATCATCCCAGGCAACGTTCCCCATGTGACCAAGGATGCGGACAAGGGTCTGTGGCAGATCCCGGCTTGAACCGGGACGCGCGGGGGAAATCACCATGGTAGACAAGGTACTGGTCGTCGGTGGCGGCATCGGCGGAATGTCGGCCGCGCTGGCCATGTCGCAGCGGGGCGTGAGCGTCACCCTGATCGACAATGATCCCAACTGGCGCGTCTATGGCGCGGGCATCACCATCACCGGGATGTCCCTGCGCGCTTTCGACGAGCTGGGCGTTCTGGACGAGATCCGGAGACGCGGCTTCGTCCACACTGGGATGCGGCCGATGCGGTTCGACGGCGAGCGGATTCCGGGCCCTCCGCCGGCACCGGAAGGCGCGCCGCCGATCATGTGCGGCGGGGGCATTATGCGGCCTGTGCTGCACGACATCCTGTCGACCCGCGTACGGGCGGCGGGGATTGAGGTTCGACTCGGTGTCACCGTCGATACGTTTGAACAGGATGACGACGGCGTAGACGTCGTCTTCACCGACGGGGTTGAAGAGCGTTACGACCTGGTCGTCGGGGCCGACGGTATCTTCTCCAAGATGCGCGGCATGATCTTCCCCGACGCGCCCACGCCACAGTTCACCGATCAGGGCTGTTGGCGGATCGTCGCCGATCGCCCGCCCGAGGTCGAGCGCGCCGAGATCTATTTCGGCGGCCCGCTGAAGGTGGGAATGTCGCCGATCTCTCAGGATCAGATGTATGTTTTCCTGCTGGAGCACGTGCCCGGCAATCCATGGTTTGCCCCCGAAACCCACGTCCAGCATCTTCGCGATCTGCTGGCCCCGTTCGGAGGCAACCTGACGGCGGTGCGAGAGAACCTGGGTGAGCATTCCCAGATCGTCTATCGCCCGCTTGAGTGGCTGCTGGTGCCCGATCCCTGGTACAAGGGACGCGTTGTTCTGATCGGCGACGCGGCCCATGCAACGACGCCGCACATGGCCTCAGGCGCAGGCGTCGCGGTCGAGGACGGCCTGGTGCTGGCTCAGGAACTGGACAGGACCGACGACGTCGCCATGGCCCTGCGGGCCTTCATGGATCGCCGGTTCGAGCGCGCCAAACTGGTGGTCGAGACCTCGGTACAGCAGGGCCGCAATGAGATAGCCGGCACCGAGCGGCAGCAGCAGACCAACATCCTCGCAGTGGCCACCAAAACTCTGGCCGCCGCCTTCTGACACGGCGGGGTCGCCGTGGCGCGACCCCGACCGCATCCCTGGACAGGACTCGAACATGAGCTTGCTTGACCCGCGCATCGCGGCCCCGCGTACATTGGAAGAGCTGAAGGCCGATGTCGTTCGTCGCGTCGAGACCAACGGCTATCCCGGCCGGGGCATTCGCCTAGCCGATGCGAAGGCCGCGACCGCCGCCCTGGCCTCGCTGAAGCCCGACGACTGGGCCAAGGTCTGGACCGACGCCGGCGACCGCGTCGTTGCCGAAGCCGAAGCAGCGACTGCACCCGACGAACGGCGCGAACTCTACAAGACCGCGTTTTCAACCTACACCATGGGGCGCTTCCCGACGCCCACGACACCGGGCAAGAAGACCGCCTACGGCAAGGCCCTGTCGGCCTATATGCGCTACGCCGAGTTGTTGCCGCAAAAGCTCGAGGTGGTCCGCATCCCGTTCGAGGGCTCGGAGATCATCGGCTATTTCCGTAAGCCGGACGGCACCGGCCCTTTCCCCTTGATGGTCCAGTGTGGCGGTTTGGACTTCTGGAAGGAACAGGTGGCCGACGAAGCCCTGAACTACATTCCGCATGGCATCTGCGTTTTCGGCGTCGATATGCCCGGCACCGGCCAGGCCCCGATCAAGGGTGATGTGGGCTCCGAGCGGATGTTCACCGCCATTTTCGACTGGGCAGAGACCCGCCCCGACATCGACGCCACCCGGATGTTCATGCGCGGTGTCAGCTGGGGCGGTCACTGGGCCACCCGCGTCGCCATCACCGAGAAGAATCGCCTGCTGGGTGCCATCAACCACGGCGGCGCCGTCCACCACTTCTTCCAGCCCGAATGGCAGCTCAAGGCTCTGGGCACCCGCGAATACATGCTCGACCTGTTCGGAGCCCGCGCCAACGTCTTCGGTGTGAAGACGCTGGACGAGTTCCTGGAGTACGGCCCGCGAATGTCGTTGCTGATCGATGACCAGATTGACAAGCCGTGCGCCCCGATGCTGGTCTTGAACGGGGCCAAGGACAGCCAGGTCCCGATCGCCGACCAACTGCTGCTGCTCCAGCGCGGCGACGCCAAGGAGGCCTGGATCAACCCCAAGGGAGTCCACATGGGCTTCGGCGCCGGCTATGGCCCCGAACGCACCATCAAGGAAATCATCCTCCCCTGGCTGCTCAAAAAGCTGGCCCAGCATGAAGCAACCAGGGTCGAGGGCGGCAAGACGCCAGCAGCCGCATGATCACGCTGACCGTAACGCTGCGCACGGGCGAAGTGCGAAAGATCGAAACCAAATCCGGCGTCTCCGTCATGGAGGCGATCCGGGACGGCGACGTTGACGAGATCATGGCGGTCTGCGGCGGCTGCTGCAGCTGCGCGACATGCCATGTCTACGTCTCCGATCGGGACTGGAACCGGCTGTCGCCCGCAAGCGAGGGCGAACAGGACCTCCTGGAGTTCAGCGAACACCCGACCGCGCGGTCGCGGCTATCGTGCCAGATCAAGCTTTCGGATGCCCTGGATGGCCTGTCTGTGACAATCGCGCCCGAAGACTGACCGCCCTCAGCCTTGCGCCACGTATTTTGTAACGAGATAGGCCTTCAGCCCTCGTGACCGCGCTCGGAGCTGCGGCCGCTTTCCTTGCCTCAGCCGAACGGGGTTCCGGTCCGGTCAGGATCGTGAAATTGATCCCGATCATGCCAACCGGTAAGGCATCGGCTCTGTTGGCCGGAACACTTCTGTGCCGTCAGCCCTCTTCGCGGCGTTGCAGCCGATGATAGCCCTCTTGCTTGCGGGCCTCGTCCAGACGCATGCCCGAGGCGATCAGGTCACGGATACGGCCCTCGGCCACCTCAATGGCCTCGGCGATCTCCAGCACCTCGTCCTCGCGCGCCTTGGGGATGACCACGACGCCGTCAGAATCGCCGCGCACCAGATCGCCGGGATGCACGCGGGCGTCGCCGATGTTGACGACCTGGCCCACGGCCTCCAGCGAGACGCGGTCCTTGCCGGTGCGCATCGAATAGCTGCGGCTGTACATCGGATAGCCGAGATCCAGCGCCAGATGAGTGTCGCGACAGGCACCGTCGATCACCGTGCCGCCCAGCTTCCGCGCATGACCGCAGGCCGTCATGATGTCTCCCCAGACGGTCGCGTCCGGGCGTCCGCCGTTGTCGATCATGACGATATGGCCTTCCGGCACATCGTCGATGAAGTCGCCGACCGTGCCGCCCGGGCCCGTGGGTGCATAGGTGACGGTGAAGGCGCGCCCGGCCAGCCGAAACCTGTGGTCCAGCGGCTTGATGCCCAGGCACTGACCGGGGATGCCCAGCTTGTCCAGCGCGTCCGACAGGGTGGCGGTGTCGATGTGGCCGACCCGTTCAACATTGGCGTCGGCCATGCTCAGTTCTCCAGAAGGTGTTCGTAGTTGCCGCCCATGACCTGGCTGACGGGCTCACCTGACATGACGGCCTTGGTCATGGCGGCTTCCTTGACGGCGATGTTCTCGGCGGCGGCCAGGACCTTGAGGATCAGATCGGCGGGAACGAAGGCGGCTCCGCTCGAGTCGGCCACGACATAATCGCCGTTCGCGACCGTCGCCTCGCCGACCGTGATCGTTCCGCCGGTCTCGGCCTCGTGGATGCGGCCGCGCGCCGTGCGGGCCGTGCCGCCGCGGGCATAGACGGGGAAATCGATGTCGGCCGCCTCGTCGATGTCGCGCGCGAAGCCCTCGACGATGACGCCCAAGATCGCCCGACCCTTGGCGGCGTTGGACAGGATCCCGCCCCAGCCGGCGCATTCGATGCCCGTCTTTTGCTCGACCACGATCACCGCCCCGGCGTCCGAGGTATCAATGGCGGTGGTGCACAGATGGCGCGACGGCGCGCATTCTGGCGGCTTGCCGGCGGCGAGCCGGACGGTCGTCACCCGGCCCGAAATGCGCCGACGCACCGACAAGGCCTTCAGGCCCGTGACCGAGGGCGTGGCGCCGACCTGGTCGAGCGCATCGGAGACGGCGCAGGCGTCGAGCCGGGCCAGACGGATCAGGATGTCGTCGCTCATGCTTCAGTCTTCTTGTCCCAGGCCAGCCAGCCGTTGGCCGTGCCGGTGCCAGCTGCCGAGCGGTAGCAGGGCACATAGGCGATCAGGTCGCCGGAGAGATCGGTCTCGAACAGACAGCCCGCCGCCGCGATCCAGTTCTTCAGCTCTGACGTTCCGGCTTGGAAATACTCCTCGCCGATCGCGCAAAGGGTCTCGGCGTCGTGGGCCTGGATAGCGTCGACGACCATGGCGTCGAAGGCCTCGTCGATGACGAAATGGCTCATGCCGCCCGAGCCGAACACGGCGACGCGGGCATCGCTGTCCCAAGCGCGGATCGCGCGCCCGACCGATTGACCGAACTCGAAGCAACGCCGCGCCGTCGGCTGGTTCGGCGGGAAGAAGGTATTGGCGAACAGGGGCACATTGGCGACCGGCTTGTCGCGCATGATCTGGCGATAGATGAAGCCGAAGGCGTGGCCGATGCCGCTGTGCCAATTGTCGGGGGTCTCCAGCAGCTTGGAGGCCCGGGCGACGTCGAAGCCGTCGCCGACGGCTTGGCGGATGATGCGGTTGGCCAGTTCCGGGTGACCCGGATATTCGGTGTACTGCGGCGGCTTGTGCCCCCATTCCGAGGCGTGGATTCCGGGCGGGGACTTGGCGGCCTGTTCCGGCGTCGCCGGCGCGTTCCAGATCGTCTCGCCGTTGAACACGGTCAGGGCCGGGATCAGGTTGTCGAGGAAGACCTCGTGCTGGTCATTGCCGAAGATGACCGCGACATCGACGCGGGCCTCCTCGAAGATGTCGGCCAGCCTGTCGATGCCTTCGCGACACAGCGCCAGACGACGGGTGCGCTCTGCCAGGGTCGCCTTGGCCCCCAGGTCCTCGTCCTTGCGCAGTTCGACGAGCGCGGGGAAGTCGTAGGTCGAACCCCGGAACGGGTGGTCCTTCTTGGCCTTGTCGGCGGGCAGGCGCAGCAGCCACTCTTCGGGGGTAGTCGACAGCGTCGGACCATGGGTGGTCCAGGCGCCCAGAACGATCTCGGCCATCGGGAACTCTCCTAGACGTCCAGCTTGAACACGCGGCGGGCGTTGTCCTCGAAGATCTTCTTCTTGTCGGCGTCGCTCAGGAAGTCGAACTTGGCGATCGTCGGCGCGATGTGATCCATCGTGTGTTCGTGACCGGGCTCAAGCTTCTTGGAGCCGACGCCGGGGCATTCCGAGCCGAACAGGCACTGGTCCACGCCGACCGTCTCGATCAGCAGCCGCAGCGCGCCCTCGGTGTACAGAACGGTGTCGTAGTAGAGCTTGCGCATCCCTTCCGAGAACTTCTTCGTCGAGCCAGGATTGATCGAGCCGGCTTCGAAGCGGCCCAGCTGGTAGGGAATGGCCCCACCGCCGTGGCTGACCACGATCTTCAGGTCAGGGAAGTCCGTCAGCACATCCGAGTTCACCAGATTGAAGACGGCGATCGTCTCTTCATTGATGAAATGCAGGCTGTAGGGCGACCGGTCGGCGCGCGATCCGGTCGGGTGGATATGCGCGGGAATGTCCATCTCGCACAGCTTCTCGTACAGCGGATACCAGTAGCGGTCACCCAGGCCCGGGTGATCCGTCCGGGTGTTCTCGTACGGGTCGGGGTTCAGCATCATCCCCTTGAACCCCAGCTCGTTGATGCAGCGGTCCATCTCCTTGAAGGTGTTCTCGATTGGCTCGCCCGCCACCTGAGGCAGGCCGCCGACTCCGATGAACCGGTTCGGGATCAGCGTCGTATTGCGGTGGATGATGTTGTTGCACTCTTCCACGAACCAGTGGACCACGCGGCCTGGTTCGACGGACGACATCATCTGGAACGGACGCGGCGAGATCAGCTGCATGTCGGTGCCATGCTTGTCGAGCATGTCCAGGTGACCGCAGGGGGCCATCTCGACCTTGTTGGCGGCGGCGCGGATCTGGTCGTCCGAGACCCGGACGCCGCCGCGACCGTGCGATCCGCGATGGGACAGGATGTTGGCCTTGTAGGCCCAGAGTTCGGGAGGCGCGCTGACGTGGCCGTGGCAGTCGATGATCACGTCCACTCTCCCGGGCTGGCCTACGCCAATTTTGCACTCACCGATGCGCAGTTGCGCAGACGTCTGTATATCCACCGCCTTGCTCTACTTGCAAGGGCATACTCCTCACGAAAAGAGAAACAGGTCCCTTTTTGCCTGGCGAATCAGCAGACGTCTCCTCATATAGACGAGAACACGGCACAGCAAGGATGTGACGATGCCCGTTCAGTCCATGGAATGCCACGACACTGGGACCTTGCCGCAATCCGAAGCATCGAGGACGTGCTGGACCACGGCTTGATGACCGCTGCGGCCTTGCCTGCTGGTCCGGTCTATCTGACCCTGCCGCGCGAGGTTCTTTCAGCACCATCGGAACCTCATGTCGTCGAGGCCAAGCCACTGGCACCGACCACCCGCGCCGCCCACGACCCGGATGCGATACGGCGGCTGGCCGCGCTGATCGATGCCGCCGAATGCCCCCTCCTTGTGACCTCCGCATCCGGGCGTGATCCCACGACCGTGCAGCCTTTGGGCGATCTCTGCAGCCGGTTCGGCATCGGCATCCTGGAAGCCAAGTCGCGCTACGTCTGCGCGGCCGCCGATGATCCCTATCACCTCGGCCAGTCGGTCCATCCCTATCTGGGCGAGGCAGATCTCTTGATCTGCCTGGAGACAGACGTGCCTGGCTCCCGGAAACGCGAGAGCTTCCGCCGGACACCCGCATCGTGCACGTCGGGGTGGATTCGCTGTTCGTGGACTACCCGCTGCGCTCCTTCCGGGGCGATCTGTTCGTCACCAGAGCTGCGGGGCAGTTGTTCGGACCGCTGGGCGAGGCCCTGGCCGCAATCGCTGACGAAGGTCGAAGGGTTACCCGCACCAGACGGATTGCCGCCTTGCCGACGCCCGCCACGAGCGTCGTCGCAAACGCCTGGCACCACTGCTTGACCAGCCGCGTATGACCAAGGACTGGCTCAACCACTGCCTGAACGAAGCGCTCCCCGACGACGCCGTCGTCGTCGACGACTACTGGGTGGATCGCGAAATCTTCGACGCGAGAACGGCGGGCAGCTTCTACATGCACTCCCCGGCGGCGGGTCTGGGCTGGGGCATGCCGGCGGCGATCGGCGCAGCGCTCGCGGCACCCGATCGGCCGATGGTCTGCCCCCTGGGGGACGGGGCCTATCTGTTCGGGAATCCGGCATCGTGCCATCAGGCGATCGCCATGCACGACACGCCGCTTCTGACGATCCTCTGCAACAACGCCCGCTGGGGCGCGGTCCAGACCTCGACCATCGGCGTCTTCCCTGAAGGTCACGCGGCCCGGGGCCCCAAGCCCGCCCCGCTCAGCGACCTGCGCCCTGTCCCCGACTTCGAGAAGTATGTCGAAGCCTCGGGCGGATATGGCGAACGGATCGAGGATCGCGCCGCCGTGCCTGACGCCATCCGCCGCGCCATCCGCATGGTGCGCGAGGACGGTCGACAGGTCCTCCTGAAAATCATCTGCGAGTGACCACGGCGGTACACATGGGCCTGGAGGCGCCCCGACGCCACATCGCCGTTCTGGCGCTCTCGCTGGGTACAGGCATGCTGGTCGTGGACAACGCCATCGCGACAGTCGCCCTGCCGACCATCGCGCGGTCGCTTCAGATTTCGTCGGCCGCCGCCGTTGTGGTCGTGACGGTCTACCAGGTCGTTATGCTGATGAGCCTGCTGCCCTTCTCGGCCCTCGGCGACCGGGTCGGCCATCGTCGCCTCTATCAGACCGGCCAGGTGGTCTTTCTGATCGCCAGCCTGGGCAGCGCCATGGCCACGAGCCTGCCAATGCTGCTGGCCACACGGTGCCTGCAGGCCCTGGGGGTCGCGGCTGCGCTCAGCGTCAGTTCCGCCCTGCTGCGTGCCACCTACCCGGCTGACAGGCTTGGGCGGGGGATCGCGCTGAACGGTTTGATCGTGGCCATAGCCTCTGCCACCGCGCCCACCCTCGGCGGGCTGATCTTGAGCTACGCATCTTGGCGGTGGGTGTTCGCGGCGGCGGTGCCGTTTGCGATCCTGTCCTTGCTCCTCGGTCAGATCTTGCCGAACCCCAAGGCCCACAGCACCCGTTTCGACTTCGTCGGCGCAGCCCTGTGCGCGGCGGTGTTCGGCCTGCTGATGACGGGACTCAGTCTGCTGCTTCGCGGCAATCTGCCGGTGGGCGCAGGTCTGATCGCGATCGGCATTCCATTGGCCATCGTGGTCGTGCGGCGCGAGTTGGGTTCCTCACGACCGATCCTGCCCGTGGATCTCCTGGCCCGCGCTACCTTCGCCCTGCCGGCTGGAGCCCTGCTGTTCGCTTTCTGCGGCACACTGTCATTCATGGTCGCCCTGCCGTTCCGCCTGCACGCAGCGGGAATGTCGACCGGCACGATCGGTGTGTTGCTGGCAGTTTGGCCGGTAGCAATGATGATGGCCGCCCCGGTCGCCGGTTTCCTGGCCGACAGAGCCCCCAAAGGACTGCCCGGCGTGATCGGCATGGTCATGGCCGCCACCGGGTTGATCATCGCCGGGTTTCTTCCGGGCGACAGCGGCTTTGGCCTGTTGGCAATACCCATGGCCCTGATCGGTGCGGGGGTCGGCATCTTCATGTCACCGACATCGCACCTGATCGTCGGCGCGGCCCCACGCGACCGGGCCGCCTCTGCTGGGGCGCTGGTATCCTCCACGCGGTTCGTGGGCCAGGCTCTGGGCGCCGCGGTGGCCTCGGCCTTTCTGGCCACACGCTTCGGAGCGGGGTCGGCCCCGGCTTTCTTTTCGGCAGGGCTGGCGCTGTGCTCGGCCGGCTTTTCGCTGTTCAACCTTCTGCGCGGCGGCGGTCAGCGTCGCATTCAGCCCACCGAAGTGATCGATGTCGAAACCTGATCCGATAGGGGCACCATCCCCTATTCGACAGGTCGCGCCGGTCAGTGTACTGATCACCCCGATTCGACGAGCCCATGTGGGGCGGTTTCGAAAGATCGGGGCCACGCCTTGCCTGCACGTTCCGCGACAAGCGCGCCCGACCCCAACAGCGTCGATGCGCTCTACAAACGCCCCGGCTTCCTGCTGCGCCGAGCCCATCAGATCAGCGTATCGTTGTTCATGGAAGAAAGCGCCGAGTTCAACGTCACCACGACCCAGTACGGCGTCCTCGTCATTCTGCGTGCATGTGAAAACCTGGATCAGATTGGCCTGTCAAAGAAGGTTGGGCTGGATCGCTCCACGACCGGCCTGGTGGTGAAGCGTCTGGAAAGCGAAGGCCTGGTCGTTCGGGTCGAGGATCGGGCCGACCGCCGTCGCAAGGTCATCGTCCTGACCGGCAAAGGGGAGCGCAAGCTGGAGAACCTGCGCGACGCCGCCCGGGTGGCACGCGAACGCGCCCTTTCAGCCTTCTCCCCGGAAGAAGGGGCCGAGTTCCTGCGTCTGCTCGAGACCTTCGTCGGCACCTTCAACGAGGTGACACGCGCCCCGATCGTGCTTGACGACGATTGAGCCGCGTCAGCGCGCCCGGCCGGTGAACGGCGTGCCCGGGACAATGTGGGTCGGGGCGTCCTTGGCGAACCCGTACAGATCCAGCGTGCGCTCGCCGCGACGGATGGCGTCGATCTTGGCGATCTCGTCGGCCTCGCGTCGCTGCGCTGCCAGAACGATCTCGTCGACAAGGTCGATCGGCAGCGCAACTACCCCATCCCGGTCGCCGACGATCAGATCGCCCGGCTGGATCAGCACATCGCCCATCAGGACCGCTTCCTGAAGCCAGGCCGTCGCGTCGTAGTCCTTGCCTGTGCCCCGGATGCAGACCCCGTTGGAAAAGACCGGGAAATCCATGCTGGCGAGACCGGCGGTATCACGGACACCCCCGTCGATCACCAGCCCTCCGAGGCCCTGCGCCATCGCCGCCTCGTTCAGGATGTCCCCCCAATAGCCGGCCTCCACGCCGCCGCTGACATGGACCACCAGAATGTCGCCTGGGCGAGCCAGGTAAAGGGCGTGGTGGATCTGCAGATTCGACAGCGCGGGGCAGTGAACGGTGAAGGCGGGCCCGGCCAGCGTCATGGATTGATCAACCGGCTTGATCGCGGCGGGCAGAGCCCCGATCCGACCAGCCGCCTCGTGCAGGGTAGCGGTACCCAGGCGACGGGCTTCGGTTAGAAAATCGGAGGACAAGGTTGGCGTCATCGTTATCTCGGGTTGATAGCAGGATGACCGCCGACTTCAACGGCGCCCGGGGTTCTGGCAGATATCATCAGACGTAATACCTTCTAAGATTCAAATCGACCAGAGGCGTTGTGACGGTAGCCGAAAGCGCCTCGCCGTTCATGAAAAAGGGCCTTTATATTGACGGCATTGCTTCATTTTTTCCCCGATAGGGAATGATTGGGGCATTGAGGTTCCGTCAATTTCAAAAAGGGTATTTGAACAGACGTCTTTCCATTGGTAAGGAACGAGAACCGGTACTGACCAACGACACCGGACAGACGGGGCCAAGGAGGCGACGTGAAGATCGCGATTATCGGGGGCGGGATAGCCGGGCTGGCTCTGGCCATCGGCTTGCATCGCAGGGGCGTTGAAAGCCGTGTTTACGAGGCTGCGCCGCAGCTTCGCGAAATCGGGGTGGGCATCACCCTGCTGCCTCACGCCATGCGCGAGATCGCCGAGCTGGGCCTGCTCGACGCCATCCGGGCCGTCGGAATCGAGACGCAGAACAGCGAGTTCTACAATCGCTTCGGCCAGAAACTTTACGGCGAACCGCGCGGCGTTGCCGCCGGCTATGCCCTGCCCGAGGTGGCGATCAATCGCGGGAAACTCCATACGATTCTGTATGCAGAGGCACTCGCCCGCCTGGGACCCGACGGCATCGTCACCGATCACAGCCTCGCTGACATGGCTCAGGACGAGACGGGGGTCACCCTTCAGTTTTGTCAGACTTCCAGTGGCCAGGCCCTGCCAGAGGTTCGCGCCAACATCGCCATCGGCTGCGACGGGGTGAACTCCGCGACGCGCAAGATCTTCTATCCCGACGACAAGGTCGTCTTCACCGGCATCAACACCTGGCGCGGCGTGACGCGGCGCAAGCCGATCCTGGACGGCAGCACCTATTTCCGGGTCGGGTCGCTGCGGACCGGCAAGATGGTCATCTATCCGATCTCGAACTTCGACGATGGCTCGGGCGACCAGCTGATCAACTGGGTGGCCGAGATCGAGCGGTCGTCCTCGACGATGAACGACTGGAACAAGGGCGGCCGCCTGGACGACTTCCTGCCGACATTCAAAGATTGGCGGTTCGACTGGCTGGACGTTGGTGCACTTATCAAGGGGGCCGACCCGATCCTGGAATATCCGATGGTGGACAAGGATCCCCTGTCGCAGTGGACTTTCGGGCGCGTGACCCTGGCCGGCGACGCGGCACACCCGATGTATCCGCGCGGCTCGAACGGCTCGGCGCAAGGCCTGATCGATGCGCGCACCCTGGCCGATCTGCTGGCCTCCGGGGGCGATCCGCAAGCGGCGCTGAAGGCCTATGAGACCGCCCGCCTCGCACCAACCGCAAAGATCGTTCAGACCAACCGGACGTCGCCGCCGGACATCATCAATCTGCGGGTTGAGGAGCTGACCGGCGACCGCCCGTTCGTGCATTTGGACGACCACATCACCCAGGACGAACTTCGGGCGCTGTCGGACAACTACAAGCGCATCGCCGGGTTCTCCGTCGAGGCGGCCGCCGCGAAGTAGATGGAAGGAAACCCGTCATGGACGCTGCAACCAACGAGATGCTGACCCGTGTCGGCCCCGGCACCCGCATGGGCGAGATGCTGCGCCGCCACTGGACGCCGATCGCCGGCGTCACCGATTTCGACGACAAAACCCGCATCAAGGCTATCCGCCTGATGGGGGAAGATCTGGTTCTCTACAAAGATCTGTCCGACCAGTATGGCTTGGTCCAGCGCGCCTGTGCCCACCGCCGCGCCGACCTGTCCTACGGCTTTGTCGAGGCGTGCGGCCTGCGCTGCAACTATCACGGCTGGGCCTATAACGAGACCGGCCAGTGCGTTGAGATGCCTTATGAGGATACTGTCGCCGCCCGCGCCAAATACAAGGACAAGGTCCGCATCACCGCTTATCCGGTGAAGGAACTGGGAGGGCTGCTGTGGACCTATATGGGTCCCCTGCCCGCGCCGGAGCTTCCGAACTGGGAGCCGTTCAACTGGACCAACGGCTTCACCCAGATCATCATTTCCGAGATCCCCTGCAACTGGCTGCAGTGCCAGGAGAACTCGATCGATCCGGTCCATTTCGAGTGGATGCACACCAAC
The DNA here is from genome assembly GCF_016463485.1 of Brevundimonas sp. Taxonomy (GTDB): domain Bacteria; phylum Pseudomonadota; class Alphaproteobacteria; order Caulobacterales; family Caulobacteraceae; genus Brevundimonas. The sequence goes on from NZ_JAEMRD010000012.1 coordinate 40,685, forward strand.
TGGTCGCGTCGCCAGACCGACCTGATGGCCGAACTTGGGCCCAAACATCTCCAGGTCGCCTTCGACGAGTTCGACTACGGCCTGATCTACCGTCGCCAGCGCGAAGATCTGCCCGAGGACCACACGATGTGGACGGTAGGCCGCGTGTGTTTGCTGCCCAACTGCTTCTTTCTGGGCGACCATTTTGAGTGGCGCGTCCCGATCGACGACGAGAACACGCTCAGCATCGCGTGGGTGTTTGTACGCGTCCCCACCGACGCCGAACCCTATGTGCAGGACAGTATCCCGACCTGGCACGGCCCGATCAAGGATGCCAAGACTGGCCGCTGGATCAGCACCCATGTGATGAACCAGGACTTCGTGGCCTGGGTCGGACAGGGCGTTGTGGCCGATCGGACCAAGGAAAAATTGGGCCTTAGCGACCGCGGCATCCAGATGCTGCGTAAACAGTTGATGGCCGACATGGATGCGGTCGAACGGGGTGAAGATCCAAAGGGCGTGATCCGCGATCCCGAGATCGCCGCCTTCGTCGAACTGCCGATCGCCGAGCGCGAACTGCTGGTAGAGGGCATCCCGCTGGACGAGTTCCGCACCCACCCCCTGATGGGGCGTCATCTGGAACGCTTTCTGTTCCAGGCGGGTCAGCCGCCCGAGGTCTGGAACGCCTACTGCAAGGCTATGGGGATCGAAGGCACGGCCGCCATCGACGATCGCCTCGTGATAAGAATCTGAGGTCCAGGGTCTCGGTCATGTCGCACGCCGTCCTCAGCAACGAACAGTCCAGCCAGCTCCAGGCGCTTTATGATGAGATGCGCCCCGCCAGCCTGACGCCGCTTTGGGAGGTGCTGGCCTCGCTGGTGACGCCCGAGCCCGCATCGGCCGTCGTCGCCCACAAATGGCGCTTCGACGACGCCCGCGACTATCTGATGCGCGCGGGCGACCTGATCAGCGCGGCCCAGGCTGAACGTCGCGTCCTGATCCTGGAGAATCCCGGCCTGCCCGGCGCCTCGCGCATCACCAACAGCCTGTATGCCGGCCTTCAGCTGATCCTGCCGGGCGAGGTCGCGCCCTGCCATCGCCACACCCAGTGCGCGCTTCGTTTCGTCATGGAGGGCGACGGCGCCTTCACCGCGGTTGATGGCGAGAAGGCTGTCATGCGCCCGTTCGACCTGGTGCTGACGCCGGGCGGCCAGTGGCACGACCACGGCAATCCGACCGACAAGCCCATGATCTGGCTGGACGGGCTGGACATCCCGACCGTCAGCCATTTCGACGCCAGCTTCTCGGAAAAGCTCGGCGCCGACGCCCACCCCGAGACTGTGCCTGCGGGCGACACCTCCAGCCGTTACGGCCAGAATCTGCGCCCCATGCGCGGCAGCGTCGCCGACCGTCGCCCGGCGCATCAGCCGCTGTTCCACTATCCTTACGCCGAATGGCGTGCCGCTCTCGACCGGCTGGCCACCTCCGCCGAGCCCGATCCGCACCTGGGTCATGCGCTGGAGTTCCTGAACCCGGCCGACGGCGGCTCCATCATGCCGACCATCTCGGCCCACGTCCGGCTGCTGCCGAAAGGGTTCGCGACCAAGGGTCGCCGTTCGACCGACGCCAGCATCTACGTGGTGGTGGAAGGGTTGGGCCAGGCCTGGCTGAATGACGCCCCCATGACCCTGGCCCCGCGTGACGTGCTGGTCGTCCCGTCCTGGACGACACTGCGGTTCGAGGCAAAAGACACCCTGGTTCTGTTCGGTTATTCAGACCGGGCCTGCCAGGAAAAACTGAACCTATTCAAGGAAGAAAACGCGTGACCTTGACCTTCTCGCCGATGGCGCCCATCCTCGCCCCCACGACCAAGGGCGAAAGCTTTCCCGTCCGCCGCCTGTTCTGCATCGGTCGCAACTATGCCGCCCACGCCCGCGAGATGGGCCGCGATCCCGACCGGGAGCCGCCCTTCTTCTTCACCAGCTGGGCCGAGACAATCGTGCCGGACGGCAGCGTCATCGCCTATCCTCAGTCGACGACCGACTATCATTACGAGATCGAGCTCGTCATCGCCATCGGCGCCTCGGGCCGCAACGTCCCGGTCGAGGATGCGCCCGGACTCATCTATGGCTATGCCGTCGGTCTGGACATGACCCGTCGTGACCTTCAGCTCCAGGCCCGCGAGACGGGGCGTCCCTGGGATGCGGGCAAGAACGTCGAACAGTCCAAGCCGCTTGGCCCCATCTACCCGGCGTCAGAGTTGGACCCTTCGAAAGGCGCCATCACACTGGACGTGAACGGGACGCGGAAGCAGACCGGCGACCTGGCCGAGCTGATCTGGTCGGTGCCAGAGATCGTCGCCCATGTCTCGGCCTTCTACCGGCTGGAGCCGGGCGATCTGATCTTCACGGGCACCCCCGCCGGCGTCGGTCCGGTGGTTCAGGGCGACACCCTCGTCGGGGCGATCGACGGCCTCGGCAAACTGACCGTCACCGTCGGCCCCCCCGCGCACTGAGCCCGCACCCCATGATCCTGCACGGCTATTTCCGCTCGTCCGCCGCCTGGCGGGTGCGTATTGCGCTCCAGCTCAAGGGGCTGACGGTCGAGCACCGCTATCAGCACCTGCGAAAGGGCGAACAGCTGTCGCCGGAATATCTGGCCATCAATCCGCAAGGCCTGCTGCCCAGCCTGATCCTGGACGACGGCGCGGTCCTGACCCAGTCGCTGGCCATCTGCGAATACCTGGACGAACAGTACCCCGAACCGTCGCTGCGGCCTTCCGACCCGGTGGCGCGCGCCCGGGTTCGCGCCTTCGCCCAGGTCATCGCCTGCGACATCCACCCGGTCCAGAACCTGCGGGTGCTCAAGGCCCTTCAGGCGCGCGGCCAGACGCAGGACGACGCCAACGTCTGGGCCCGGGACGTGATCGACGGCGGTTTCGACGCGCTGGAGACGCTGGTAACCGGCCAGACCGGCCCCTTCGCCTTCGGCGACACCCCGACCTTGGCCGACATCTGCCTGGTGCCCCAGATGGCCAATGCCCGGCGCTTCGGCGTCGATCTGCGCTGGCCTCGCCTGTCCGCCATCGAGGCGGCCTGCCTGGCCCTGCCCGCCTTCGCCGACACTCATCCGGACCTGCAGCCGGACGCGGAATAGGACCCCGTCATGAAGGTCGTCATCGTCGGCGCCGGCCACGCGGGTGGGTCGGCCGCGTCCCTGCTGAAGGCCACCGCCTTTGAGGGCGAAATCCTTCGCCGTCCACACCGCCTTCCACAGCCGCTTAAACCAGGATCGCCACCTCACCAGTAGAGACACGTCCAAAACACAACGCTCGGCCGCCCTGGCTGTGTCGGAGAGGCTCGCTGGATAAGACCCGCCTGCCCTGCCCGAACTCCCCTCATCTTAGACAAGTTGCCGTTGGACTGACAGCACCGCCGCACCATTTCGGCATTGAGGATGGCGCAGGTTCCCGGCCCCGACAGCCGCTCGCCCAGCCCCGCATCCTCATCGGCCAGCATCGCCCGCAACGCACCCAGCGACCCCGCGTCGATATCCCGCTCGCGCCAGCCCGCCAACTCGGCCAGGGCTCCGAACATCAGCACCCGCGCCATCAGCCGCCCGTCATCGACATCGGCCGCGATACCGCCGGCGCCGCCCCCCGACGCCCGATCTCGAAATCGTGGCCCCTGGGCTTGCGTGAGATGGCCTCGCGGATCGCAGCCTGGAGCGGAGCGTCGTCGCCGGGATGGTCGCGCAGCACGGCCCGAAGGTCGGCGTGGTCGTCCTGGCCCAGACAGACGAACAGGGTCCCGGTGCAGGTCACCCGCACCCGGT
>NZ_JAEMRD010000105.1 GCF_016463485.1 Brevundimonas sp.
CCAGCGTCATCGTGATCGCCGCCGTCAGCGTCGTCTTGCCGTGGTCAACGTGACCGATCGTGCCGATGTTGCAATGCGGCTTGTTACGTTCGAACTTTTCCTTGGCCATGGCCAAACTCCTGATGGCCCGGGTTGAGGGGCGCTGGATGCTATCAAAAACCTGGAGCGGGTAGACGGAATCGAACCGACATATTCAGCTTGGAAGGCTGCTGTATTACCATTATACTATACCCGCAAATTCAATGGGTTACCTGACCCTACCGAAGACACGCGTCTCGTTTTCGTCTCTTCGCTAAAAATCGCAACTCATTGGGTCGCGCGTTTTGGCAGAGGAGGCTCTCGGTTGCAAGCGATCGCCGTACTCAGACGCGCGATGCCCTCGCCGAATGCGAGGCTTTCATGCCATCTACCATTGCTCAGGCAAAACCCTGATCGGCTCCCGGGAAAACGCCGGCTTCGTGTGCTCCAGACAATGGCAGCGCGTCAGATCGTGTTTTCGACACGGGATCGGCGCGCGAATTACGCAACTACGACCGTGGCCAGCCGCCCTCCACCAGCCTCGATCGCGTCCAGCATGTCCATGACGTCGTTCAGCGTGTTAGCCTCGCGCGCCGGCTTGTCCCAGCGGATCCGGCTGATCCTCGGGAAGCGCATGGCGACGCCGGACTTGTGGCGGGATGAGCGGTTCAGGCCTTCGAAAGCGATTTCCAGCACCAGGCCGAAATCGCGTTCGGCGCGGACCGACCGTACCGGGCCGAACCGTTCCAGGGTGTGGTCGCGAACGAATTTATCGAGCTGTTTGAGTTCGTCATCGGTGAAGCCGAAATAGGCCTTGCCGACCGGAGATAGCGCGCCTTCCTCCGTCCAGCAGCCGAAGGTGAAGTCGGAGTAGAAGCTGGAGCGCTTGCCGTGGCCGCGCTGGGCGTACATCAGGACGCAGTCCAGGGTGTGGGGGTCGCGCTTCCACTTGAACCACGGCCCCTTGGGGCGACCGGCGACATAGGCCGAGTCCCACCGCTTGAGCATCAGCCCCTCGGCGGCGGCGCCCACCGGCGGATCGGCGCGGAGGCGGCCGAGCGCGCTCCAATCCGCGTACGGAACATCGGGCGACAGGTGCAGGCGATCGCCGGCGTGGGCCGCGATCAGCGCCTCCAGTCGGGCGCGACGGTCGCGCAGCGGCAGGGCGCGGAGGTCCTCGCCATTGTCGGCCAGCAGGTCATAGGCGACGACCGCCGCCGGAAAGGCCGCCATGGTCTTCGCGTCGATGGTCTTGCGGTTCAGCCGCTGTTGCAGGTCGCCGAACGGGGCCACCACCCCGTCTCTCCAGACCAGCAGTTCGCCGTCTACCGCCCCCTCGAAGGTCAGGCCGGCCATAACGTCGGGAAAGGAGGCCGAGATCTCGTCGCCGGTGCGAGAATAGAGTTTGGCGACGCCGGCCTCTCGCACCGCCTGGACGCGGATGCCGTCCCACTTCCATTCGGCGGCGTAGTCGGCGGGGTCCAGCCTGGCAAAATCGACCGCCTCGTCGATCGCGACGGCCAGCATGACAGGGCGGAAGCGGCCGGGCGCGGTGGTGCTGGGGCGCTCTCCCCTGCCCTCCAGCCAGGCGAACAGGTCGGCGTAGGGCGGTTCCAGGCCGTTCCAGACCTCCTCGATCTCCGAGACGTCGACGGGGTCGAGGGCGACGGTCGTCTCGCCACCGTCCGGGTCGGGGGGTTCACTGACGGCCGCAGGGCGGATCATGGCGGTGGCGGTCTTGGCCAGACGGGCCGACATGCCGACGCGCAGGGCGCCGGTCAGCAGCTTCAGCAGGGCCCAGCGGCCCTTGGGGGCCAGGGCGTCGAGCCAGCCCTCGATCAGGCCCTGGACCTCGCCGCGCTTGGCGGTGGACAGGGCATCGATGACCTCAGCCAGTTCGGGTTCGCGGTTGGGCCGGCGGTCGGGGTCGCCGGGCCAGATCAGGGCCACTGTCTCGGCCAGATCGCCTACGTAGTCGTAGGACCAGCCGAAAAGGACCGGATCGACCCGCGCCTCGACCGCCCGGCGGATCATGGCGGGCTTGGCGTCGTTGAAGGTCAGGTCGCCGGTCAGGGCCGCCAGGGCCCAGCCCCGGTCGGGATCGGGCGTGGCCTTCAGATAGTCGCGCAGCAGCACCAGCTTGGCGTTGCGCGAGGCCGTCAGCGACAGGCGATCCAGAAGTTCGGCAAAGGCGCGCATCGGGTCCCACTATGCACGCCGGGCGTCAGCGTCACAGCACAACGAAACAAGCCCCGGAGGTTTCCCTCCGGGGCTGTGTCATCATACGCTGATCGGCCTCAAGTAGCCCGAAGGGCGGTAAGCCCCTTAGTTAAAAAGCCCGGCGATCACGGCGGTGATCAGGCCACCGGCGACGGCGGCGAGGACCACGTCATTGCCGTTGCGGACGTAGTGGTATCCACGGGGCGGCGCGCGCAGGCCGTAACGGTTGTAGTCGTTGATGACATAGGCGTTGTAGGCGCTGGGCAGGCGCTGACCATAGCCATAGGGCTGGTAGCGATGACCGCGCGGCTGCTGCCAGCGACCAGCGTTGTAGCGACGTTCGGCGCGTTGATAGCGAGCGTAGGCGCGCTGGTCCTGCCGATATTCGCGACGATCCTCGCGGGCGTCCTGACGGTACTCGCGGCGGTCCTCGCGGACGTCGCGACGATCGTCTCGGCGGTCGTCCCGGCGATCATCGCGACGGTCGTCACGGCGATCTTGGGTCTGCTCGTAGCCGCGCGCCTGGGCGCTGGCGGTGGTGGCGGCCAGACCCAGCGAACTGGTGGCGATGACCGCGGCGACGGCGGCGGTGATGAACTTCTTCATGGCGACTTCTCCTTGGGGGACGGTCGAACCTTCGACTTGCCCCGAGGTTTAGTCCTCGCCGTTTGAGCCCGACCTGAACGGCCGTGGTCAGGTCAGGTTCAGGCGGCGACCGAGATTTCGCCTTGTTCCTGCAACGCGCGCACGGCACCTCGGCCACCGCCGACGCGGTTGATCAACACGGCCAGGGCCGCGAAGTCGATCGGCTTGTTCAGATAGGCGTCGGCGCCGGCGTCCAACCCCGCCATATGATCCTCGCGCCGGGCCGAGGCGGACAGGACGGCGATCGGAGTCTCCGCATTGGCACCGTCCTGGCGGATCAGCCGTGTCGCGCTCAGGCCATCCATGATCGGCATGTTCACGTCCATGATGATCAGGTCGAAGGCCTGGTCACGGGCCACATCGACGGCGATCTGGCCGTTCTCGGCCGAGGCGGTGGCGTGCCCCGCCGAGGCCAGCCAGGCCTCCAGGATCATGCGGTTGACGGGGTGATCCTCCACGACCAGCACGCTTAGCGAGCCCCCGTTCTCGATCTCGGCATGGATCGGGGCGGCGGCCTCGACAGCCGACCATGCGACCACCTCGGCCTCGACGGTCAGGGTGAAGGTCGAGCCGACACCGATCTCGGAGGTGACGGCGATGTCGCCGCCCATGATGTTGGCCATGCGCCGCGCGATGGTCAGGCCCAGGCCCGTTCCGCCAAACCGGCGGGTGGACGAGGCGTCGACCTGGGTAAAGGGCTGGAACAGCCGGGCCAGATCCTCCTGGGTGATCCCCGATCCCGAATCGGTGACGGAAAAGTCGAACCGCACTCGCTTGTCGTTCACGCGGGTCGCATGGATCACGTACTCGATCTTGCCGCGTTCAGTGAACTTCACGGCGTTCGACAGCAGATTCTGGATAACCTGACAGACCCGCAAGGGGTCGCCGCGGACGACAGACGGCTGTTCGCCGGTGAAGTGCGAGACGAACTCCAGCCCCTTGGCCTCGGCCTGGGCTACGAACGGGCCTGTAACTCGGCCGTGCAGGTCGTTCAGGTTCACGTCCGCCAGCTCGAAGGTCATTTTGCCGGCCTCGATCTTGGTCATGTCGAGGATGTCGTTCAGCAGGCTCAGAAGGTTGTCGCCCGAGTTGCGGATGATCGACAGATAGTCGCGCTGGGTCTGCTCCAGCCGCGTGGCGCTCAGCAGCTGGGCGGCACCCAGCACCCCGTTCATGGGGGTGCGCAGCTCGTGCGAGATGATGCCGAGGAAGTTGGACTTGGCGTTGTTGGCGGCGTCGGCCTTGTCGCGCGCGGCCTGAAGCTCGGCGATCAGGTGCGACTGATGCTCCTGGAAGGCGCGGATTCGCTCCTCGCGCAGCATGGTCATGGTGACCAGAACGAACATTCCGGCGGCGGTGAAGGGGATCACGCCCAGGAACGGCCAGAATAGCGGACCGCCCCACAGGCTGGCCAGGAGGGCCAGGGCGACGAGGCCATAGGGCGACGAGATCACGATCGCCTGGCGCGGCGAGCTGCGCAGCTGGGCAAAGACAAGAACATAGCCGGAGATCAACAGGGCGACTGCCAGCGACTGGCCGAAGGGGCTGGGCGAGAACCAGGCCATCAGGGGCGCTGCGGCCCAGGCGCAGGTTGTGATGGTGGCGACCGCCGGGAAGATCATCCCCCAGCCCGCGCCGACCTTTCCGGCCATCCGCTTTTCAAAGGCGCCGCGCACTGCGCCGGCCCCCAGGGTGCAGATGAACCAGATCATGGCCGGGACCCAGCCGACGGTGGCCACCAGGCCAAGGGCCCAGCTGGCGATGATCAGATAACGCAGATACTGGGTCTGCAGAATCGCCATGAGGGCCACAGCGGCCTCACCGGCATCCTTGTCGGACGCCAGTCCGTTGCCGATACCCTCGGATCCAACCATTGAAATTCCGGCTTCTGAACAGTCCCGTGACCATCTGCGCACAGACTGTCTAAGACGGGATGAACGCGAATCTTCAGCCGGTTGCGGCCTCTGCGGGTGTCATGGCGCGGATCGAAAGGGCGTGGACGGGCCCGGCCAGCTGCTCGGCGACGGCAGTATTGACTGCGCGCTGGCGGGCGACGCGGTTCATGCCCTCGAAGGCGGCCGAGACGACGATCAGGTTGAAATGGCTTTCGCCGCCGGGTCTGGCGTCCATGCCGCCCTCATGGTGGTGCCCGGCGTGCCGCGCGCTGTCGTCCTCGATCTCGAGCCGTGTCGGCTGGAGCGCGGCGTTGAGTTTTTCGCGGATAATCGTCGCGATTGGGCCTTCCGGCATCGAAGCATCCTTGATGATGACCAAATCGACCTTACACTCTGCCCAATGCCTGCGTCATTTGAATACAAGCCCCGCTTCAAGGATATGCGGATCAAGCCGCTCAAGCCCGGGGAGGCCGAGGCGGAAGCCGACGTCCTGCGCCTGAAGCCCGGCGAGAAGCCGTGCGAATGGCCCGAGTGCCGCAAGGCCGCCACCGCGCGGGCCCCGAAGTCGCGCGAACGGCTGAACGACTTCTATGACTTCTGTCAGTCGCACGCAGGCGAGTACAACAAGAGCTGGAATTTCTACGCCGGCATGAACGAGGCCCAGATCCGCGCGGCCAAGGAAAACGAGGCCATGACGGGCGGCCGTCCCACCTGGGATATGAAGGCCTCCAAGAACTCCCGCGAGGCCGCGACCTTCGCCGCCAAGATGGGCACGGCCAACACGACCGGCACGGGCTCGTGGCGCGACAGCTATGGCCTGTTCGGACGCAAGGGTGATCAGGCCCCGCAATCGCCGACCGAGGATCGCCGCGTCGGCAAGATCGAACGCAGCGCCCTGGCCGACCTGGACCTGGAGCCCGGTGCCACCAAGGAGGCGATCAAGACCGCCTACCACGACCTGCTCAAACGCTGTCACCCCGACCACAACCAGGGCGATCGCGGCGCCGAAGCCAAGCTGGTCCGCGTCATCAAGGCCTGGAAGACGCTGAAGAAGGCGGGGATCGCTTAACACCTCCCTCTCCCATGGGGAGAGGGCTTGAGCGCCCGGGAGCCGTCAGGCGATCGGACTTGCGCGAAAGGGTGAGGGGCGTGCCCTCACCGGTTCGCACGGTAACCCCTCACCCTTTCGGCTGAGACGCATCGCTTCGCTCTGCGAGCCTCAAGCCCTCTCCCGATGGGAGAGGGACGCACTATATCTGGCTCCCACCTCACAGGAGCCCCCCATGGACATTCTCTACAAGGCCCACGCCACCGCCTCCGGCGGCGGACGCGACGGGCGATCCCACACCGACGACGGCAAGATCGACGTCAGCCTGTCGGTGCCCAAGGCCATGGGCGGCGACGACGGCCCCGGCACCAATCCCGAACAGTTGTTCGCCACCGGCTATGCCGCCTGCTTCCTGGGCGCGCTGCGTCTGGTGTCCAAGGAGGCCGGCACGCCGGTCGGCCCGGACACCCAGGTCGAGGCCTCGGTCGGATTCGGCAAGAACACCAGGGGCGAAGGCTTCAACCTGGACGTCGCCCTGAAGGTCACCGACACCGGCCTGGATCAGGCGACGGCCCAGAAGCTGGTCGAGCGCGCCCATCAGGTCTGCCCCTATTCCAACGCCACCCGTGGCGGCGTCGACGTTCGCGTCAGCGCGGAATAAATCCCTGCGGCACCGCGCGCATGTTGAGCCTCGCGCGCGGTGCCTCTAGGAGGAGGCATGACCTCCCTGCTCGACGCCACCCCCGATCCCCTGCTGACGCTTGAACCCGCCCGCCACGCCAGCGTGCGCGAGATCTTCGGCGTCGACAGCGACATGACCGTGCCTGTCTTCGCCGAGCGCGACAGCCATGTGCCGGAAATCGACGACAGCTATCGCTTCGACCCCCAGACCACCCTGGCCATCTGCGCGGGCTTCAGCTTCGACCGCCGGGTGATGGTCCAGGGCTATCACGGCACCGGCAAATCGACTCATATCGAACAGGTCGCCGCCCGCCTGAACTGGCCCCTGGTGCGCGTGAACCTGGACAGCCACGTCAGCCGCATCGACCTGGTCGGCAAGGACGCCATCGTCCTGAAGGACGGCAAACAGATCACCGAGTTCCGCGAGGGCATGCTGCCCTGGGCCATCCAGCGGCCGATCGCCCTGGTGTTCGACGAATATGACGCGGGCCGCCCCGACGTGATGTTCGTGATCCAGCGCGTGCTGGAGGCGCAAGGCCGCCTGACCCTGCTGGACCAGAACCGCGTCATTCGCCCCAACAAGTGGTTCCGGCTGTTCGCCACGACCAACACCATCGGGCTGGGCGACACATCGGGCCTCTATCACGGTACCCAGCAGATCAATCAGGGCCAGATGGACCGCTGGAACATCGTGACCACGCTCAACTACCTGGACCACGACGTCGAGGCCGAGATCGTCGCCGCCAAGGCCCCCGAATGGGCCGATGCCGAAGGCCGCCGCAAGATCGCCGCCATGGTCCGCGTCGCCGACATGACCCGCAACGCCTTCATGAACGGCGACATCTCGACCGTCATGTCGCCGCGCACCGTCATCACCTGGGTCCAGAACGCCATCATCTTCGGCGGCGACGTCGGCCTGAGCTTCCGGCTGACGTTCCTCAACAAGTGCGACGAACTGGAACGGCCGACCATTGCCGAGTTCTATCAGCGGGCGTTCGGCGAGGACTTGCCGGAGGCGGCGGTGCGGGTGAAGGTGGGCTAAGCGTTTTGTAGCGAGTTCAGTATGTTGATTGTTGGCTTGCTTCTCATGGCTGTGACTCAGGAGACGCGGCCCCCCCGGCCTGATGACGGCACCCTTCGGGCCGCCTTGATTGCTCAGCGACCCCAATCGCGCGTTCTGTCTCTCGGTTTCAGAGGCTCTGATGAGGCTGACCGGCGTATCGGATGCGGCCTGATCGATATCGACGGTTTCGTTGAGCCCGTTTCCGTCATCGCTAAATGGCGCAATGAACCGGGTGTCGTCGTCACGATTGCAGGAATGCCGCCTTTGCCGCCCAAACCTCCGTATTGGGAGATCGAGATAGGGGGTCCCACACGTGCCGACCGAAATCTGGACGGCGAGATCGGATGGCTTGATCGTAGCCTCGACAGCCAAGGGCGCAGAACTGTTCAGATGCTTTGTCCCGACCTCGCTCCCCCGGCAGGAGTGACATGGATGATGGAGGTCGAGCCCCATCCAGATCCCGTGCGGGCCGAAAGAGCCCGCGGACGCGCGCAGGCAGCGACTGATGTAATCTTTGGCCGTCAGTCTGGTTCGACCCCGCCAAACCCGCACTGAGTCGTTCGGCGGAGCCGATCAGCTCCAGCCTCGGTCTGGCAGGGCCAGGACGCCCCTACAGGAAACCCAACCCCCGCGAGGCGAAATTCCTCAGGTTCGGGAAGATCAGGTCGAGGTTGCCCTCCGACACTCCCAGCCACCGCCCCATCGTCGCGGCGTACTGATCCACCGACGTCGTCGGGACCAGGGCGTTGCCGGCCATGTCGGGGTTCCTGAACGACCCGAGATCCACGCCGACGGTCGGGAACTGGCCGTAGATGTCGCCGCCCCGGACGCTGCCGCCCATGACCAGCTGATGGCCGCCCCAGGCGTGGTCGGTGCCGTCGCCGTTGGTGGTGAAGGTGCGCGAGAAGTCCGAGGCGGTAAACGTCGTCACGTTCGAGCGCATGTCCACGCCCCCGATCGAGCTCAGCGCGCCGTCAAAATAGGCCATGGCCGCCGCGACCTTGGACAGGTTGTTGGACTGGGCCGAGTTCTGGAAGTCGTGGGTGTCCCAGCCGCCAAGGCTGACGAAGAAGACCTGGCGTTTCACGCCGGTGGTGCGCTGGCTGGCGATCGCCTTGGCCACGGTCTGGAGCTGGACCGCCAGACTGTTGGTCTCGGTCAGGCCGGAGACCGGGTTCGTATAGGCGGGTGGCGCGGGGATGGCGGCAGACAGCGACTGGGTAAACAGGCTGTTCAGCGTCGACGCCGCGCCCATGGAGCGTTCGGTGACGGTGGAATAGTCGAGGCCGGCCAGGCTGGTCGTCGACCTGCCTTGCAGGATCTCCCGGGCCTTGGCCGGGCCGACGCTGGAGCCGAACAGGGACGTGCCCGTGGCCCCGTTGATCACCACCCCGGGCTGGGCACCGGTGGACAGCTGATACTGGACGATCGACTGACCCGACAGCCAGACGGCATTGCCGGCCGTGGAGATGGCGGTGAACAGGCTGGAGGTGCCGTTCTGGCTGGCCAGGATGTCGCCCATCCGGCCGCCCCAACCGACCTTGGCGCCCTCCCCGGCCCCAGCCTGCCAGGTCGACTGCTGGTCGTTGTGCGAGAACAGGTTGGCGGGATAGGAGACCGTGCGCGCCTGATACTGGGCCTTGGTAATCGGCCGGACCAGGGTGCCGACATTGGCCACGACCGCCAGCCGCCCGGCGTCGAACAGGGTCTTGGCCGGGGCCATCAGTGGGTGAATACCGAAGGTGCGCACGCTGGCGCTGGTACCCGCCGGCACCGGATTCACCGTTCGCGGGACCAGCGGCAGGAGTCCGCCCCAGGCCTCGGGCATCCGCGCCGAGGTGACCGTGCGGCCCGTGACCGAGGAGGTGCCGCCGATCGGCACGGGGGCGGCACCCGGCGGCATCAGGGCGATGGGATCGTCGCCCGTGCGGCGCGCAGCCCAGTAGCGGTCGTAGGAATCCTGGTCCGTCGCCACCACCATGTTGTTGGCGTCATTACCTCCGAACAGGAAGATGCACACCAGGGCGCGATAGTCGGGTGCGCTCTGCGACGCCGCCGAACCCGCCGCCGCCAGCTGCATCGCAAACGGCGCCGCCGCGCCCAGCATCCCCAGGGCACCGCTGGCCCGCAGGAAATGGCGTCTATCCAGGGGTGTCGTCATCGTCCCATCCCCTCAGCGCTGAACCAGATATTCGGGAGAGATCATCGTCAGATAGATCGCCAGCTTGGCCCGGTTGGTCAGGGCCGTGTTGATTTGGGCCTGGGTCGCCGTGCCGCCCGGGATCGCGATACCCCTGACCCCGTCAAGGATGCGCGCCCGCAGAGCCCCCGACATCTGGCCGTACATCAGCAGGGTGTCGATCCGGTCCACCAGCAGCAGGGGGTCGCCCGCGACCATGATCTCGGCGGCATAGGTCGAGCGGACGTCGGTGCCCGTGCCGATGCCGTTGCCGATCGTATTCTGCATGGTGTTGGCATAGCCGGCGACCGAGACCTCATCGACGATCTGGAACTCGGGCTGCAACAGGTTGACGGCGCCCAGCCGGGTGTTCGGCGGTGAGTATCCTGGCCGATAGAAGTTGAACACCGAGGGCGAGCTGAGCGGCGACTGGCCCAGCGAGGTGTTGGCGCTGGTCGAAGTGATCAGGTATGCGCCTGACACCGAGGTCGCGTTGAAGGCCCGCATCCAGTTGGTCATCCGGATGATCGGCTCGCGGACCTTGCCGAAGACGGCGCTGTCAGCGTTGTCCGGGTGCCGCGCCTCGGGGTCCAGCAGGATGGCGCGGATCACCGCCGCCATGTCGCCCCGCACCCCTGCCCCGTTGTTGTTGAACACCGTCACGACCCGCGCGACATAGGCCGGGCTGGGGTTCGAGGTGACCAGCCGCTGGATCAGCTGTTTGGAAACGAAGGGCCCGACATTGGGGTGGGCGAAGATGGTGTCGAGCGCGATTTTCAGGTCGCCGGGGCCGTCGGTCGATCCCGAGGCGATCGTGCGGCCCAGAAAGGCCTTCTCCGACGTCGAATGATAGGCCGAGTAGAAGATCATCGGGCGGATGGCGGCGTCGGCGTTCTTCACGCGCCCAGCGAACGTATTGGCCGTGGGCGTCGGATGGTACCAGCTCCAGCCCGTGAAGACCTTTGCCAGCCCCGCGATGTCGGCCGACGTATAGGCCGGGATGGGGGCCCCCGCGCTGTCCAGCCGGGCCGTACCGTCGGCATTCAGCTGGCTGACGCCGATCGACATCAGCTGCAGCACTTCGCGGGCGTAGTTCTCGTCCGGATTTCGGCCGGTGGCGGCGTCTTCCTTCTGGTTGGCGATACTGGTCAGATAGACGCCCATCATGGGGTGCAGGCTGACCTGCTCCAGAAGCGTCCTGAAGTTGCCGAAGGCGTTGGCGCCCAGCATGTCGTAGTAGGATGCGGCCCCGCGCGTGTCGATATTGGGGTCCAGCAGGGAGATCACGAAAATCTCGGACAGGGCGAACTTGACCCGCTGCCGTAACTGATCGTCGCTGCGCGATGAATAGTTCCAGAAGCTTTCGTAGAACTGGCTGGGCGCAAGGGTGGCCGTGGCGTTGCTCTCGCGCATGTCGATCAGGCGGTTATCGACATAGGTCACATGCGACGGCGTCGGCATGGCCATCTGCTGGTCGATCCAGGATGCATAGCCGGTGCTGCGGATGGTCTTGATACTGGCCTGGGTCGGACCGAACGTCGCCTGGGTCAGGAACCGCGCGGCCTCGGCGTCCGAAAGGGGTCCGGGGGCGGTGGTGCCGCTCTGGGCCGTGTCGAAACCGGGGAGCTGGATATTTGAGCCGTCGCAGGCGGACACGGTCAGGGCGAGCGCGGCCAGACCGACGCGGGCCGCTGCTGCAAGATGACGTTTCAGCCTGACGAAGCGCACGACGATCCCCCGACGGTCGAACCGAACTTTCATTGCCTATCGCACGGTTTCAACTGAATCGCGAGGATCGATTACTGAAACGGCCCTGATTTCGCGCTTAACGCGACATTGACCAAACAGCGTAACCTTGACCATTCATTGAGGATGGGCGGACCAGTGAGCCCTGCTCGCATCCTTTTCCGCTCATCCCCGCGAACGCGGGGACCCAGTTCTTAGGTGTGGCACGGTGATCGGGATTAGGCCCGTGCGCGG
>NZ_JAEMRD010000106.1 GCF_016463485.1 Brevundimonas sp.
CGCTCATGTTGCCGTTCAGCTTGGCGAAGGCGATGACCGAGCCGGTGAAGGTGATCGCCCCGATGGCGACGCCCAGGCTCAGTTCGATGATCGAGACCATCTTGATCCCGCCGTCGCCGTCCGAGATGCCGAAGGCTGCGGGCGCATAGACCGCGCCGATCGCGACCAGACAGGCCGCCATGCCGACAAGGCTGTGAAACGCCGCGACCAGTTGCGGCATGTCGGTCATCTTGACCTTGCCCGCGATCAGCGCGCCGCCACCGCCGCCCACGACCACGCCGCCCACGATCAGCGTCGCCGTCACCAGATCCAGCGCGCCGGACCCCCACAGGGTCAGCAGGGTGACGGCGACCGCCAGCCCCATCCCGACCATGCCGAAGATATTGCCCTGACGGCTGGTCTCGGGGCTCGACAGCCCCCGCAGCGACAGGATGAACAGCACGCCGGAAACCAGATAGGCCAGCGCGGCCAGAGATGCGTTCACGGCGTTCCCCCGAAGTCTTTCGTCAGTCGTGTCTTGAAATCTTGGTCAGTCATCGGCGTTCGACGTCCCCCGGACAGGCCGTGCGCGCCAGGCGCCACAGGGCAGCGGCGATGAACAGGGGGGACAGCAGGACCAGGGCCCAATCGATAGGGGTCATCTCCCGCTCCTGTACCACCACCCGCACCAGGGTGGCGGCGAAGACCAGCACCACGCCGCAGTCCAGGAACCGCTGCTTCTGGATCGGATTGGTTTCCCTGATCCAGCTCCACGCCCACAGGCCGACGCCCAGCCCCGTGGCGATCCACGAGGCCAGTCGGGCCAGGGCTGCGGGCGTCAGGTCCATCAGGGGTGCGCCGGGACGTTGCGTCGCTCGGCACCGTTCCATTGGGGCCGAGTGCGCAGGCTGGAGGCGATCTGGGCCACGACGGCCAGGATCAGGGCGGCGATGGCCAGCCGGATCAGCGCGTCGCCGTCCGACAGTGTCAGCATCCTGGGCGCCTGGAACAGGGCCAGACCGGTCAGGAACAGGCCGAGACCCGTCAGCAGCCGAATCATCTGGAACCGCCGCACCAGCAGCCAGCCATAGGTCAGCAGCGCCGCGATCGCCGCGACCACCGCCGCTCCGCTCAGCAGCGCATCGAAACTCATGCCTTGGCCTCGACGGGCTTGGGGCGTTCCTTCTTCTTGTACATGGCCAGCATCCGTCGGGTGACCATGAAGCCCCCGAAGATGTTGACGCTGGCCAGGGTCACGGCCGCGACGCCCGCGCCCTTGGCGATCCAGGCGTCGGCACCGGTCGCCTCGCCCGATACGGCCGCCGCCGCGATTAGACCGCCAACGACGATGACGCTGGAAATCGCATTGGTCACGGCCATCAACGGCGTATGCAGCGCCGGCGTCACCGACCAGACGACGTAATAGCCGACGAAGATTGCCAGGACGAAAATCGCCAGGCGAAAGACGGTGGGATCAACGTGTTCCATCAGCCTTTGACTCCTTCATGCACCACGGCACCGCCGTGGGTGACCACGGCCGCCTTGAGGATCTCGTCTTCGAGGTCCAGCGCCACCGCGCCGTCCTTGAGCAGCAGCCCCACGAACGCCACCAGGTTCTTGGCGTACAGGCTCGACGCATCGGACGCGATCCGGCCCGGCAGATTGGCGATGCCGACGATGGAGGCACCGTTGGGGGTTACGACCACCTCGCCCGACTTCGCGCCCTCGACATTGCCCCCGGCCTCGACCGCCAGGTCGATCAGGACCGAGCCGGGCTTCATGGTCGCCACCTGATCGGCGGTGACCAGCACCGGTGCCGCTCGGCCGGGGATCAGGGCCGTGGTGATGACGATGTCCTGCTTCTTGATGTGCTCACCGGTCAGGACGGCCTGTTTGGCCTGATACTCGGGGCTCATCGGCTTGGCGTAGCCGCCGGCCGTCTGGGCATTTTTGAACTCCTCGTCCTCGACGGCGAGGAATTTGGCGCCCAGGGATTCGACCTGTTCCTTGGTGGCGGGCCGAACGTCGGTCGCGGTGACGACGGCGCCCAGGCGTCGCGCCGTGGCGATGGCCTGAAGCCCCGCGACGCCCACGCCCATGACGAAGACCTTGGCCGGAGCGACCGTGCCCGCCGCCGTCATCATCATCGGAAAGCCCCGGCCGTAAGCCGCCGCCGCCTCGATCACGGCGCGATAGCCGGCCAGGTTCGCCTGGGACGACAGGGCATCCATGACCTGGGCCCGGGTGATCCGGGGCACGAACTCCATGGCGAAGGCGGTGATGTTGGCCGCCGCCATCGCCGCCACGGTTTCCTTTTCGCGGTAGGCGTCCAGCAGGGCGACGACGATCGCGCCCGGCTTCAGCGCGCTGGTTTCCTGCGCCGTCGGCCCGCGCACCTTGAGGACGATATCGGCACCCTCGAGCACCGCGCGGGTGTCCGGATGCACCACCGCGCCGGCGGCGACATAGTCGGCGTCGGGGAAGGACGAGCCGGTGCCGGTCCCGGCCTCGACCGTGACGGTCGCGCCCAGGGCGACGAATTTCCTGACGGTGTCCGGCGTGACGGCACAGCGCGTCTCGCCTTCACGGCGTTCGCGGGTCACGGCGATGGCGACGCCCAAGGCTAAACTCCCAATTCGTTTCTTGGGAGACCTTTAGGATGGAATGGAAAGGCCGGTCAAAGGCTGAAAACGCTGTCTGGCGACAAAACGTGGGCGCGATCTGCGCCGACCCCGGTAAATCCGTGCCGAGAGTGGCCTTAGTGGCCCTTGGAGCCCGACTTCAGGAAGGCGAAGCCGGCTGCGAAGATCACCACGCCCGCGATCAGGCCGCCGAGGAAGCTGCCGCCCGGCTGGAACCAGATCACCAGGAAGGCCAGGATCGCGGCAAGCGCCACCGAACCCCAGCTGAACAGGGCCTGGACCAGCTTCCAGGTCGCCTTTTGCTCCTCGATCGCCATTGTGCCGTGCTGATAGGCCTCGGCGTCATGGTCGGCGGCGTCGGTGGCGTGGTGCGGGTCGGCCATGGGGAGATCGTCCGGGGATTCTGAAGATGGGGTCTTATAGCCGCCGGGGCGGCTCGCTCAAGAGGCGGTTACGCACCGGGCTCAGTTCAGGGCCGCCAGAACGTCGCGGGTGAAGGCGGCGATGTTGAAGCCCTGACCCGCAGGATCCTCGCCGCGCCGGACGATGACGACGTTTCGGCTGGGCACGATGACGACATACTGGCCCCGGTTGCCGTTGGCCGAGAAGGCATCGGTGGGCACCCCCTCCTCGCGGTTCATCAGCCAGAAGGTCGCCCCATAGCCGAAGGTCCCGGTCGGCGGCTGTGGTCCCGATGGGGTCGTCACCCGCGTTCGCCAGCCTTCGGGCAGCAGTCGCTCCCCCTCCCAGACCCCGTTCTGAACATAGAGCTGACCGAACCGGGCAAGATCGCGTGCCGTGGTCCAGACCTGGCTCGACAGCATGTAGTTGCCGCGCCAGTCGGTCTCGGCCCAGGTGTGGGTCATACCCAGCCTGTCGAACAGCGCGTGCGGCGGGTGGTTCTCGAACGTCGGGGCGATCGCCATGACCGCCAGCAGGATGTCGTTGTTCGCATACCGGAACCGCGTCCCGACAGGCGCGATCAGGGGCCAGCCCGGCGCCTGTTCATCCACCGCCGTCCCGCCGAAATACAGGGTGTCGGTGCGGTTGCCAGCGGTATCGCTGTTCAGACCCGAGCTCATTCGCATCAGGGCGTCCAGGGTGATGGCGCGGCGCGGTTCCTCGGCGGCCTGCCAGTTGGAGATGGCGGCGGGGGCATCCGGATCGACCTCGCCACGCTGCACCGCTGCCCCGATCACGGTCCCGGCCAGGCTCTTGGCCACCGACCATGTGCGCTGGGGGATGTCGGGGCCGAAGTCGGGCGCATAGCGTTCGGCGACGATCTTGCCGTCTTGCAGGACGACGACACCGGTCGTCACCGCGCCCGTGCCGAAATCTCCGGCGAAGGCCAGGCCGACCGCCGCCTCCAGCGCCGCTGCATCGCCCGTCGCCGTGCCGGTCGGCAACGGCGGTGCCGAGGCCCGCCGGGAGACCGGCTTGATCTCCCGCATGCCGCCGACGAAACCCGTGGGCATGATCGTACAGCCCCCGCCGGGCGTGAACTGTGCCACGCGCGGCGGTGCGACCTCGTCCCAGGTCACGGCGATCTCGGTCTCGAAAGTCTCGACCGGCAGGTCGGCGATCAACGGCTGAAGCTCGGGATAGATTCCGACGAACTCATGCGCCGCGACGCTGGCCTGCGTCCGGCTTGCACCGGCCTCGCGCGCCGTGAAGATCGCGCTGCACAGGGTCAACGCCTTGTAGCCTGCGGCCAGGGCGCGGTGACTGGCGGTCGGCGGGGCGGGCGGCGGCATCTGGGCGAAGGCCGGATTTGAACTCAGTCCACACAGGAGGCCGACGACAACCAAGGCTCGCATTGGGCGGATCCGGAGGCGGACCGCAAGGCCTATCACGATCCGGTCTTTCGCGGCGCCGCTTCCAGATGGCTGACCATATAGTCCCGCAGAACCCGATTGACCGCTGTCTGGTATTTCGGCTCGCTGGCCTTGAACCAGGCCACCACATCGCTGTCGAGGCGAATGGTCACGGCGTGCTTTTCAGGACGATAGAATTTGCCGCGGACAGCCCCGGTCCAGTCCGTGATTTCAGGTGCGTCGCTGAAGTCGATATCTTCCTCAGCCATGGCGTCAATCACGGCCAACTCAGCGGAGATATCTCTCGTCGCCGGTTTCATATCCCAGGATTTCATTCTTCGTCGCCCTTCGCGCTGTTATGACCCGCACATAGATTTCACCGTCGTCATCCAGCCAGGTATGGGCCACAAACAGGATCGTCGTGAAACCCACGCGTCCAACTGTCCGCCATCGCTCTTCGCCTTCGACCACACGGTCCAGAACACCCACGGCATGAGCATCCTCGAAAACCCGCACAGCCACGTCGAATGCGACATTGTGTTTCAGCAGATTGCTTCTGGCCTTCTCTGGATCCCAATCAAATCGCATCCACGCCCCCGCGTACATACATTATTGTACGTACAATCTCAACCCAGCGCCTCGAACTGATCGACCAGCCGCTCCAGCCGGCCGCAGCCGATGGACCAGAAGGCGGGGTCGCGGGGGTTGAGGCCGAAGGGGGCCAGGGCCTCGACGTATGTCCGGGTGCCACCGCCAGCGAGCAGGTCGCGGTACAGGGGGGTGAAGCCTTCGGGGTCCTTCCTGCGCGTCTCCATCAAGGCCGCCACCAACAGGTCGCCGAAGGCATAGGCGTAGACGTAGAAGGGCGAGTGGACGAAGTGGCTGACGTAGCTCCACCAGTGCTCGTATCCGGGATTCAGGGTCACGGCGGGACCGAGCGACGCGCCCATCTCCTCCAGCCAGATCTGACCGATGCGGTCGGCGGAGACCTCGCCCCCTGCCCGCTCGTCGTGGAACCGCGTTTCGAAGCGGTGGAAGGCGATCTGGCGCACCACGGTGTTCAGCCCGTCCTCGATCCGCCCGGCCAGCAACCCGCGCTGTTCGGCCTTGGGCGCGGTGGCCAGCAGCCGGTCGAAGGTCAGACCCTCGGCGAAGATGGAGGCGGTCTCGGCCAGGGTCAGGGGGGTGTCGGCCAACAGAGTCCCGCGATCCGCCGCCAGGGTCTGGTGAATGCCGTGGCCCAGTTCGTGCGCCAGGGTCAGGACGTCGCGCCGCTCGCCCATCCAGTTCAGGAAGACGTAGGGGTGGCGGTTGGCCGTCACCGGATGGGCATAGGCCCCCGACTGTTTTCCCGCCCGAGCCTGACCGTCGATCCAGGGATTGTCGAAGAACCGGTTGGCCCGGTCGGCGAACTCGGGGCCCAGGTCGGCGAAGCTGTCCAGCACAAGCGCCTTGCCCTGAAGCCAGTCGTAGGTGCGGGGTTTCGACGTCACCAGCGGGGCGTTGCGGTCCCACTGGTCCAGCGTCGCCTTGCCCATGGCCCGGGCCTTGAGCGCATAATACCGGTGCGACAGCTTGGGATAGGCGGCGGCGACGGCCTCGGCCATCGCATCGACGGATTCGCCATGGACCTCGTTGCCCAGATGGCGGCTGTCGGCGGGCCGTTTGAATCCGCGCCATTTGGCCTCCAGCGCCTGGTCGGCCGACACGGTGTTCAGCACCAGCGCCAGGGTCGAGGACCGCGCGGCGAGGGCCTCGCTCAGCCCTTCGGCAGCGGCCTTGCGTTTGGCCGCCTTGGGGTCGGACAGCCGGTTCAGGGCCTCGGCCAAAGTCAGGCTTTCCTTGCCGACCGGCGCGCGCATGGCCGCGAGTGTCTCGTCGAACAGACGCCCCCACTGGGCCGAGACCGGCGCGTGTTCGGCCAGATAGGTCTCCAGCTCGGCTGACAGTTCGTGCGGCTTCATCGCCCGAACCCGCCGCAGCCAGGGCCGCCAGCGCGCCGCGCCGGGATCGGCCGCCAGCGCCGCCTCGATCTCGGCCTCTTCCAGCGCATTGATCTCGAGAGTCAGCCAGACGGTTGGGGTCGAGATGGCCGTCAGCTTCTCGCGGATATCGGCCTCGAACCCATTCGCCGCCGCATCGTCCCGCGCCGTCGACGCGGCGAGGAAGGCGTATGCCCCGAGGCCACCCAGGGCATCCGTCGTCCGCTCATACAGGCCGATGGCCCGGTCCAGCAGACCTCCTAGCGCTGTCGCGTCGGCCCGGGCCGCGATCAGCTGGCCCTGCAAGCCGTTCAGCTCGGCCACTGCCGAGCGTCCTGCCTCCAGATCGGCGGCGATCCGCGCATCCTGTCGCGAGGCGTAGAGGTCGGACAGGTCCCACAGCGGCGGCTCGGCGGTATCGGCGGGGTGAGGTGGGGCTTTAAAGGGCGCGTTCATAGCCTGTGTTGTGATGTCGAGACCGGCCCTGCGCAAGGGAGCCGACCGATCAAACGCTCCGTCCGAATGCCGCCAGACACGGCCGTACTGACCCGCGATGTTCAGGTCTCTAGCCAGTTGGAGCCCGCCATGACCTATCAGATCGAACCCCTTTCGCTTGCGCCGTTCGCGCCCCTGTTCACCCTGTCCGACGCCGCATTGGCCGAGGTCGGCGCGCGTCGCTGGACCGATGATCTGGGCGGTCGGGTGCCGTGCCGGATCAGCCTTCAGGATGCCGAACCCGGCGACCGGCTGATCCTCGTCAACCACGCCCACCTCGCCGATCCCACCTCGCCCTATCGCGCATCAGGGCCGATCTTCGTGCGCGAGGTCGCAACCGAGGCGAAGCCCGTTGCCGACACCGTGCCCGAAATGATCAGTCGCCGCCCACTGTCGATCCGGGTCTATGACTCAGCGAGCCTGATGATCGAGGGCGAGGTTATCGACGGTGCCGATCTCGACGCCCGCCTGCGCTACTGGTTCGCCCACCCGAAGACGCAGCAGGTCCACGTCCACTTTGCCCCACGCGGTTGCTACTTGGCGCGGGCAGTCCGAGATTGATTTGGCGATCAGGACGCCGCCGGGCCGTTTTCGACCCGGCGACGGCCTCGGTCAGGCCAGCATTCGCACCTTGGGTTCGCGATCCCACTGGCGCGTCGCGGCCGGGGCCAGCCAAGCGTCGGCACCGTCGGCCAGATCGATCACACCGTCGTCCGGCTCGACATTGGCCTTGTCCAACAGGGGTTGGGCCTCGGCCGTGAAGCCGATGGCCTTCAGATGCCCGAAGGCATGGGCGACGAAGTCGATAGCCGCGCCCTCCTTCGTCAGTTCCGCGCACCCAGCCTCGGACAGGACCAGGGCGACGGCGTCAAAGACGACGGACGGCGTCCCGGCCAGCTGACCGTCGGCCTTCAACTTCTTGCCGCCCTTCAGGGTCACGCCGCCGATCTTCGGAGCCACGATCTTGACCGTCGCCCCCGCGCCTTCGGCCGCAGCCTTGACCGCGTCGACGACCGCGCCGTCTGCGCCGTCGGTGACCAGTATGCCCACGGCGCGTCCCTTCAGCGTTTCGGGGTATTTGCCGACGATGCGCAGGGCGGGTGAGGCGTCCATGGCGAAGGGCTCGCTGGCGGCCGGGTTGGCGGGGGGCAGTTTGACGTTCAGGCCGTCGGCGACCCGCTGGGCCAGGGTCGCATCGACGTTCTGGAGATTGCCCAGCACCCGGTCACGGACATGATCCATCGTCAGTTTAGACAGTTCGAACACCAGGGCGCTGGCCAGGTGGGCCTGTTCGATTTCGGTCTGGCTGAGGAAGAACAGCCGCGCCTGGGAATAGTGGTCGGCGAAGGTCTCGGCGCGGATCCGGACCTTGGTGCCTTGGACGGGCTGTTCGAAAGAGCGGAAGCCGCCCTTCGGATCCTCGCGCGGACCGCCGTCCTCGCCGGCCTGGGACAGGCTGTTGGGCTCATAGTTGGCGCGGCCCTTGGGCACCTGCATCTGCATCTGGCCGTCGCGCTGCATGTTCTGGAACGGGCAGCCCTTGGCCTGATTGATCGGCAGCTGGTGGAAGTTGACCGTGCCCAGACGCGACAGCTGGGTGTCCTGGTAGGAGAACAGCCGGCCCTGCAGCAGGGGATCTTCCGAGAAGTCGATGCCGGGCGGGATGTTGGTGGGCAGGAAGGCGACCTGCTCGGTCTCGGCAAAGAAATTGTCCGGGTTCCGGTTCAGCGTCATCTTGCCGATGACGCGGATGGGATACAGCTCCTCCGGGATCAGCTTGGTCGAATCGAGCACGTCGAACGGCAAGGCGTCGGCCTGTTCCTGAGTCAGCAACTGAACCGCCAGATCCCACTCGGGGAAGTCGCCCGCGTCGATGGCCTCGAACAGGTCGCGGCGGTGGAAATCGGGATCGGCGCCCGCGATCTTGACCGCCTCGTCCCAGCAGGTCGACTGGGTGCCCAGGCGCGGTCGCCAGTGGAACTTGACCAGGGTCGGCTCGCCCGCCGCGTTGATCAGTCGGAACGTATGGACTCCGAAGCCCTCAATCATGCGCAGGGACCGCGGAATGGTCCGGTCAGACATCGCCCACATGATCATGTGGGTGCTCTCGGGCATCAGGCCGATGAAGTCCCAGAAGGTGTCGTGCGCCGACGCCGCCTGCGGATAACCACGGTCGGCCTCCATCTTCACGGCATGGATCAGGTCGGGGAATTTGATCGCGTCCTGGATGAAGAAGACCGGAATGTTGTTGCCGACGAGGTCCCAGTTGCCCTCGGATGTGTACATCTTGACCGCGAAGCCGCGCACGTCGCGGGGCGTGTCGACCGACCCGGCCCCGCCGGCCACGGTCGAGAAGCGGGTGAACAGTTCGGTCTGCTTGCCGACCTCGGTGAGGATTTTGGCGGTGGTGTAGTCGGCCAGGCTCTCGGTCAGCTCGAACACGCCGTGGGCGGCCGAGCCGCGGGCGTGGACGATCCGCTCGGGGATCCGCTCATGGTCGAAATGCTGAATCTTCTCGCGCAGGACGAAGTCTTCCAGCAGGTGCGGCCCGCGCGGACCGGCGGACA
Organism: Brevundimonas sp.; assembly: GCF_016463485.1. GTDB lineage: Bacteria > Pseudomonadota > Alphaproteobacteria > Caulobacterales > Caulobacteraceae > Brevundimonas. The sequence continues at coordinate 9,480 of NZ_JAEMRD010000106.1, forward strand.
GGGTGTTCTGGTTGTCGCTGACGGGGATGCCGTGATTGGTCGTCAGCCGCGTCTCGGGCGTCGAGGCGGTCTGGTGGGTCTCTCCGGCGTTGCCGAGGTTGGTGGGGGTCGTGGTCTTGGGCATGAAGGGTCCTGACGGATGAGGTGCCGTCCGAACGCACCGATCGCCGCCGGGTCTCAGCTTGACCGCAACTATCGCGATCGCCGGTCTCCGAACGTCCAGCACCCGACTATTGGGACGCGCTGAATTTGCGCCCATGATGAGTCAAGGGCGGAGCGAGATCATGAGCGGCGAGACTTCCACGACATCGGGACGCGCAGGACTGGGCCACGATCAGGCCGGCCGGAACGTGGCCATCGCCCGGCTGGTCATCGGCCTGAGCCAGGGCCTCGCGCTCTGGGCCCTGTACCGGGCGGATCAGGGCTACGGGGGTCAGTCCGTCTGGCCGGCGACCGTGCCGATGCTGTTCGCAGCCCTGGTGCTGATCGCTGCCTATCTGCCCATCGTGCTGCTGGCCGGGGTCGGGCGGTTGCGGATCCGGACGCTGGCGATCTGGGGCATCGTCGCGGCCGTGGCGCTGGGTCTGCTGGCCATGCACGACGTGGCCCGGGCCTCGCGGATCAACGACGCCTTCGGCTCGTTCGTGATCCTGCCGTTCAGCGCGGTGGCCCTGTTCATCGTCCACCATCTGATCGTACCCGCCGATCGCGAGCGGCGCTGGATCGCGCCCTTCCACGTTTACTTCGACACAGCCTGGATGGCCGGGGTTCAGCTGGTGCTGTCGATCGGCTTCACCGGGGCCTTCTGGTTGCTGCTGTTCCTGGGCGCAGCCCTGTTCAATGTCATCGGGCTGAAGTTCCTGGGCGACCTGATCGGCGAGCCCTGGTTCTCCCTGCCCCTGACCGGCCTGGTCTTCGCCACGGCGGTGCATCTGACCGATGTCCGCGACGGGCTGATCCGGGGCGTCAGGACGGTGGCGCTGATGCTGCTGTCGTGGCTGTTGCTGGTGCTGACGGTGCTGGTCGCCGGGTTCCTGGCGGCGTTGCCGTTCACGGGTCTGGACGGCCTGTGGGAGACGGGCAGCGCGACGGCGCTGGTGCTGTCGGCGGCCGGGGCCCTGATCATCCTCATCAACACCGCCTATCAGGACGGCAGGCCCGACAACCTGCCGCCTGTGGTGTTGCGGATCGCGGTGCGCGTCGCCTCGATCCTGCTGACGCCACTGATCGTCATCGCCGTCTGGGGCCTGTCCTTGCGCATCGGCCAGCACGGCCTGACGCCCGACAGGATCATCGCGATCGCCTGCGCCGTCGTCGGTGCGGCCTATGCGGTCGGTTACGGCGCGGCGGCCTTGATCCCGTTCGCCCGCCGGGGCTCGCCCTGGATGAAGGCGCTGGAACCCACCAACATCGCCGTCGCCGTCCTGACCGTCGCGGTCATCCTCGCCCTGTTCAGCCCGCTGGCGGACCCGGCCCGACTATCGGTCGCGGATCAGGTGAAGCGGCTGGAGAGCGGCAAGGTGGCGGCGGACAAGTTCGACTATGGGTTCCTGGCGAATGGAAGCGGCAAGGCGGGGGAGAAGGCGCTGGAAGCGCTCAAACGCTCGAACGATCCTGAGATCGCGCGCCGCGCGGCGGGCGCGCGGATTGATATTCAGACCGCAGGCATTTCAGACGATGAAAGGCTGGCAGCCTCCATTGCAATAGAGATGCTTCCAGAAGGTACCGCTTCGCCCTTCGGACCCTCCGGTCCCGCGTCGGAGGCCATGCGCAATTGTACAGGGCGTCAGGGCGGATGCGTGGCCCGCCTCATGGACCTCAACAATGACGGTCAAGACGACGTTCTGATGGCTCACCAGTTCGCCATCGTGCTTTTCGAGCGTGATGCGGGTGGTCAATGGCGCGATCGGGGGAGCTATACCGCTGCCTGTGGTGGTGGCGATGCTCGAGACGCTCTTCGTTACGAACACTTGACCCCGCGCCCCTCGCCATGGCCCGTCCTCGACGTGTCGAAGCTCGGAACATGGGCGTTGCAGCCAGGCAATCTGTGCGATGCCGCCCCAAACACCAACCGCCCCCGTTAACCCCCCGCACAC
>NZ_JAEMRD010000107.1 GCF_016463485.1 Brevundimonas sp.
AGGCGTGCTGGTTGGAGCCGGTATTGATGAAGATCTCGGCCACCAGCCGGCTGCGCGCCAGCCCCTGGGTGCGCCGGCTGGTGGCCGAGACGACGCTGACCCCCGCCGATCTGATCTGGCCGCTGATCGTGCATGACGGGGCCGAGGATCGCGTGGCCGTGCCGTCGATGCCGGGGGTGTTCCGCCTGTCGCCCAAGGCCGCCGCCGAGGCCGCCGTCGAGGCGCGGTCGCTGGGCATTCCTGCCGTAGCCCTGTTTCCCAATGTGGAGGCCTCGACCAAGGATGCGATCGGGACCGGCGCGACCGACCCGGACGGCCTGATCCCCGACTGCATCAAGGCGATCAAGGACGCAGCGCCCGAAGTGGGCGTCATGTGTGACGTGGCGCTGGACTGCTATACCGACCACGGCCACGACGGGGTGGTCGAGGACGGGCGTATCCTGAACGATGCATCCCTGGAACGGCTGGCCGAACAGGCCTTCATCCAGGCCCATGCGGGGGCCGACATCGTGGCCCCCTCCGACATGATGGACGGCCGGGTGCAGGCGATCCGCGAAGCGCTGGAGGCCAACGGGTTTCACGACACGATGATCCTGTCCTATGCGGCCAAGTTCGCCTCGGCCTTCTATGGCCCGTACCGGGATGCGGTGGGGTCGGCGAAGATGCTGAGCGGCGACAAGAAGACCTATCAGATGGATTATGCCAACGCCGACGAGGCGCTTCGCGAGGTGGCCATGGACATCGCCGAGGGGGCCGACGCCGTCATGGTCAAGCCGGGGATGCCATACCTCGATATCGTGCGGATCGTGGCGGACACCTTCAAGGTGCCGACCTTCGCCTATCAGGTGTCGGGCGAGTATTCGATGATGCAGGCGGCCATCGCCAACGGCTGGCTGGACGAGGACCGGGCGATCCTGGAGACCCTGCACGGGTTCAAGCGCGCAGGCTGCGCCGGGGTGCTCAGCTATTTCGCACCCAAGGCGGCGAGGTTGCTCGCCCGCTGATCCGCCTTTCCCGAATCTTCACCTCCACGCGCCAGAAGACGGTGTGGCGTGAGGTGGAACATGGCGGCGATTGCGTGCCTGAGGGTCTTGCTGGACGGAAACCGGACGGATGTGCCGGCCGAGGCCCTGGGTCCGCTGGTGGCCAAATACGCCAACATCTTTCTTGAGGTCCGCTGGACCTTTCCCCGGCTGGCGGAACAGCTGAACTTCTATGCCTACAAGCTGACCGATCCCCGGGCCGAGGCGCTGGACACCGTCGAGCTGGCCCATCTGTCGCAGGAGCTGCAGGAGCGGCTGTTCGGGACGGGGGTCGAGGATGCGGTGAAGCTGATGCTGTTCGAAGGCGACGCCGACGCGATCGACGCCTTTGCGGGATACTCGGCCGACGACGTGCTGGCGGCCATGCAGGATCCGAGCGGGCTTCCGGCCGGGGGGCGGCTGCGCCGCATCGCCGCCGACGGCTCGCTGGTCGATGTGCCGGAAGCGCCGGTCAGCGCACCGGTCGCCGAGGCCTTGCGGTTCGGCCCCACGGTGGACGGTGCCCAGGGTGTCTATTTTCCGGTAGGCGAGGCCTTCATCGGCGATGTGCTGAGTTGCACGCCCGTGGGCGCGGCAACCTACTACAGCATGGTCGACGGGGACGAACACCGGCCAGAGGACGCCGAGGCATTCGATGCGGCCTGCGTCATGACGGCCCTGAGATATCTGGTGGATTTTCAGGTCACGGCCCAGCTGTTCGTGCCGGTCTCCTTCTCCGCCCTGGTCCGCCCCAGCGCGCGGGCGGCGTGGCTGGAGCTGGCCGGCATCCTGCCCCGGGAGATGCGGAACCGGCTGACCGCGACGGTCTATGACGTGCCGCGGTCACCGACCTATCAGGCGCTGAGCACCGTGACAGGCGCACTGGAAGCCATATTCGGGGCGGTCGACCTGTGTACCCGCGATCCGGATTTCCAGATCCAGCAACTGGCCGAACGGGCGGTCACCAGCGTCACCCTGATGCTGCCCGAGGCGAAGCCCGACGTGCGGTTGGCCGCGCTCAGGCGTTTTGCAAGCCACGGCCAGGACTATCGACGCCGCAAGATCGCGGCCGGGGTGACCAATATCCGCTTCCGGACCGAGCGCGAGCTGGCGATCGAACTACGGATCGCCTTCCTGTCGGGTCCGGGCATCTGCCGGATCCAGAGCGAACCGGTCGGGGGGCGATCGTGGCCCATCACGGCCCTGCCCCTGCTGTCGCTCCACAGTCCCGCCCTGGCCGCGGCGGGCTGATCCCTCAGGGTTCTGATCTGGCCAGAAGCTCGACCAGATCGGCCTTCCAGAAGGTGGCCCAGGTGTGGGTTCCGTGGCCCTTGCCGCCGACGCTGTTGGGGATCAGGCGGTAGCGGCCATCGGCGATGCGGGGTGCGAACCGTTCCGACAGGCCCAGCTCCGGCGGATTGATGAAGTCGTCGGCCGAGTTGATCCAGGTGACGGGTGCCGTGATCCGCTCCAGGTTCGCGGACGGATCGTAATCCCACGAGGCATTGACCTGATACCAGAGGTCGTTGGCGTCGAGCGCGGGCAAGCGGCGCTCCATCTGGGTGCGGGCGAAGGCGTCGACGGCGTCCTTCGTCGCCAGATCCTGTTGCATGGGCATGACCGCGCCGCCGGCCAGAACGAGCAGATCGACGGCCGAACGCAGGCCCTGGACCGGCTGTTCGACATAGTCCCCGCCCGCCCAGGCCGGGTCGGCGCGGATGGCGTCCCTGAGCATGGTGCGCCACAGCCGGTTGCGGCCGACGATGGCGGTCGGCTGGCAGGCCAGGGGCATCAGGGCGTCGGCGAAGTCGGGATGGGTCTCGCCCCAGACGAAGGCGTGCATACAGCCCATCGAGGTCCCCAGGATCAGCCGCAGGTGATCGACCTTCAGCCCCTCGACCAGCATCCGCCGCTGGGCCTCGACCATGTCGGCATAGCCGTATTCCGGAAAGCGGGCCCGCAGGCCGTCGCTGGGTTTGCTCGACCGGCCGTGACCAAGGTTGTCGGGCATGATGATGAAATAGCGGGTCGTATCCAGTGGCTGGCCGGGGCCGAACAGCTCGGTCGCGAACTGGGGCGACAGGAACTGGGCACCCGTGCCGCCGGTGCCGTGCAGCAGCAGGACGGCGTTGGTCACCCGGCCCTCGGCATTGCGAACCGGTGCGCCCAGGGTGCGGTAGTGCATCTTCAGTTCGGGCAGGACGGCGCCCGAGGTGGTGTTCAAGGGGCCGCCGACATAGTCGCTCTCGGCGGGCGCCCAGGTCGGGGTGGTCTTGGCAGAGGCCGGGGCGGTCCACAGCGCGAGCAATATCCCCATCAACACGATACGCATGGTCGTCCTTTACTCGCGGGCGGTCGCCGACGCGGCTATCCTGCACGTCGGCCGGACCGGATCAACCGGACGCCGGCCGATGGAAGCCCGAGAACAGCCCATGCCCAGACGCCCGCTCGTCTCCCTCATCATCGCGCTGATCACGGCGCTGGCCTGGCCGATCCTCGCCGTGGCGCAGGAGGCCTCGGCGCCGCCCCTGCCCCGCGTCGTGCTGGAGACCTCGGCCGGGCGGATCGTGATCGAGGTAAACGACGTCAAGGCGCCGATCACCGGGGCGAACTTCCTGCGCTATGTCGACGAGCACCGGTTCGACGGGGCGACCTTCTATCGCGCGATGAAGTCGGCACCGGGGATGGGGCTGGTCCAGGGCGGCACCAACTATGACCCGGTGCGCACCCTGCCACCCATTGCGCACGAGCCGACGACGCAGACGGGTCTGGTCCATGTCGATGGAGCCGTGTCGATGGCGCGCCACGATCCGGGCACGGCGACGGGCGACTTCTTCATCTCGATCGGAGCGACGCCGTCCTATGACGCCGGGCGGCCGTTCTCGGTCGATCCGTTGGGCTATGCGGTGTTCGGCCGGGTGGTCGAGGGGATGGAGGTGGCGCGCGCCGTGCTGGTCGCACCGACCTCGCCGACCGAGGGCGAAGGCTTCATGCGCGGCCAGTTTCTTGAGCCGCGTGTGGTGATCGTGTCGGCGACGCGACAGGTCGCTACGGAACCAGTCGCGCCTTGAGGCTGGAGGTGTCCCAGCGGGCACCGCCCAGGGCCTGAACCTCGGCATAGTAGCTATCGACGAGTGCGGTCATGTCCAGACGCGCGCCGTTGGCCCGGGCTTCGTCCAGCACCAGACCCAGGTCCTTGCGCATCCAGTCGACGGCGAAGCCGAAGTCGAACTGGCCGGCGGCGGCGGTCTTCCAGCGATTGTCCATCTGCCAGGACTGGGCCGCGCCCTTGGAGACCGCGTCATAGACGGCGTCGGTGTCGAGGCCCGCGCTCCGGGCGAAATGGATGGCCTCTGCCAGGCCCTGGACGACGCCGGCGATGGCGATCTGGTTGACCATCTTGGTCAGCTGGCCCGACCCTGCGGGGCCCATGTGCTTGATCGCCTTGGAATAGGCCATGACGGCGGGCTCGACGCGGGCCAGGGCGGCTGCGTCACCGCCGGCCATGACGCTGAGCTGGCCGTTCTCGGCACCCGCCTGACCGCCCGAGACCGGGGCATCGATGAAGGACCGGCCGCTGTCGGCGGCGAGCGTGGCCATGTCGCGGGCGACCGTGGCCGAGGTGGTGGTGTGGTCGACGATGACGGCACCGGGGGCCAGATGCGGCAGGGCCTCGGTCACCACGGCGCGGACGTCGTCGTCATTGCCGACGCAGAGGATGAACAGATCGGTGCCCGCAGCGGCCTCAGCCACGGTCGGGACCCAGCCAGCGCCGTTGGCCTCGGCCCAGGCCTGAGCCTTGGCGGGCGTGCGGTTGAAGCCGGTGACGTCATGCCCGGCCGCGACCAGGTGACGAGCCATCGGTGCGCCCATGACGCCCAGGCCGGCGAATGCGATCTTCATGTCCGTGTCCCTCAGGCCTGCGGTTCGGTCGCCACGCCGTAGCGGCCCCGGAAATAGGTCAGGGCCTCGCCGCCCCAGTCCTCGAACCGGGTGACCCGGCCGACGATGATCAGGTGGTCGCCCATCTGGATGCGGTCGTGGGTCACGCACTCCAGACGCGCCAGGGCTTCGGGCAGACAGGGCGGGCCGTCGTCGGGGCGGACGAACTCGTGCGGGTCCAGCACCGAGACCCCCTTGGCAAAGCGACCGGCGAGGGCCTTGTCGGAGGACGGCAGCATATGGATGGCGAAGGTCTCGGCGGCGGCGAAGACGGGCCAGCGGTCCGAGCGCTCATCCAGGCACCACAGCACCAGACGCGGCGTCAGGGACACCGAGGTGAAGGAGTTGATGGTGATCCCCAGCGGCCCCGCCGGGCTGTCGGCCGTGACGATGCAAACTCCGGTCGCGAAGGCTCCGAGCGCCCGGCGATAGGCGGCCACATCGGCGGCGGGGTGTTCGGGCGGGGGTTCCAGGCTCACCCGCCCGACCTAGCCCGGATCGCGGCCGTGTGCGAGCCGTCGGTTGCAGGAATTCGCCGTCATTGCAGCGGCCGCATGTTGCGGCGCGCCCGGGCGGTGGCAAGGTCGTAGTCGCGGTTGGCCTGAACGATCGCCGCCTCGCCCGCCCGGCGCGCCTCGATCAGGCCGTCACAGTCCGCGGCCGCGCGCATCGCCGCCAGAGTCGCCTCCATGCCGGCGTTGATGCGCACCGCGCGTCCATATTCAAAGGCGTCCAGTTGTTGGCGATAGCGGTCGAAGCGGGCGCGCATCCGAGGCCCGGCCTCGGCGTCGGCAGCGATGGCGGGCACCGTCGTTTCGATCTGCCAGGTCATTTGAGATGTCTGCGGCAGGCAGCCGTTCGCGTCGTTGGACCAGCGGACCTGATTCCGCCACTGGGTCCGCACCGGGACGCGGATCCCATTCGAGGTCATTGGACCAAGTTCGTCCATCGACCGGCGCAAGCCGAGGGCCAGGTCGCCCCGGATCTCATAGGGGATCACCGCCACGTTCGGCACCTGTTCCAGCGGCGTCGGCGGCCGGGTCGGAACCTCGATCTGGGACACGGCCTGAAACGCCAGGAGGAAGGCGAGCGTGGCGAGCATCAGCGAGCTCCGAACCGTTTTGCGTCGATGCGAAACATCGCAAACGCCTTCTTAACGTCAGGCTGCGATGACGAAACAGCCTTAACAGAGAGCTACCGACGAATGTCCGCGAGCGATCGCCCGATCATCATCAAGAAGGTCAAGAAGGTGGTCGGCGGCGGCCACCACGGCGGTGCCTGGAAGGTCGCCTATGCCGACTTCGTGACCGCGATGATGGCCTTCTTCCTGCTGATGTGGCTGATCAACACGACCGACCCGGAGCAGAAGCGCGGTATCGCCGAATATTTCGCGCCTGCCAGCGTGTCCCAGACGACCTCGGGGTCCGGCGGAATCCTGGGCGGCACATCCCTGGGTGACGACGGTGCCAAGAGCTCGGGCTCGATGTCGGTGCTGCAACAGATGGCGCCCGAGGCCCCGCAGGACGTCCCCCCGGACGCCGGCCAGAGCCAGAACGTCGCCTCGGCCAGCGACGAGGCCCTGCGCGCCGAGATCGCGCGCCGCGAGGCCGCCGAGTTCCAGAGCGCGGCCGAATCCCTGCGTCAGGCCATGCAGCGGATGCCGGAACTGGCCGAACTGTCGAAACAGATGATCATCGACCAGACGCCCGAGGGCCTGCGTATCCAGCTGGTCGATCAGGAAGGCCGCTCGATGTTCGAACAGAACTCGGCCCGACCCAACGCCCGCGCACAGGTGCTGCTGCGCGCGATCTCCAGCGTCATCAACCGCCTGCCCAACCGGATTTCGATCACCGGCCACACCTCGGCCGTGGCGGGGTCGGGTCGGGCCTCGGTGGCGACCGACTGGCCGCTGTCGGCCGAGCGGGCCAATGCGTCGCGCCAGATCCTGCAGACGGCGGGGGTCGACGGCGACCGGGTCTATTCGGTGGCAGGCAAGGCGGGGTCCGATCCGCTGTACCCCGACGATCCGTCCCTGGCCGGCAACCGGCGGATCGCGATCGTGCTACTGAGGGAAGCGCCGGTGCTGCCGATGGATACGTCGCTGTAGGGTGGTGCGCCCCTCTCCCGATGGGAGAAGGAGCCGGGGTTCAAACGTCCTCCGCCAGCAGCCCGTCCCGGTAGTCCTCGACCCAGGTGTTTCGGAAACGCGCACTGCGTTCGGCGTGATAGATGTGAGCCAGTTCGGCGTAACTGCGGTCGAAGTCGTCGTTGACGAAGACGTAGTCGAACTGGTCGCAGTGCTCGATCTCGCCCTTGGCGTTGGCGATGCGGCGTTCGATGACGTCCTCGGCGTCCTGCGAGCGGGTCACGAGGCGGCGACGCAGTTCGGCCAGGCTGGGGGGCAGGATGAAGACGCGGACGGCGTCCTCCGGGCATTTCTCGGCGACCTGTCGGGCCCCCTGCCAGTCGATGTCGAACAGAACGTCGCGACCTTCGGACAGGGCCTTGTCGATGGGGGCGCGCGGGGAGCCGTAGCGGGCCCCGTGGACGTCGGCCCATTCCAGGAAGGCGTCGGCGTCGATCAGGGCCTGAAACTCTTCGGGCGTCACGAAATGATAGTCGCGATCGGCGACCTCGCCCGGGCGAATGCCGCGCGTGGTCATCGAGATCGACAGTTCCAGCCCACCATGATCGGCCATCAGGCGGCGGCACAGGCTGGTCTTGCCCGCGCCCGAGGGGCTGGCCACGATCAGCAGGACGCCCCGGCGGGGCGTACGATCATTCGACATTCTGAACCTGTTCGCGAAGTTGCTCGATGGTCGCCTTGAGCTCGAGCCCGACGGCGGTGAGCGGCGTCGTAGCCGATTTCGAGCACAGGGTGTTCGCTTCGCGCATGAACTCCTGCATCAGGAAGTCGAGTTTGCGGCCGGCGGGGGGTTCCAGCAACAGTTGGCGGGCCGAGGCGACATGGGCGGACAGCCGATCCAACTCCTCACGCACGTCCGCCCTGGTGGCCAGGGCGGCGGCTTCGAGGAAGATGCGGTCTTCGAGACCCGGTGCGTCGGGTGCCAGCTCGGTCATGCGGCGGGCGAATCGATCACGGACGTGCAAAGTCTGGGCCGAGGCCTCGCCCTCGGCGGCCCGGGTCAGGGTCTCGATGCGGTCGATGAAGGCGGTGATCACGGGGGTCAGCTGTTCGCCCTCGCGTTCGCGGCACATTTTCAGGGCGTCCAGCGCCTGTTCGATGGTCGCGGCCATGGCGGCCTCGACGGGAGCGCGGGCCTCCAGGTCTTCGACGTCATCGTCGGGCACGTCCAGCACGCCGCGCAGGGCCAGCAGGCCGTCTGCCGAAGGTGGCGTGGTGCCCTGTTCGGCCAGGGCGTTGGCGATCTCGAGATAGCGGGCCAGGACGGCTTCGTTGACCCGAACGGCGGCCGCGCCGGCATCGCTGCGCCTGGCCTGAACGCCCAGGGTGACCTGACCCCGGCTGAGGCGGGCCTGCGCCGCCGCCTTGGCGAGGCGTTCGAGATTGTCGAAGCCGTTCGGGCCGCGAAACCGAACCTCGAGGTTGCGGCCGTTGACCGAACGGGCCTCGACAGACCAGGTCCAGCCGTCCAGCGCGCCGTCGGCCCGGCCGAAGCCGGTCATGCCGGAGATCGCGCTCATCGTGGGGCTGTGGCGGGCTGGGCCGGGCGAAGGGCGCGCGCCGGGGTGACGGCGCCCGGGGCCTGCATGGTGATGACGGCCTGACCCGTGATCGGGGCCGGGGCCGGTACGGGGGTTTCCGGCGCGGTGCCGGGGGCCAGAGCGCCGGGGGCCGCAGGCGGTGTCGCGCCGGGCGGCAGACCCGCCTTGCGACGTTCGATCTCGCGCCAGCGCAGCACGTTCAACTGGTGCTGTTCATAATTCGAGGCGAAGGCGTGACCGCCCGACCCGTCGGCGACGAAGAACAGGTCGGTGGAGCGCGGCGGATTGAGCACGGCCCGGATCGCATCGACACCCGGATTGGCGATCGGCGTCGGGGGCAATCCGTCGATCAGATAGGTGTTGTAGCCGGTGTCGGCCTGAAGCTCCGACTGGCGGATGCCGCGCCCCAGCGGGCGGCCTTTCGTGATGCCGTAGACGATGGTCGGGTCGCTCTCCAGCCGCATGCCGATGCGGATCCGGTTCGAGAACACGGCGGCTACACGCGGACGCTCGGCGGCCAGTCCCGTCTCCTTCTCGACGATGGAGGCCAGGATCACGGCCTCTTCGGGCGAGGTCACGACGGTCATCGGTGAGCGCGCAGACCACAGCCGGGCCAGGTTTTCGGTCATGGCGCGCTGCATGCGCAGCACCACGGAGGCACGGGTCTCGCCGCGCGCGACCTCATAGGTCTCGGGCCACAGACTGCCCTCGGCGGGAACGGTTTCGACGGCGCCGGTCAGGACGGATTCCTTGTTCAGGATGTCCACGGCCTGGGCCGAGGACCAGCCCTCGGGGATGGTCACAAAATGGCGCACCACCCGGCCGTTGGTCAGCAAGGCAAGAACGGCGCGCAGGGAGGCCTTGTTCGGAACGCGGTATTCGCCTGCGCGCAGGCGACGGTCGGCCCCGGTCAGGGTGGCGGCGGCCTTGAACATGTCCGTCGAGCGGATCACGCCCGCGCTCTTGAGACGCGCCGCGATGGCCGAGACGCCCGAGCCGCTGGGCAGGGTGACGATGGTGCTGTCACCCTGACGCGCCGAGGGGCCCGGCGCATAGTAGACGCTCCAGCCCCAGGCCAGCAGGGCGATCAGGAACAGGCTGAAGGTCGCCGAGGCCGCCAGCAGGGCCGCCACAACGCCGGACCGCTTGCCCCTGTGCCCCGGAGACCGGGGCCGCTGGGGTGCCGGCCCCTTGATCCCGTCCCGGCGGCCGAACACCTAGCTCACCTTGCGGAAGATGATCGAGGCGTTGGTGCCGCCGAAGCCGAACGAGTTCGACATGGCGACGTCGATCTCCATCGGCTTGCCCTTGTGCGGGACCAGGTCGATGGCGGTCTCGAACTCGGGATCGTCGAGGTTGATGGTCGGGGGGGCGATCTGGTCGCGGATGGCCAGGATGCTGAACACCGCCTCGATGGCCCCGGCAGCGCCCAGCAGGTGACCGGTCATGGACTTGGTCGAGGACATGGCCATGTCTTTGGCATGGTCGCCGACCAGCCTTTCGACGGCGCGCAGTTCGATCCAGTCGGCCATGGTCGAGGTGCCGTGGGCGTTGACGTAGTCGATGTCGGTGACCTCGATCCCGGCCCGCTTCACCGCCGCCTTCATGGCGCGATAGGCCCCGTCGCCGTCCTCGGAGGGGGCGGTGATGTGATAGGCGTCGCCGCTCATGCCGTAACCGATGACCTCGGCGTAGATCTTGGCCCCGCGCGCCACAGCGTGTTCGTATTCCTCGAGGATGACGACCCCCGCGCCCTCCCCCATCACGAAGCCCGAGTGGTCGCGGTCATAGGGACGCGAGGCCTTTTCCGGGGTGTCGTTATAGGCGGTGCAAAGAGCCTTGCAGGCTAGGAAGCCGGCGATGCCCAGAGGCACGATCGAGCCCTCCGCTCCGCCCGCGACCATGACGTCGGCGTCGTCGAGCATGATCATCCGGGCCGCGTCGCCGATGGCGTGGACGCCGGAGGCGCAGGCCGTGACCACGGCGTGGTTCGGGCCCTTGAGGCCGTGGCGGATCGAGATCTGGCCGCTGGCCAGGTTGATCAGGGACGACGGAATGAAGAAGGGGCTGACGCGGCGCGGGCCCTGGTCCCGCAGGATCAGCGAGGTCTCGGCGATGGGACCCAGGCCGCCGATGCCGGAGCCCATCATGACCCCGGTGCGTTCCTTGTCCTCGTCGCTCTCCGGCTTCCAGCCGGCGTCGGCCAGGGCCTCGTCGGCGGCGGCGATGCCGTACAGGATGAAGTCGTCGACGCGCTTCCTGTCCTTGGCCGACATGATGGCGTCAGGATCGAAGCTGCCGGGCACGCCGGGGCCACCCCCGCCGCGTCCATCCACGCTGGGGATCTCGCCCGCGATGGTGCAGGCATAGCCTTCGGTGTCGAAGTTCGTGATCGGGCCGATGCCCGACCGTCCTTCGACGATACCCTTCCACGTGTGTTCGACACCCGTGCCCAGAGGGGTGACCAGACCAAGACCGGTGACGACGACACGGCGCATGAGGGCGCTCCACTCCAGAATCGTGAGGCTGAAACGATAGTGGCCGCCGGGCGACTCCGCTAGGAGCGCCGGGCGGCCACTTCAAAAGCCCGTGATCTTTTCAGATCGGACGCCTGAAATCAGGCGGCGGTCTTTTCCGAGATGAACTTCACGGCGTCGCCGACCGTCTGGATGTGTTCGGCGGCGTCATCGGGAATCTCGATGTCGAATTCTTCTTCAAAGGCCATGACCAGTTCGACGTTGTCGAGCGAATCGGCGCCCAGGTCGTCGATGAAGCTGGCCTTTTCGGTGACCTTGTCGGGATCGGCGTCCAGATGGTCGATGACGATCTTGCGGACGCGTTCCAGGGTGTCGGACATGGGGGTCTCTG